>JACCVC010000149.1 GCA_013698305.1 Chloroflexia bacterium
ATCAGGCAAGGACGCGACTCGCATCGCGAGGGACGGCGATCCCGTTCCAGCAGTCAAACCGCTACTTCCGGGGCCGGATCATGGACGTGCTGCGGGATCGTGAGGAACACTCCATCGGCCTGATGGAGCTAGGGCCGATGGTCAAGCCGGAGTTCGCGCCAACCGATCTGCCGTGGCTGACCGAGTTGGTGATCGCCCTGGAGCGTGACGGACTAACAGCGATCGCGGAGGCGTCGCCGGAGTATGACGCAGAACATCGCAAGGAGATCCGCGTCGGGTTGCCGGGTAACTCGTAGCCCCGGACCGAGGTGCCCGGGGACCGTTAGAATCAGGGGCGAGCAGTGTCTATCCATCATAATCATATTATGACCATTCCGCACACCTAGGTGCGGGGCTGCTGGACACGCTATTTCCTTGGAGACGATGTGTGCCGGACCGTACGCGCGTCGCCGCCTATCCCTCGTATTCGTGGTCGGGTTGCAACTCGACGTCGTCGTGGGTGATCGGATCGGCACCACGCTCCGAGAGCAGGATGTTCATAACCTCGATCTCGGCATCCTGCACCCGTATCATCCCCTCTGCCAGTTGCGCGACATCTTCCTGATCGCCGAGGTTGATCCCTTCCTGCGCCATCTCAACGCCGGCGTAGTGATGGCGGTTCATCAATTGAAGGAACAACACTTCCGCCTCTGCAACAGGCAAGGTGCTGAGTTGGTCGAGTTCCTCATCGGTCGCCATGCCGGGCATCAACCCCGTCGTCGGATGACCCATCCACGCCATCGCTGGCTCTTCGCCGGTGGGATCGAGATCCCAAAGTTGCAGGAAGCCGCTCATCGTGCCGATCTGTGACATCTGGGCGAAGGCGATATCGGTCGCCATCGCCATGATCTGGTCGTCCTCGGTCCGAAACCGGATGGTATCGGCCATGATGACCGCCTGGGTGTGATGGACCTGCATGTCACGCAGGAACCCGGCCTCCGCCGAGTTCTCGCCCGGCGTGGTGTCGCGCAGCGCCGAGTACAGGATCGAGCCGCCAACCAGCAGCAAGGTGACCGCGATAAGGCCGATTGCCGCGACCTTCTGCCCGGCGCTACCGTTTCCCAGGCGTGGAGACCTTGCCACGTTCCCTATCCTTCGCCGTCATTCGACTCCGGCGTGGAGGAGTCCGCGCCCGGCGTCGCTTCCGCGGCAGCTTCGGCTGCCGCGACCTCTTCCGGCGGACCGGAGATAATCGCAGGCTCGGTTTGCAGCGTATAGCCCTCGTCGACTGTGTAGTCGACGTTTCCGAAACAGATCGCGCCCGGCTCGGGCGTGTTATCTGGATTGGTCCGATACGCGCGGATGAACGGCTCGATCCGGTCATCGTCGGCGCCATCGAACTCGATCTGTTTGCCCCAAACGGATCCCACCACGGGATGCTCGAGGCCAGGATACGGACTCACCAGGACGTAGCTCTGGTTCGCCAACTCTTCAAGCCGGTCAATGTCCTCTTGCGGTAGCTCGGGGTCATAGGTGAGCCAGACCGCGCCATGCTCGAGTGAGTGGACGCCATGGTAGTTATAGATCGGCTCGCTGTAGAACCCGCAGTTCTGCCAGGCGCCGTTGTGCGGACCGCCAACAGGCGGGATCTGCTCGTAGAGTAGCTCGCCCTCGCGGTGATCGATGGAGTAGTCGTCAAGATCGAAGTAGGTCGTGACGTCACTGCTGACCTGATACTGCTCCCACTGCCGGAAGCCCCACCATGCCGCGCCGAGCAGCACGAGGACCACGATCGCCGCTGCTGCCACCCGGATGATGAGCCAATTCCGCCGTTCCTTGTTGAACTGCTCGCGCCGACGGTCCCGGCGCCGCTTGACCATGTCCGGTCGGCGCTCGCGCCGCTGCCGATAGCGGCCCTCTGATTCATTGCCTACTGTTGCGTCGTTGTTCGCCATATTGCTCAAATTCCCTCGGATTCATCATTGTGTTCGCGCAAGGTGCAAACCGGACCGACACCTGTAGACTCGGACCTTGTGTCCGAGGTCAGTCGGTCCCTACGCTACGCGATTGTCGGTATTAAACCTCAGACGTTGATCTGTTCCCTCAGCCACTGACTGACCTCGCCCCGACCGACTCGCACCTGGTCCATGGAATCGCGGTCCCGGATCGTCACCGCGCCATCGTCAAGCGTGTCGAAATCAACCGTGACGCAGAACGGCGTGCCGATCTCGTCCTGGCGACGATACCGCTTGCCGATGTTGGACGTCTCGTCGTAGTCGATCATCAACCCAAGCTCAGCCTGGAGTGTCTCGTACAACCCCCACGCCACCGACGTCAGTTCCGGCTTCTTCGCCAGCGGAAGGATAGCCGCTTTCATCGGCGCGAGGCGAGGCGCAAGGTGCAACACAACCCGAATGTCTTCCTTGCCATTGACGTCGGTCGTCGCCTCCTCGTCGTAGGCATTGAGCAGGACGGTGAGGAATGAGCGCTCGACGCCGAAGGTCGGCTCGATCACATGCGGCAGGAACCGTTCCCGGCTCTCCTGATCGAAATACGTGAGATCGACGCCGCTGGTTTCCTGGTGCTGGCGCAGGTCGAAGTCGGTCCGGTAGGCCAGCCCGTACAACTCCTTCCAGCCCATCGGGCCGGGGAAGTTGTACTCGAAATCCACGGTGCGCTTCGAGTAGTGAGACAACTCACCGGCGTCGTGCTCGCGAATGCGCACGAGGTCACGATCCAGCCCGATCATGTCCACCCAGGCGCTTATCGCGTCCCGCCAGCCATCAAACTGTTGCTCCCATTCCGCCTCGCGGATGAAGTATTCGATCTCCATCTGCTCCAGCTCGAGCACCCGGAAGATGAAATTGCCAGGCGTGATCTCGTTGCGGAACGACTTGCCGATCTGCCCCACGCCGAACGGCAGCTTCACCCGCGAGGTCTGCATGATGTTCTTGTACTGGACGAAAATCCCCTGGGCCGTTTCGGGACGCAGATAGACCTCGGTGCCGGTCTCCGACACCGGGCCGATCGTGGTCCGGAACATCATGTTGAACTGGCGGGCGTCGGTCAGCGTCCGGTTGCCACAGTGCGGGCAGGCGATGTTCGCCTCCCGCAACAGCGCGGACATCTCCTCCGGAGACAGCGCCGCGGCATCGTCCCGCCCGAACTTGTCCTCCAGCAGGTGATCCGCCCGGAACCGGGACTTGCACGTCTTGCAGTCGACCAGCGGGTCATTGAAATTGACAACGTGGCCCGACGCTTCCCACACCCGCGGGTGCATAAGGATCGTCGCGTCCAGCCCGACCATGTCGCGGCGCCGCTGGACAAAGGTCCGCCACCAAAGCTGCTTGATGTTGTTTTTCAGCTCAGCGCCGAGCGGTCCCATGTCCCACGTGTTTGCCAGCCCACCGTAGATGTCCGAGCCGGGATAGACGAAGCCTCGCCGTTTGGCCAGCGCGACGATCTTCTCCATTGTTGCGGCGCGCGCTCGGGTCTGCTCCGCCATTACCGGTCGACTCCCGCGCTCTCGCGCTCCACCGCCACCATCTCCCGCATGACGGCGTTGAGTCCGGCATCCTCTTCATCGTCTTCGGCGACGCCGTAGAGCTCATTGTGCATCCGCTGGTACACCTGCGTCGTCACATTGCTGACGTGACCCAGCCGCTGCTGAAGTTCATTCAGGTCCATGCCCTGCTCAATCGAGTGCGCGGCAAACGAGTGGCGGAGGGTGTGAGGCGTGATCGAGGCGATGCCTGCTCGCTGGGCATGAGACTTGAGGATCAGCCAAAATCCCTGCCGCGTGAGACGATTGCCACGGTGATTGACGAACAGAGCCGTCTCATCGCGGTTGGCGATGATGCCGCGCGATTCGGACATCCATGCGGTCAGCGCGGGGATGCAACGTTCGGCGAGCGGCACCGTGCGCCGTTCGCCCCGGCGTCCATCGAGCGCAATCGTCTGGCCCTCGATGTCGATATGCTCGACGTCGAGCGACACTAGCTCGCTCACCCGCAGCCCGGAGGCATAGAGCAACTCCAGCATCGCATGATCACGTTGCTGTTCCGGGCGAACCGGACCTGAAGTCGAAGGGGCCTCAATCAGTTTCTCTACATCGCCCGTCGAGATCGAGCGTGGCTTGGCTTTCTTGACCCTCGGCACGATGATGTCCCGACCCAACACTTCCGCGGTTTCGCCCTGACGATGCAGGTAGTTGGTAAATGACTTCAACGCCGCCATCTTCCGGGCAACCGTTGACGAGGCGTATCCCTGCTGGCCCAGATGTTCGGAATATGCCCGCAGGTGGTCGTCGCTCAGCCCGCCTATGTCACGTACCGGCGCGAGGTCGCTCTGCTCCGGAGGATTGGCAAGATACTTCGCCAACTGATTAAGGTCATTTCGATATGCGGAGATCGTGTTGTCAGAGAACGCGCGATCCCTGCCCAGATACTCCAGAAATGCCGCTATTCGGGCATCCATGCGCCTGTCATCCTTTCCACCGGTGTGCAAGATCGAAAGTGGTCACCACACGCCATGTTCGAGCGCCGCTCAACGAAGCAGCGCGAATCAATCACCTCGACAATAAATACTAACCGCAAATGCTATCCCATGTCACCCATTGCCTGCTCAAGTGAGACATGAGGCAAGCTGAACGCCTCGGCCACCCCGGCGCAGGTCACATGCCCGTCGAAGACGTTGACCCCCAGCGCCAGGCTGATGTCGGACTCCACCGCCCCGGCCAAGCCCCGGTCAGCCAGCTTCAGTCCGTACGGCGTCGTGACGCTGGAGAGCGCGAGGGTGCTGGTGCGAGGCACGGCGCCCGGCATGTTGGTGACGCAATAATGCACCACACCGTTGACCAGGTAGGTCGGGTCGCTGTGGGAGGTCGGCCTGGATGTCTCGAAGCACCCGCCTTGGTCAATCGCGACGTCGACCATCACGGACCCAGACGTCATGTTCTCGACCATGTCCGCCGTCACCAGTTTGGGCGCGCGTGCGCCGGGGATCAATACCGAGCCGATCACCAGGTCCGCTCTGGCAACGGCATCAGCAATCGACTTCCGACTCGAAGCGAGCGTGTGAACCCGGTCATGCAGGACGTCATCCAGGTAACGCAACCGCTCAATGTTCAGATCGACGATGGTGACGTTCGCGCCCATGCCGAGCGCGATCCTGGCAGCGTTGGTGCCGACTACTCCCCCGCCGATCACGACCACCTCGGCGCCAGGGACGCCGGGAACTCCGCCCAGCAGCGTGCCGACGCCGCCGTGAGTCCGTTCCAGATAGTGCGCCCCGACCTGGACCGACATCCGTCCAGCGACCTCGCTCATCGGGGTCAGCAGCGGCAGCGTCCGGTTGGGCAGTTGCACCGTCTCATAGGCGATTGCCGAGACCTTGTTGTCAATCAGGGCGCGAGTGAGTGGTTCATCGGCGGCGAGATGAAGATAGGTGTAAAGAATCTGCCCCGGTCGAAGCAGGCTGTATTCGCTCGCGACCGGTTCCTTCACCTTCACGATCATGTCGGCTTCCGCGAAGACATCCTCGTGGCGCTCGACCAGCCTGGCCCCCTCTGCCACGTACTCCGCGTCGGAGAAACCGCTGCCGAGGCCGGCAGACCGCTCCACGATCACGTCATGACCGTGTGCGACGTATTCATTCACCGCCGCCGGGGTGGCGGACACCCGGTTCTCGCGGTCTTTCACTTCCTTGGGAATCCCGACGATCATGCGGCATGCTCCTGACCATGGTTCACACAGGCGGCTCCATTACCGCCCAAAGAATCTCGTCGTAGCAGTCTCGACTCCGTGCCGCGCGCAGTATCCATACCTGCGCGTTTCTCGAGAGATATGGCACGTCGGCGCTGGCTCCAGACGTGGCATTCTAGCATGGCGGACTGCCCATAACGGGGCAAGTTGCAACCAACTTGGCAAGCTGGTGCGGTACGCTTGTGCGCAGAGTCGTGGAGAGCATGTACCCCCAACATGGTCCCGTCGGCTGCGACCGCTTCACCCTTCATTGCATACTGGAGTTCCCCCACCTGTGCCAGATATTCCCGACGGCCTTTTCCCCGGATTGCTCATCATTCCGATGCTGGCCATCATCATCCTCGCGCACGAATTCGGGCACTTCTTTGCCGCTCGCTCCGTCGGCATCAAGGTCGAGGAGTTCGGCATCGGCATCCCTCCTCGCGCAAAGGGGTGGCGCTGGAAGAACGTGCTGTGGTCACTGAACTGGATTCCGCTCGGAGGGTTCGTCCGCGTCAAGGGCGAGGACGGGCAGGACTTCGATCCCGGCTCGATGAATGCCAAGGGACCGCTCGCACGCGGTTTCTTCCTGATCGCAGGCTCCAGCGCCAACCTGCTGGCCGCTGTCGTCATCTCCATCGTCCTCGTTGCCTCTCAGGGCGTTCCCACCGATACGACGCGGATCTACATCAATCAGGTGGAGCCAGACTCCCCCGCCGCCGAGGCGGGCTGGCAACCAGGTGACGCGATCTTTGCCGTCGATGGAGAGGACATCGACGGGCGGGCGAATCTGACCGCGGCGCTCGATGCGAGTGCCGGAAGCGAGACACCCATCACTGTCCTTCGTGGTGGCGAGCAGGTCGAGACCTCCATCACTCCGCGGGAGAATCCCCCCGTCGGTCAGGGCGCGACCGGCGTCCTCATCATCGAGGCGTATCTCTCGGATATCAGCGTCGGTTCAGTCGAACCGGCTTCGCCTGCCGCCGACGCTGGCTGGCTTTCCGGTGATGACATCATTGCCGTCAACGGAGAACAGATCGAATCCGTCGCCCAGGCCAGCTCCATGCTCGACGCGGCGGCGGGCGGCGCAGTCGACGTGACCGTGGAGCGCAATGGAGAGCAGGTCGCGACCACGCTCGAACTGCGCGACGCGACGATCGAGCTGACGGAGGTCGCGCAGGACTCCCCCGCGTCTGACGCCCTGCTCTACGCTGGCGATCGCATTCGCTCCATCGACGGCACGCCGCTCACCGACGCGGACTCACTGTTGACGTCTCTGCAAGAAGCGTCGGGCGCCGAGGTTCCCGTGGTCGTTGAGCGCGAGGGTCGAGAAATCGAGGTCTCGCTGACCGTGCCAAAGATCGGCGAGGAAGAGAACCCACTGGCCCTCATCGGCGCCAACGCCTTCCTGGAGCCCTGGCAGCAGCTTGCAGGGGCCGAAACCCGGTCGAACCGCGCCTTCGACAGCGTCCCGGTGGGCGAGGTCATCCCCGAAGGGCTGGACCAGTTCTGGTTCCTGCTCACCGGCACACTGGAAGGACTGCGCGAGACGTTCACCAGCGCTCCTGATCCGGACGATTTCGCCGGTCCGGTGGGGATGGGTCAGTTGACCTCGGAGGTGATCACGGAGTCGAGCCTTCCGGTCTGGTTCTGGATCGGCAACATCCTCATGGTGATCTCGGTCGGCCTGGGCCTTCTGAACCTGCTGCCGATCCCGGCGCTTGATGGCGGTCGCCTGGTGTTCGTGATCGTCGAGATCCTGCGCGGCGGCAAGCGTGTTCCGCCCGAAAAGGAAGGTCTCATCCACCTGGCGGGACTGGCGCTGTTGCTGGCGCTGATGTTCTTCGTGGCCTTCAACGACGTCGGTCGCATCATCGACGGAGATTCGATCCTGCCGTAACCACTGCTGACATCCCTTGGCATATCGATAACATCCTGCACGCCTCAAACGTCGTACCATTATGTAGGGGCAGACCCTGTGTTTGCCCGTGCCGCACGGGTTGATTTCGAACATTCGGTTTCGTGCGCACTTGATGAGAGGAATTCCCAACCCATGTCCCTGCTCGCCCCAAGGCGTAAGACTCGCGTGCTCAATGTCGGCGGCGTCGAGATCGGCGGCCAGAACCCGATCCGCGTCCAGTCGATGGCAACCGCCGACACCCGTGATCCCGCCGCCACGCTCGCCCAAATTAAGGACCTCGCCGACGTCGGCTGCGAGATCGTCCGCATCGCCGTCCCCGACCGCAAGGCCGCGGCGGCGCTGCCCGACATCGTCCCCTACGCCGCTGTTCCGCTGATCGCCGACATCCACTTCGAGCACACTCTTGCGCTTAAGGCGCTCGACGCCGGCATCCACGGGCTCCGGCTCAACCCCGGCAACATCCGCAAGACCGAGGATGTCCGCGAGGTCGTCGCCAAGGCGAAGGAGCGCGGAGTCCCGATCCGGATCGGCGTCAACTTCGGCTCCGTCGCGCCGATGACCGAAGAGTTTGTGGACGAGATGGCCCAGCAGAACGCCACCCAGGTCCAGCTCCGGGCGGAGTGGCTGGTGCGATCGGCGCTCGGGCACATCCAGATCCTGGAAGACCTCGATTTCTACGACACCAAGGTCAGCCTCAAGGCGTTCGAGGTGCCGGTGTTGCTGGAGGCATACCAGCGCTTCGCCCGCCTCGACAACGACTACCCGCTCCACCTAGGCGTCACCGAGGCCGGCACGCCGCGAGCGGGCAGCGTCCGCAGCGCCGTTGGCATCGGCACCTTGCTTGCGCTCGGCATCGGCGACACGATCCGCGTTTCGCTGACGACAGACCCCAAGGAAGAGGTCTTCGTCGGCTACGAGATTCTCAAGAGCCTGGAGCTGCGGCAAAAGGGCGCGACCATGATAGCCTGCCCGACGTGTGGCCGGGTTGAGGTCGACCTGTTCACGCTCGCGGCCCAGGTCGATGAGGTGCTGGAGAAGGTCGACGAGCCGATCCGCGTCGCCGTGATGGGCTGCGTGGTGAATGGTCCCGGCGAGGCGCGAGACGCCGATGTGGGCCTCGCCGCCGGCAACGGCAAGGGCGTCATCTTTCGCAAGGGCAAGATCGTCAAGACCGTGCTGGAAGAGGACATGCTCCAGGAGCTTACCGACGAGATCAATGCCGTCGTTCAGGACCGCCAGAACGGCATCTACGATGAAGAGCCAGAAGCGGAAAACGCCTACAAGCCGATGATCACCCTGACGGCGGTGTAGGTCGTTGTTGACCGAAAGACTGCATCGGTGCCTGACTTGGCGTCGCGCGTAGCGTTTCGCCACACGATCGCGATCATTGTGGCATTCGCTACGTAGCCGATTGGAGTTCCGGCACGGCACAGAATCTTCCGGTCTACAAGTCGTATGGGATTGTTGCCAAACCGCGCCAATGAGGAATATATCATGACGCTATCTGATCGACTCCCGCAGACTGAATCTTCCCTAAGGGCCGTTCGGAAGGCAGTGGAGATCGCAGAATCCTACCTCGGGACTCTCGCGAACCGGTCGATCAACGCTGGCGCCACTCCCAATGAGATGTCGATCCTGTTGGACGAGCCGCTCCCCGACTCTGGCATCGCCCCCGACGAAGCAATCAGCGAATGGATGGAACGCGCCGAGCGGGGCATTGTCTCCTCCTCCGGGCCGCGCTACTTCGGTTTCGTCACTGGCGGAGCGCTGCCAGCCGCGCTCGGCGGGGACTGGCTGGCAAGCGCTATCGACCAAAACGGTGGTATCTGGTCGATGAGTCCGGCCGCTGCCCAGACCGAGCTCGTTGTAATCGGCTGGCTGAAGGAGTTGTTTTATCTCCCGCCTGACTGGCAAGGGATGATAACCAGCGGCGCAACGATGAGCAACCTCGTTGGCCTTGCTGCAGCGCGCCAATGGGCGTCCGAGTTACTCGGGTTCAATGCGGCGGAAGACGGTCTTGGCGGCCAGCCTCCCATCCCGGTCGTCTCTAGTACGGCGATCCATGCAAGTGCCCGCAAGGCACTCGGCAACCTTGGGTTGGGGCGACGATCCGTTCTAACAGTTCCCGCACACGGCGGTCGAGTCGACATTGATGCGCTTGCCAAGGCATTGAAGAACCTCAAAGGAC
>JACCVC010000163.1 GCA_013698305.1 Chloroflexia bacterium
GACCAGTTGGGCTGGATGCAGGGGTGTTGAGATCAGGGTGCGTGTCGATCCAGATCACGCCGGTGCGCTCGCTCGCCCTGGCGGCGCCGGTGAGGCTGCCGAACCCGAGCGCGTGGTCGCCACCGAGGGTGAGGGCGAGTTCGCCGCGCTTGATGGTGGCGCTGACAAGATCAGCATGACGATGCGCGGCAGCGCGGATTGGCTCCTGAAACGCCAGGTTTCTCTGATCGATGCGCTGGCCGGCGTGCTGCGGGACATCGATCTCCAGCTCAACGGCGTCCAGGAGGCGGTCGAAGTGGTCGCCGACACGTTCCAGTGTCCAGCGGTTACGGAACGCGCCCAGGAGCGCCTCGGCGCCACGGTCCGCGCCGGGGCGCTCGGCGCCGAGCCACAGCGGGGCGACGATCGGGCAAAAGGGCGCGACGGTCAAACGATTGCGGGTGGATTCCAGGGGCATGGCGGTTACATTTCTTCCGGGGCATTGATGCCCAGCAGCGCGAGTCCATTGCGGAGCGTCACGCGCGTGGCGGCGACCAGGGTGAGCCGTGCGGTCTTCACGGGTTCATCGGACCTCAACACCGGGCAGGCGTGGTAGAAGTCGTTGAACGTCTTCGAGAGATCATAAACGTAGTTGGTGAGGTACAACGGTCGGTATTCCGCGCCGGCCCGCTGCACGACCGCCGGGAAGTCGGAGATCGTCTGCAACAGCGACAGTTCCTCCGGCGCGGGTTCGGGCAGGTCGATTGTCTCGACCGCCGCGTTGGCGGCGGCGGTGTCCCACCCGGCATGTTCCAGAATCCGGCAGGCGCGGGCGTGGGCGTACTGGATGTAAGGCGCGGCGTGGCCATCGAACGACAGCGCCTCTTCCGGGTCGAACACGATCACCTTGTTGCTGTCCCGCGCCAGCATCGTGTACTTGATCGCGCCGATGCCGACCTGCCAGGCAACCTTCTCCCGCGCCGCCCGGTCCATCTGCGGGTTCTTCTGCTCGATCACCCTGGCGGCGCGATCCAGCATCAGGCCGCGCACATCCTCCAGCATCGGGGCATTGCCCTTGCGCGACGAGATCGTCCCGGTCGGCAGCGCCACGAACTCGTAGCCGAGGTGGATCGTGTTGGCGGCCTGCGCGAAGCCCGAGATTTCCAGGATCTTCGAGATCTGGTCGAAGTAGAGCGATTGCCGCACATCGACCACCCACACCGCGGTGTCGACCCCGTAGTCGACGAACTTCATGCGGGTCAGCGCCAGGTCCTTGGTGCTGTAGAGCGTGGTGCCGTCGGACCGCAGGATCGGCATCGTCCGATAGGTTTCCGTCTCCAGCCCGAGCTTCTCGTCGATCTTGACGACCGGCAGGCCCTCGCTGATCTCGGCGATGCCCTCCTCCAGCAGGTCCCTGACGATCTTCCGCCCGGCATCCTCGACGCCGCTCTCGCAGAACCATTCGTCGAAGGTCGCGCCGAACTCGTCGAAGATCTCCCGCAACTCGATCATGCTCCACTCGCGGGTCTTCTCCCACAGGGCGACGAACTCCGGGTCTTTCTGCTCCCACAGCTGGAACGTGTCCTTGATCTCCTGTTCCCACGTCGCCGATTGTGGCCACCAGTCGGCCATGGTCGCGTTCAGCCGCGCCCATTCCTCGACGCGCTCCTCGGGGGACATGGTCTCGGGCTGGTCTTCGCCCTCCGGTGTCACGGTCCCGGCGGTGTCATCGGGTTCCGGCGGGGGCGCGTCACGCTCCTGCGTCAGCTGTTCGCCAATGATCGGCCAGAATTTCACCATCACCGTGTCGTCGACGAACACCGCCGGGTCGATCGCCTTCTGGTTGGAGACGCAGCCGAGCAGGTAGGCGATGTCCTCGCTCTCGTTGTGATCAGCCCACAGCTTCTTGAGCATCCGGTCAATCGCCTCGACGAAGACGATGTTCTCCTGTATGACGCGATCGAGGAACGCCAGCACGCTCTTCCGAAACGTGAGCCGGGCGGACGACTCGGCGTAGATGTCGCCTAGCCAGCGTCCGCGCGATCCCTTGCGGTGCGGCTCCTCTCCCTGATGGAACTCGCGGTAGCACCACAGGCACTGGATCACGTGCCGCCCGATGTCGCCGATGTAGGTGGTCGGCATGATCGTGTAGCCAGCCGCCCGGGCAATATTCGTCACCGCCACGCCGAGACAGACGTTGCGGAGGTGGCCGACGTGCGCCGCCTTGTGGGTGTTGAGCTGCGAGTGCTCGATCATGATCCGACCGGGGTGCGTCGCTTCCGGCGCGTGGCCGTAGGTATCGTCTTGCCGGAGCACCTCGTGCAGCAGCCTCCGGGCGACGGACAGCGCGTCGTAGGAGATATTGATGTACCCGTTGACGGCCTCGACCGTGGCGAATCGACCGCTCTCGCGCACATGGTCGGCGATGGCTTCGGCCAGCTCCTGGGCGCGGCTGTTGACGCCATCGTTGACGAACTGTTTGGCCTGCTTCTTGCCCAGACCCTCCAGCTTGCCCGCGGCTTCCAGCTCGGCGGAGACGACATTGCTGGCCAGCATCCGGGCGATGGTCGAGGCGCTGCCCCAGGCGCCGGAGAACGGCAATGGCCGCAGACCGACCGGGCGGGCGCCGGGATCGAGCCCGATGGCGATCGCGGCGTCCCGGATGGCGCTGGCGGCGGCGGCTTCTTCCTGGGCGATGACGCCGATGGGTTGTTCGGCCATGGCCTTTGTCGCTGGAGCGGTAGTCATGGAAGGGAACTGTTCTCCTTGCCCGGTATGGGCGCACAGTATATCAACCTGACGGAAAACGAACGCTCCCGAGACAGGTCGCGATAGCGGTAATCATACTCCGGAGGGTGAACCGGACACTGACAGGCGACGGATGATCCTTAGGTCCCTACGTGATCGCCGGATCGACAGGAGGTGGGTCGGGCTACGTGTCCACGTCGGGACGATAGTCGTTGCCAGTGGGAGTGGTGGATGAACTTGCCTGCACTATTATTGCGCCGCCGCCAAGCGTCAGCACCACGCCGATGATCAGCACGATCAACTGCTGATAGCCGAATCCCTCGCCCCCGCCAACGCCGATCACGTCGGCAAGCAGCGCGAGCATCATCAGCATCATCCCGATGCCGAGAATCGTCAGTCCTGTTGCTCGGGGCGCAAATCTCGGGCTATGCACGGGGGACACCTCATGGGCGACACGATGGGATAGGGATGTACACGACCAGACGAACGGTTCCGCCAATCAGGCCGCTCGTTGCCATTGGATCAATGCCGTCGTAGCTCAATCTCTCCATAGCAAGTATAGCCATGTTCACCCAGGATCCGCATGGAAAACGCGGACTGATTCGCCTTGACGGCGCGCGCCCGACTTCGGTATACGTTCAGCCAGTAACCGAAGCCAGAACGCGCCGCGCATGTGGCAGGCGAATACGGCACTGTTTTCCTATTTCGCTCTCGGCATATGCACAACGGGAACGAAAGTCGGGTAGCATACACAGGTAGCGACTCAAGGCGTCACAGTGCGGTGATTTACCGCTGCGTTGCCGCATATGGGTATTGAGCTGAACAGTCTGGTACACCAGACGCGGTGTGGGGAGGCAGTATGAACGGGCCGAGCGACGACGGGATGGCGCAATCCGCCCGACCGACCACGAGCCGGCGAGGGATCATGCGCAGGGTGCTGACCTTCGGTGGGTTGGCGATCGTGGCGCTCACGATCCTCGCGGCATGCGGTCCCGAGGTGGAGAAGCCGTATACCACGACGAGCCCGGCGTCCCCGACGGCGGAGAGCATCCAGTCGCTGTACAAGCTGGTGTTCTGGCTGGCGCTGGTGGTCTTCGTCGGCGTGCAGTTCGCGATTGTCTATACCGCGCTGCGCTTCCGCCGCACCCGCTTCGCCAGGCGGCGGCCCGCCCAGATCCACGGCAACACCCGGCTGGAGATCACCTGGACCGTGATCCCGGCGGTGGTGCTGCTGATCATCCTGATCCCGACGATCACCACGCTCTACGACTTCGACGCCGCCGCCCAGAATGGCGACCTTGAGGTCGATGTCTACGGCAAGCAGTGGTGGTGGGAAGTCAACTATGGCGAAGACGAGCGCGGCGAGGACCTCGATGTCTGGACCGCCAACGAGATCGTGGTGCCGGTCGGCAAGAACGTCGTCTTTAACCTGCAATCCAACAACGTGATCCACTCCTTCTGGGTGCCGAGGCTGTCCGGCAAGCTCGACGTCATGCCCGGCCACGTCAACCGGCTCTCGATCACCGCTGACGAGCCGGGTGTCTACTATGGCGAGTGCGCCGAGTTCTGCGGCGCGCAGCACGCCTGGATGCGGTTCAAGATCGTTGCGGTGCCGGAGAACGAGTTCTACACCTGGATCAACACGATGCGCGCCGGCAACGTCGGCACCACCAACCCGGATGCCGAATTGCCGGAAGGCGTGACTCGCGCCCCGGAGATCTTCAGCGTCTGTCTGGCCTGTCATCAGGTTAACGGACTGGAGAGCAGCGCCGCCATTCAGGGAATCGAAGCCCCACGAACGAACGGTCCGGACCTGACCAATCTCGCCTGTCGTGAGACGATCGCCGCTGGAATGCTGATCAACAACCCGGAGAACATGGCGCTGTGGCTGCACGATCCCGGCGCCGTCAAGCCCGAGAATTACATGGCGACAGTGATTGAAGAAGGCACCCTCGACGAGCAGCAAATCCAGGAGCTCAACGAGTACCTCTTCAGTTTGCAACCGGAAGGCGGGTGTGTCATCGGCGAATCGCCGGATGTGCCCTCTGGGGCATCGTCAGTCGGGTCACCGGTGGCCTCGCCGGCGGCGACACCGGCTGACGATTAGTGCGAAGAACGTATCGGGATGGACCGCGGTCACCCGCCAGTGACTGACGGACAGGAGCGAGTGATGGCATCTATCGCACAGTCGACACCCACCACAACGGTGGAACGACCAAAGGCCAAATACGATTCCAGCGTCTGGAGCTGGATCACGACGGTCGACCACAAGCGCATAGGCATCCTGTACGGTGTCTCCGCCTTCGCGTTCTTCCTGCTGGGGGGGCTCGAGGCGCTGATCATCCGTACCCAGCTTGCGCGGCCGGAGAACAGTCTGGTCAGCGAGTCGACCTACAACGAGCTGTTCACGATGCACGGCACCACCATGATCTTCCTGGCGATCATGCCGTTGAGCGTGGCGTTCTTCAACTACATCATGCCGTTGCAGATCGGCGCGAGAGACGTTGCGTTCCCGAGGTTGAACGCGTTCAGCTTCTGGGTATTCCTCCTGGGCGGCATCCTGCTCAATATCAGCTGGTTTTTCGGCGAGGCGCCGAATCAGGGCTGGTATGGCTACTCGCCCCTGACCGACACTTCCTGGAACCCGACTCGCGCGGTCGATTTCTGGATGCTCGGTCTCCAGATACTCGGCGTCAGCTCCGTCGCCGGCGCCCTGAACTTCACCGTCACGATCCTCAACATGCGAGCGCCCGGCGTGACGCTGATGCGAATGCCGATCTTCACCTGGTCGACGCTGATCACCTCGATCCTGATCTTCATGG
>JACCVC010000201.1 GCA_013698305.1 Chloroflexia bacterium
TGGTGGTGAAGATCGCGCTGGCGATGTCGTCCGACGAGAGGTCGTTGAGCTCGATCAGCGCCGTGACCATCTCCTGGGTCGCTTCGAGGATGTCCTCGGCGGTGTTGGCCGAGGCAGTGGTCGCGCCTCGCACACCGCGGCAGACAAGCGGGCGTTCGCCGTTGGCTGTCATCGGTTCCGATTCTCCATTCGTGATGGTCGTGTCTGTCCAGTCGCATGGCGCGGTTCGGGACGCTCGACCCGAATCCGGGCCGAGATTCTCGGCATCCTTGCGCTCGCGGGCGCCATTGCCCCAACCGTTTGCGTCGGTCGGCTAATCATACCAGTACCGTTGCTGGCGTCGATGGGTAACTCGGCAGAGAGACAGGCGTCGGCTGCTCTGGCATCGCTGGTCCTGTAAAGGGGTAGCCGCCGCCGGCGACGACCATCCGGGCCTGCTTGCCGTTGGAAATCGCGCACTGCTGCCGGACCGTGGCCTTGACAGTAGTTGCCTGATCATTTAGCTTAGTGCCTAAGTGATTCGATGAGGATAATTTGGTTGTACGGAAGGGTGATTTGGTGCGATGGGATCTGCAAATGAGAGTCAGGATGAATTGGCCGAGGAGATCGTGAGGGGGCTTGTACCCCGACACAGCACTGCGGTGGTGTTGTTTCACCACGCGGTCGCCGAACGCCTCGGACTCGGCCCAACGGATCACAAGTGCCTCGGCTTGCTGCGTGAGCGCGGGGCGATGACCGGCAGCGAGCTGGCTGCGATCACTGGCCTGACCAGTGGCGCGGTCACCGGTGTGGTTGCGCGGTTGGAGCGCGCCGGATACCTCTGTCGTGAACCGGATCCACACGACCGCCGCAAGCAGATTCTCTGCCCTGCGCCGAAGCGGATGCAGGATATGAAGGACATCTTCGATCCAATGCAACAAGACGCGCTCGCGCTGCTGGAAGATTTCGATACTCACCAGATCAATGCTATCGCTGAGTATCTGGACCGCATGACTGACTTTGTCTACCGTCGCGCGGCCCTGCTGCGTGGCCAGTCCATGATGCTTTCTGCTGCACGCTCCTCGAAACACAATGATGACGGAACAACCACCCGCGACGAAGGAGGTTACACAGATGGCTGATTTGTCCTCCAATCCCGATTCCAGCGGTGATCCCGGAGACGCCGCCGGCGTGAGACCCGGCACACCACGCTGGGTGAAGGTGTTTGGGATCATCGCCCTCGTGGTGGTCCTGCTGATTGCCGCCCTGATGCTCACCGGCGGTAGCGGTGGCGGTGGCCACGGCCCTGGTCGACACGCACCGTCTGGTGATACGCCATCCACCAGCGTCATCGAAGACCACACACCGCCCTCCACGGTCACTGAAGGTCACACGTCGTCCGGCCGCGACTCTGGTTACCGCCTGCCCGTAGGGAGCGACAATCCACGATGACCATGACACCTCGCCTCCGCAAGTTTGCGCTTGCCGTGCATGTTACGACCTCGGTCGGCTGGATTGGCGCGATCGCTGCATATATCGCTCTCGACGTGGTCGCTGCGACTGGCCAGGATGCTCAGACCTTGCGGGCCGCCTATCTGGCGATGGAGATGATCGCCTGGTACGTCATCGTGCCGCTGGCCTTCGCCGCGCTTTTGACCGGGCTTGTCATGTCACTCGGGACGACATGGGGCCTGTTCCGCCACTACTGGGTGCTGATTTCACTCTTGCTCACCATTGTGGCCACTGTCGTCTTGCTGGTGGAAACGCAGACAATCAGCTCCTTGGCAGATATCGCAGCGAACCCGGTGACCTCTGGCGACCGTCTGAGTGCACTTGGGAGCACGTTGGTTCATTCTGTCGGCGGCACGGTCGTATTACTCGTGATCCTGGTGCTTAACGTGTACAAACCGCGAGGTATGACCCGGTACGGATGGCGCAAGCAGCAGGAGAGGCGGATGGCGTCGCAGCCGTAGACGCAGCGACTCGTCAGGATTTCGACCGCCTGACGGCGTACTTCACGTCAATCAGCCCGGCATACCTGCCATCGGCGCAAGGCTTCTTTGTGGCGCGGACATCCTTTCTGCCGACAGCGTATTCGCCGTCGGCGGCCTTGGCGAGAAGCTCGGAAAAGATGGTCTTTGGCCTGGTCAATCGTCATCGTCGTCATCTCGAAAACTGGCTCCTACGCATTCTTGGGGCACGATCATGTTGATGGCCATATTACCCCTTCATCGAGCCGGCCAGCATCCCGCGAATGAAGAACCGACCGAGCAGGATGTAGATGATCGCGGTCGGCAGCGCGGCGATGACGGCGCCCGCCATCAGCACGTTCCATTCGACCGCGAATCCGCCGCTGAGGTTGTTGAGCGCCACGGTGATGGGCTGGCTGCGGGGGTTGGTGATGATCGTCAGCCCGAACAGGAAGTCGTTCCAGATGTTGGTGAACTGGAAGATGCCGACGACGACGAAGGCGGGGAT
>JACCVC010000207.1 GCA_013698305.1 Chloroflexia bacterium
GCCAGCACCCGATCGTGGTCGAACCTGTCAACCTCATACCCGGTCATCGATGCCACCCCACATGATATCCGCCCAACTCCGTCAGCGTTGACGTTGAAATCGTCTCAACGATTGTCGCACCGGGCGAGAATCTGTCCACAAAATGATCGGGTGAGGTTAGCAGCGACAAGACCATACTTTGATTGACGAGAGCTTGAGTTCGGCGCTAGTATGGAGCGTGGCAGCCCTCGCTTGCAAAGGGCGGTTTGGCGCGGGTCGAGGCTTGTACTCCCCGTTCTGTTTCATGAAAGGCTTCTCGTTGGACGCTGGTAGTCCTGGGAATCATCAACCTGTACGATCCCGGTTCCGACCGATCCGACGCCGCCGCTGACCTCAGCACCGCGCTCCGGCAGTCGACCGGGGCATGTGCGCACGATTACCATATCGCGCGCATCACAAGGCGGTGCATCAATGCCAAACTCCCAAAAGCCCGTTCGCTACTACATCGATCGAGACAACGGCACCCCCGTCGTGCGATCGGTACCGGTTGTCAGATCCGCACAATCGGCATCGCCACGCCCACCGCTGGAAGCGATCCAGAATCGGGAGGCGAATCTGACCACACTCCCCGCCGTCGAGGCGAGCCGCCGACGCGGCGCCAGGCATCGAATCATCAGCCTCGCCAGGGCGGCGATTGGGCGGAGCGACCCTCCCCAATAACCCAAGGTGACAGGGATTCCCCTGTGCTTTTGTCATGGAACGTGCTACGGACCGATACCGGGGCATCGTGATCCCGCGAGGCTGATGTCATGAACGACACTCAAACCCGCCATCCCAACGATCCTCCCGGCAGCGACCGCGATGACGTCCCGACCTTGCTCATCCGGATCCGGTCCGCCATCGCCGACCGCGACGCCGACCGCGCCCGCGCACTGGCCTTCCGCATGCTCGAGGAGGATGCGCTTGCTCTGCTCGAAGACCTGACGGCCAACGAGCTCAGTCGCCTGTTCAGCTTCCTTGGCGATGAGTCCCTTTCGATTCTGCTAGGCCGCCTTGACGATCTCGACGCCGCGCGCATCCTGATGCGAATGTCGGCCGCACAGGCAGCGGACATCCTCTTTTTTTTTTTTGATTAGGAGTCCACCGAGATCTTCACCGAGATGGAGCGGGAAGATCCCGCCAACGCCGAGACTGTCCTGCGCGCGATGGAGCCCGACGAGGCCGCGGAGATTCGCGAGCTTATGGCCTACGCGCCCGACAGCGCCGGTGGCATCATGACCCCGGAGTATGTCGCGGTCTTCCCCGACCTAAGCGCCTACGAGACCGTTGAGGCGCTGCGCCGGGTCGCCGAGGAAGCTGAAACCATCAACTACGTCTACGTCGTATCCCGGGAGGACGAGGCGCTGCTCGGCGTGCTGCCGCTGCATCGGCTGGTGCTCAGCCGTTCCGACGCCCTGGTCGGCGACCTCATGTCCGCCGACGTCATCACCGTTCCCGTCGATCTCGACCAGGAGGAAGCGGCACGAATCGTCACCGATCTCGATCTGATGGCGCTGCCGGTGGTCGACCGCGACAACAAGTTGCTCGGCATCATCACCGCAGACGACGTCGCCGACATCCTCGAAGAGGAAGCAACCGAGGACATCGAGCGGCTCGGAGGCTCGCAACCGCTGGCGGTGCCCTACCTCCACGCTTCGCCGTTTCTCCTGTTCCGAAAGCGCATCGTCTGGCTACTGGTGCTGTTCGCCGCCCAGTTCTTCACGGTCACGATCCAGGAGAACTACTCGGACATTCTCGAACAGGTGATCCTGCTCTCGGCCTTCATCCCGATCCTGATCGGCACCGGCGGCAACGTCGGCTCCCAGACCGTCTCCACCATCATCCGGGCGATGGCCGTCGGGGAGGTGCGACCGCACCATGTGATGCGAGTGGTCGGCAAGGAGGCGATCACGGGTCTGGCGTTGGGGCTGGTGATGGGCGCGCTGATGTTCCTCCGCGCCGATTTCGCGACGGGAGGCACCATGCAGATCGCCCTGACCGTTGGCTTCACCGTGCTGATCCTCACCACCTGGGCGGCGACCATCGGGGCCATCATCCCGATCGTGCTCAGCAAGCTCAGGGTGGACCCAGCGGTCGTCTCGGCGCCGTTCATCAGCAGCTTCGTCGACGGCACCGGGCTGATCATCTACTTCACCCTCGCCGGTTACTTCCTCAATCTGTAGGCGATGCCACTGGCGTGCCGTCAGCGTCCGGCCAGCTGGCGTCCTCCTCCAGGAACGTCAAGATCACGCCCAGTAACTGCTCACCTTCGGGATTGTCGAAGGTCGCTTGGGCATGCGCGTCACCAGGGATGATCTCAACCCGATTCGCGTCTCCGGGGGCGTTAGCGGCCATCTCCTCAAGCCGCTCGGCCATGCCTTCACCCTCACTGGCGATGAACAGCTTCGGGTATTCTCCCAGACCCTCCGTTTCACCAGTGGCGCCAAGCAGGATCAACCCTTCCACGCCATCCGGCTCCTCTGCCAGGGCGGATAGCGCCCCGCCTCCACCGGCGCTCGCGCCGATCACCACGACGCCGTTGGCATCTTGCTCGGCTTGTAGCCACTCGATGCCGGCAGCGACCGTCTCAGACGATATCGACTCAAGAGAAAGCAC
>JACCVC010000219.1 GCA_013698305.1 Chloroflexia bacterium
ACGCTTCGGCGGGAGACGCCAGCATGGCCAGAAGTTCCAATCACATGCCGGAGGTGCAGTTTCGAAGGCTGGAGGAAGGCGATCTTCCTCTGATGAAGCGTTGGCTGGAGGATCCCGATGTCGCGCCCTGGTACGGCTCCGATTCGACCGAGCATGCTGCGCTGCGGGCGGAGTACGGCGACAAGATTCGCGGCGAAAGACGCGACCGCAGCTTCATCATCCAGATCGACGGCGGGGATGCCGGCTACATCCAGTGTTACGTGATCGACGACCACGCCGACTACGCCCGGCAGATGCGGGTCGACCAGGGCGCGGTCGGGATCGATCTGTTCATCGGCGAGCGTTGGGCCAGGAACCGGGGCTATGGCGCGGTCGTGATCCGGGCGTTCCTGGAGCAGATCGTGTTCGGCAAGCTGCAGGCCGAGGTGGCGATCATCGCGCCGGACCCGGGCAACGCCAGGGCGATCCGAGCGTACGAAAAGATCGGGTTCACCTGGCGAAAGACGGTCCACATCGTCGATGAAGAATCAGCAGCCAACACCGGCGCCGAGTACGTGATGCGGCTGACTTGCGAGGATTTTCGGTCGAGGGACCATGTTTCGTGAGTGCCGTGAGCCGGACTAGCTGACTGACGCGGTTTGGCGCTCCGAGGCGGCGGTCTCGCGCATCTGATCGCTCAGCGCCGACAACTGAGATTCCAGCCCGTCCAACCTTGCGCTCACCTGTGCCGCGGCGTTCCGGTCGGCGAGCAGATGCCCCACATACGCGTTGAGGCTGATCCCTTCTCCTCTTGCGGCCATCACCAGATCGCGGTGCAGCGACTTCGGAATCCGCGTCACGAACTTGCCACTGAACTCGGAGTACATCATGGGTTCGGGTATGGTTTCGCCTTCTTCGTACTCTGTTTCGATCCAAAGTGTGCGGATCTCTTCGGCTGCCTGGGGAATTTCACCTTCGCTTCGGACCTGTGTCATGCAGCCCGGAAGATCAGGAAACTCGACGAAGAAGGATCCGTTGTCAGGAACGACGGTATACGGGTAGCTCAGGTCGAGATAGTACGAGAGAGATTGTCGTTGGGTTGCCATGTCAGTTCGCCTCGCTCTCCATGTCCAAATTCAGTCGAGTGCAAATCCTGTCGAGATAGACCCTCGCTATCTGTACAACAGATTGACGTTGGGAATCGAACAGGAGACAGGTATGAGCGAGTTGGCGAACTCGGTGTGGGTACTGATCCCGATTGTCGCGATTATCGGTGGCCTTGGATATGCCGCCTTCGAGAAGTGGAGCGATATCGAGGAGAAGCGCCACGCGATGCAGGTCGCGAGCGGCGGAAACGATCTGCAACTTCGCGTCCGGCGGAGGGAAGATGATCTCGTCATGCTGCGAACCGAGCTGAACGACACCGTCAAGGATGTCGACGACCGCCTGCTGCGCATCGAGATCCTGCTCCGCGAGGTGGAGTAGCGACACTGGAACGGCCTCAGGGTAAGCGATCGGCAGCATGATAGGATGGAGGCACGACCACCGCCATGAGATCAAAGGATCCTATCCATGCTGCTGGAGTTCATCATTGGGATGATCATTACCGCCGCGCCGATCATCCTCGTGGTCTCGCTGGTTGCATTGTTGCTCAAAGTCTACCGTCCATCCCCGTCGCGGCGCGACCAACTCGACGCGCGTGCCTGGGATCAGGCACGGGAGATCGGTCGGCTGGAGCAGGAGATCGCCGATCTCAAGCGACGGATCGGTGACCTCGAACGCCGACAGCAACCATTCTCGGGTGACTGACCGGAATGCCATCCGGTCGCTTCAGCCCGGTCATTGCGATCACGGATAGACGCTCAGCCCCATCCCGTCCATGATGTCCCACATCCACATGAACTCCTGCCAGTCGTAGAACTGGTAGACGGCCGTGCCGGGGTCGGTCAGGTAGACGCCGGACTCGTCGTAGCCGTAGGCCGTCATTACATGCATCCCCTGAGTGAGCTGGTAGCGCGTGCGGTCGGCGGAATACGCATCGAAGCTGCCACCCGCTCCCCACAACGCCAGCCAGACTACCACCGGTCGCCCGAGATCGAGCTCGTCGGTCAGCGCGGCACGGTCCCCGACGGCGTAGAAGGCGTCGCTCTGCACGCCCAATTGCGTCAGCGCCGTCTCCAGCGGTCCGTTGTAGACCCCGTAGTCGGTGGTGTTGCCCCACTCGCCGTGGATGTCGCCGCGATATCCCAGGTGCGGATTCTCATTGAGCGGCACGACGTCATCGAAGGCGTACTCCGAGACGCTCTGTCCGGTCATGGTGGTAGCGATGTGGAGCGACGCGTATTCACAGCTCAGGCTTCGCTGTTGCTGGTAGAGAAACGCGCTGGGCAGGGTGGTGCCGTAGGGATCGGGTGGATCGGAAAGGAACGGGAGCGATGACCGGAACGTCAGCGCCATCAGCGCCATCAGCGCGACAATACCGATGATCGCGACGGGCAGCAAGGGTAGCCCGCGGGACCTTCCAGATGATCGATGGTGACCCGGGACCGTTCCGGCCTGCATGGCTTCCCCTCCCTCGCTGACGACAAATCACCCTGGCGCATGGCCGG
>JACCVC010000223.1 GCA_013698305.1 Chloroflexia bacterium
GTGCTGAACCCTGATTACCGGATCAGAAGGTCAACGGTTCAATGAAATGTACCGTGTTGACGATACCCCATCGAGTGCGTGGATGCCTAGCCGTGAAGACCAGGTGGGAGACGACGGTCATGTCGCCATGGCAACCCTGTCGTTCGGCGCTGTGGGGGTATACTTGCCATAGCCTTTCGGCTTGCCTGATTCCGGCACTGTGCCCAAGGCGCATGGACGAGGGAGACGAGCCGAAGCATAACGAAACAGGATATTCTGGTTCCCCCGTGGCCACATGATGGCTTCAGGACAGGACAATGCCATGGAGCGAACCAACCCACTACCGCGCATGTTCCAGGCAATGCTCGTCGGCCTGCTCGCTGTCTCGATGCTGCTTTCAACATCGCTGTCGGCGACTGCGCAGACTGAAGACGGATCGGACATCGGATCCGCGACTGAAGACAACACCGTCGGGCAGGTCGAGATCCGGGTGCAATCGACCGGCGCTGTCACGTCACGGTCGCTGGTCACTGACCTCGAGCCGGTGCTGTCCGACATTCAGGAGATGACCACAGTCGTCGTCGGGGCGCGTCCCGACGAAGCACTGGCAGTCCGCTTCGTCGCGAGCGCCGACCGTCCGACAGGGGCGGCCTGGATCGCTGTCGCGCCGGAGACGTGGGTCAATGACTCTGCCACGGTCGCGATGGTCGATCTGGACGCATGGCTGGCGCTGCCAGAGATCGAGGCGGAGAACCGGTTCCGCCACCTGATCGCCCGGCGCTGGCTGATGGACGCGTCCGGTGGCGCGATGCCGGCGGCGCTGGTCGACGGCTTGGCTCGGTACCTGGAGACTCCCGTGCTTGCGCAGCAGGCGCGGCTGGCGTCGATCGTGCAGCAGGGCTACCTCAATGGCGAACTCTCGTCGTGGTCAGAAATGGTGAACGCTGATGATGTCAATTCCGTCACGCTGGACGAGTCCGTTGCCTCGCACCACGTCGCCCTTGCCGCCTTCCTCGTGGAACGATATGGCGCAAACGTCATCAGCGATCTCGCGACGTGGTATACGGACACGTCAGCGGACGATCCCGCGCGGGCGATCGTCTATGTTACCGGGCAGACGTCGGAGCGGCTCGATGCGTCGTGGGATGAGTTCCTCGGCACCTGGTTTGGCGGGGGCTGGCGATCTAACCTCTTCGCGGCGCTGGACCTCCAGCCCGCCGAAGACCTGTTCGCCCGTGGTGCGTACGAAGCGGCGGTCGACCGCGCCAATCAGACGTTGCTCCTGACCACTGCGCTCGATGATCGTGTTGGCAGCGCCGAAGCGGAGCGAGTCGCCGCGCAGGGCTCGGTCGGGATGCAGGCCGAAGCGCTAATGACCGACGCCGAGGAGGCGCTGCGGGACCACGAGTACGCCCGCGCTTCAGTCCTGATCGACCGCGCCGAAGACCAGTACGCGCTCCTGCCAGAGGATCACCGGCCCGCGAGCCTGGTCGATTCCTGGCGCAACCTTGCCACCAGTGGCATTGATGCCATTGCCCAGACAGAGCAGGCACACGCGGACTCCGCCGACTGGTTCTCGATGCACGCCGCCCGTGAGGATGCTATCCAGGCAGGGTCCGCGTTCGCCGCGCTCGGTGACGCCGATCGTGTGGCTGGCGCTCAGGGTCTTGTCGACGAGCTCGATGCCCGGTTGTTCCGGCTGGTGCTCGCCCTCGGCGGCGCGGCGGTGCTGCTCGTTGGCTGGCTGCTGGTCTGGGGTTGGAACCGGGCGCCGGCTCGGACCCATTGGCCAGCGATGCTCGACAGGACGCGACGGGACGTGGCGACATGATCTCTCCCCGCGCGTTCCCGCGTTCCATTCGCCGCCCTACACTCCCCTACCCGTCACTGAGGCTGCCGAACCGGGTTGGATTCCGTTCCTGGCGCCACGTTTCCCTCGGTCACCTCGCCTGGCTGGCGCTGTGGGCGCCGTGGTGGGTTGGCAACGACATGCCACCTCCCGGATCGCCCCGGCGAACGCAGCCGCCGATGATCGACGTCCCGGCGGGCAGCGCCGGCGCGTGGCTGCTCGACCAACTGGATGATCTACGGTTCCGGTTTGGATTGACGTGGGCGCTGGCGCTCTTGCTGCGCGGCGCGTGGCTGGGCGGGGTGGCGGGCATCTTCTGGGTGCTGCTGGCGCAGGCCGGCGCGCTCCCCTCCCCGACTGTCTATCAACTGCTGCCGCTCGTGCTCGGAGGCGCGGCGCTCGGGCTGGCGTTGCGCATGTTTCATCGACCGACCTATCGCCATGTTGCCCAGATGCTGGACGCAACCTTCGCGCTGCGCTCGCGAATCACGACCGCCGTGACCGGATTGCGGTTCGACGACTCCCGAACCGGTGGCATGCACGAGTTGCAACTTGCCGACGCCGCCAATGCGCTGGGCCGCTCCCGATCGAGAATTTCACGGGAACAGTGGCTACCAGTTCGCGAGATCTTCTTGGTCTGCATCGTTGCGGTCGTGTTGCTGTTCCTGCTGATTGCGCAACCGCCTGAGGGCCAGGTCGCCCCGGTGTCCGCCACGGGCATTCCCGGCTTCGTGCCGATCTCCAAGCGATTGGCGGAGGCAGAGCAGCAACAGGTCCAGCCGCCGGAGATACCAGACGCCGCCACGCTCCAGGAGGTTGAGGACATCTCTCGCGACTCCAACCAGGCCCGTGAGGATCTCGACGCCATCGGCGAGGCGCTCGACGGCAGCAGCGTCACCTCCCCCGCCAGTGACGCGATCGCGGAGGGCGACTACGCCGAGGCGAACCAGGAGCTGAGCGACTCCGCCGTCGAGGTCATGCGGCTTCCCGAAGCCGACCGTCAACAACTCGCTGACGATCTGGACGATGCCTCGGAGCGGGTCTCTGAGGAGAATCAAGAGCTGTCGGAGGCCGCCCAGGATGCTGCGGGCGATGTGCGGTCCGGCGAGGACACCGGCGCATTGAATGAGCTTGGCGAACGGATCCAGGAGACCGGTGAATCGGTGATCTCACAGGATGGGTCGGAGAGCCAGCTTCCCGGGTCGTCGTCCGAAAGCTCCAGTGGGAGCGAGGCCTCATCCGACGGCGGGGAGCAATCAGGCGCGCCGTCCGAGCCGCAGGCAGGCCAGGGGGATAGCTCCAGCGGCGCCCCGCAGCCGGGCGATCCGGGTTCCGGCATGGAGGCCAGCGGCGGCGTTGATCCCGGAAGCGAGGGTGACGGACCGGGCGAAGGCGAAGGATCGCAGGGGCAAGGTGGCGAGAATCCCGGGCAGGGCGCGGACGCCCCAGCGGGAACATCCGACGAAATCGGTGGCGAGGGTCAGGGTTCGCCCGACTCCGATGACGGGCAGGCGCCCGGCGCGGCGGGCGATGCATCCCAGCCCGGAGAATCAGGTGAGGACGATGGCGGCGCGCAGGGTTCCGGCGCGGGCGGCGGATCGCGAGAAACTGACGAACAGTCTGAATCTGACACCGGCAGTGGGAGCGATCTCGACAACGAGGACCAGGCCCCGGAAGCGGGCGAAGGCGAGGCCGGTGATCCGCCGCCAGGCGGCGATGGCGGCGACGGAGATTCCGCCACGACCGACGTGCCGGATACCGACGCGTCGATCACGCTCCAGGGGTCGAGCGACGACCGCGTGCGGTCCGGGTCCGACATCGGCTCATCGAGCGTCGGCTCGGGCGGCGGCGTGGGCGCGGCATCTGGCGATTCCGCCGGCGGGACATCTGGCTCAGCTGGGCCCGATCCCAATGCCGTGCCGGAAACGTGGCGACAACTCGTCGAGGATTACTTCCGGGACGGAGGCGCGCCATGAAACTGATCGAACGGGCACGACGCTTGTGGCCGGAGCGGATTGGAGAAACGCCCGCTGGCGGTCGGCGCGATGACGTCAAGGCGCGGGGCGCGCTGGCATCCGGCCTGTTGCCTGACGAGGCGACCATCGGGCGGCTGCGGCAATTCTCCCTGAACCATGGGCTACGGCCGGTGGACGGCCTGGTGGGAGAGCACCGGTCGCGTCGGCGCGGCGCGGCGCCTGAGTTCAGCGACTATTCGCCTTACACGCCCGGTGATGATGTGCGGCGGATCGACTGGAACGCCTACGCTCGGTTCGACACGCTGTATGTGCGGGAGAGCGAGGTCACGACCGAGCTTGACGTGCATTTCCTGGTGGACATGAGCGCATCCATGAACTGGTCGGGATCGCCAGAGCGGCAGCCCAAGGCGCAGATGGCTCGCCGGGTCGCGACGATGCTGGCGTGGCTGGCGCTGTCGCGGACGGACCGGGTGACGGTAACTAGCGTTGCCGACGAGCTGGGCGAGAGCTTCGGGCCGTTGCAGGGTCGAGCGATGGTCGTGCCGTTCGCGATGCATCTTTCGGACCGCGCCGCCGATGGCTCGGAGCTGATCACCGACGCTATGCAGTATTATGCGCGGAGGCGCTCCCGCTCGGGGTTACTGTTCGTGCTGACGGACCTGATCGGTGTCTCGGCGGCGGATCTGAACCGGTCGCTTTCGACCTTGGCCAACGAGCGGTGGCAGGTCGTGCTGATGCAGATCGAGGATCCGACCGAGGTCGACCCCGCCGGACTCTCTTCATCGCAGGATGTCTTTGAGCTGGAGGATCCGGAATCCGGCATGCGGCAGCGCGTCAATCTCCACCCCGACATCGTGCGCCGGTATCGCGAGGGACGCGCAGCCTGGCTGGAAGAGCTGGATGGCGTGGCTCGCCGTCGTTCGGCGCCGCTGATCCGGATCGCCACCGACGCTCGCCTTGACCCAGACGTGTTGCTGGCGCTGGAGCGGGCACAGGTGATCGTCTCATGACACTGGCCTGGTTGTTCCCGCTTGGCGCGCTCGGGCTGCTGACCCTAGGCGCGATCGTCGTGTTGCACATGCGCCATCGCATGCCCGGCATCGTGCGTTTTCCACAGCTGGCATTTTGGCCGCGAGTGCCGAGCGAGTCCCGCGAGTCCCCGCGATGGCGAAAACCACCGATCAGCCTTTTGCTGATCCTGCAATTGCTGGCGGCGCTGGCGTTGGCGCTGGCCTTCATGCGCCCCGCCATGCCTGACGTCGCGGGGTTCATCGGGCAACGGGCCGACGCCGTTCAGCACGTGATCGTCCTCGACGGATCGACCAGCATGCTTGCCCGGACTGACGACGGTCGCCAACGGTGGGACGTGGCGCGTGAGGAAGTTGAAGCGGTGCTCGATTCCTGGCAGCAGGGAGACGGCGTCACCATCGTGGTCGCCTCCGGCAATCCAACCTGGAAGAAAGCGGTCGACGGGACCCAGGTCGACGAATTGCGCGACTGGCTGGCGGACCGCCCGGTACCGGGCGGCGTGCCCGATCAACAGGCGGTTTCGGCCCTGATCGACGGTTCGTTGCTCCCCGACCTCGCGCCCAGTATCACCCTGGTCACCGATGGCGGCCTGACCATGAGCGATGTCGATGTGGCGGTGGATGTCGTGCTGGTGGGCGAACCAGCGTCAGGCGGCGGCAATGTCGCCATCGTGGACACGGTGGTGATCGGCGATGGCGGCAACCGTTCGATCCGGGCGACGGTCCTCCACGACCGCCCGGCCACCGAGACCCTGCCCTGGGTGGCGCGAGCCGGAGACGCCGACATCGCCACCGGCACGATCACGCTGGCATCCGGGGAGTCGGAGACGTTCGAGTTCGGCGTGCCCGATGGTATGGAACAGGTGACGGTCTCGATGGTGGTGGACGATGCGCTGCCGGAAGATGACGGGGCGATCGTGTCCTTTGCTGGCGATACGCTCACCGGTTTATCCGTCGTGCTGGTCTCCGACCTGCCGGGAGCGGTGCAGCGGGTGCTGGAGGTGCTGCCTGGCGCGCGGGTGGAGGTCTATCCATCGACGACGCCGGGGATCGTCGAGATCGCGGCAGGAGCCGACCTCGTGGTCTACGATGGGTCAGCGCCATCGCCGGACGATGTCCCGAACGCGCCGATGCTGCTGGTGCAACCGTCGGATCTGGACAACGCATGGCAGATAGGTGGCGTCGCGCCCAATCCCGAAGTCGGCGATATCCGCCTGGACGACCCGATCATGCGCGACGTGTCGCTGGAAGGCGTGCTGTTCGGCGAAACCCCGATCTACGTGTTGCCACCGGAGGCCGAGGTGATCGCCTCGGGCAGCGACGAGGTTGCGACCCTGCCGCTGATCTGGCGGGGCACGGTCAATGACCAGCCCTATGTCGCATTCGCAATCGACCCCGCCCGCTCGAGCTTCGCCGACCGGGTGAGCTTCCCGGTCCTGATCGCCCAGACGGTCGATGCCCTTGCCGGCCAAACGGCGGGTGGTCGGGCAATCCCCGGCGAGACGATGACGTTTGACGTGCCGGGCGAGGTGCTGGCGGTCGAGCTGGTCGACCCGGAGGGACGCCGGACGGTGGTCGACCTGCCGGGGACGGACGGCGCCACCCAGCCGGTGACGCTGCCTGTCTCGGCGGTGCCGGGACAGTGGACCATCGGGCTGTTGGACGCGAGCGGGTTCCAGGTCGACAGCGGCGCGATGACCGTGAGTATCGGTGACCGCGCGGAGGCCACGCTTTCGCAACCCGATGTCGTGGACCTCTCATTTGACGGCGTCGGGAGTCAGGCCGGAGAGCAATCGTCGTCTGAGTCGAGTTCGCTGGTCGAGCTCTGGCCGCTGCTGGTGCTTGTCGGGATCGCCGTGATCAGCCTGGAATGGTGGGCGTGGCTGGCCCGCTCGATCGGGTTCCGCCGGATGCCGGGAGGGACACAGCCATGACGCTTTCCTGGTTCCGACCGGAGCTTCTGTGGTGGGTGTTTGCCGTCCCGGTCGCGGTGATGCTGCCCTTCCTGCTCTTTCGAGTGCGATATCGTATTCGGCCGACGGCGATGGCTCTTCGCTCCGGGATACTGGCGCTGCTGATCGTCGCGCTCGCCGGACCGGTCGTTTTGGTGGATGGCGCGAGCTCGACCACGATGTTCCTGATGGATCGCAGCGGCAGCGTCCAACCGAGTTCGATGGACGCCGGCCAAAGCTGGGTCGAGGCGGCCATCGATAGCGCCGGCAACGACGACGCAGTGATGGTGGCGGGTTTCGGCGGCACAGTCCAGCGAATTGGGGGTCCCGGCGACGCCGCCGGGGTGAGCCTGGCGGGACTGATCGACGTAGAAGGGATCGAGACCGAAAACACCAACATTCAGGCGGCGTTGAGCCAGACCGGCGCCTTGCCGGTCGGTGGGGCGCGGATCGTGTTGGTGTCGGATGGCGCCGAAACCGAAGGTCAGGCCCGCGAGGAGATCGACGCGCTGGCCGGGGCCGGTGTCCCGGTTGATGTCGTTCGCCTGCGTGGCGTCGAGCAGGGCGAGTTTCGGATTTCGGGCGTGTCGGGACCGTCGGTCACGTGGCAGGGAAGCCAGGCGGAGTTGACCGCCTACGTCGAATCGGATCAGCCGGGCACCGCGACCGTGGAGTTGCTTGCCGACGGTGACGTCATGGAATCGCGGGAGGTGGCGCTGGATGGGGCTGGCGCCGGCGTCACCTTTGCCGTTCCCGATCTCGATCCGGGTTTCCACGTCCTTAGCGTCCAGCTTTCCGGCGCCGGTTTCGATGATGCGGTCCAGCAGAACAACCAGTGGCCGCTCGGAATCATCGTGCGCGATGCGCCTCGAGTCGCGGTGGTGAGCCCGGTGGGCGGCAATAGCGGCCAGTTGGTCGATGCGCTGGAGACGCAGGGATTCGGAATCGATACAATCGACTCCCCTACCCTGCCCAACTCGCCCGACGACCTCGCCGTCTGGGATGTGATTGTCCTCAATAATGTGCCGGCCTGGGACCTGGACGTCGACACCCAGACGGCGCTGGAGGAATACGCCCGCTCCGGCGGTGGCGTGATGGTGCTGGGCGGCACGGCCAGCTTCGGTCCCGGCGCGTACGCGACCACCACGCTGGAGTCGATGCTGCCCGTCACGGTCAAGGTGACCGACGGACGCGACCGACCGCGGGTGGCGGTGTTGCTGATAATCGACCGGTCCGGATCCATGAGTTATGGCGAATCCACCAGCGGGCAGTCCAAGATCGAGCTGGCGCGGCAGGGCGTGGTCACCGCAGCGAGCGCTCTGGTGACGGGCGATCAGGTAGGAGTGATCGCCTTCAACGACGAGCCGGCCTGGGCGCTGGAGATGATGACGTTGACCGGAGAAGACCCGGCGTCGCTGATCAAGGGCTCGATCTCGGAACTCCACCCGGACGGAGGCACCGAGCTATTCCCCGCCCTGCAGGTGGCGATCGACGGGCTGCGCAACGTCGATGCCGATGTCCGGCACATCGTGGTGTTGTCGGACGGGCGATCTCGTGGCGCGGAGCGAGACAGCTACTTCCGGCTGCTGGACGACGCCGGCGCGGATGGCATCACCGTCTCGACCCTTGCGCTTGGGACTGATGCGGATGTCGGCCTGCTGGAGGATCTGGCGGAGGAGGGCAATGGCCGCTACCACTTTGTCTCTGATGCCACGCAGATTCCACAGATCACCTTCGAAGAAGCGCGAGCGGCCGGGAGCCAGTCGGTGCTGCGCGGGTCATTCGCGCCGGTGCAGCTGGCGCCCAGCCCGATCATGTCCAACGTCTCGACGCAGGAGATGCCGCCGCTGGATGGGTACAACTTTGCCGGCGCGAGACCGGGCGCGCAGGTAGTGCTGGCCTCGGACCGGCGCGATCCGCTGCTGGTGAAATGGCAGTTCGGTCTCGGTCGCGTGATCGCATGGACCGGCGACAGCGGCTCGGATTTTGCTTCGACCTGGGCAACCTGGGATGGGTACGACCGGTTCTGGGGCAACGCGCTTTCCTGGGTGCTCCCCGATCCGGCGAATCAGCAATTCGCGGTCGGCGTCGAGCAGTCGGGTGACCAGGCGATCGTAAGCATCTCCAGTGATTCACTCGCCCTCACATCGTCAGCGCAGATAAGGGTCAGGGATCAGAGCGGGGACATCGTTGCCGGTCCTGTCGATGGCGCGTCCGTATCAGCGGGTGGCGTCTCCATTCCGGTGGAGACCGGTCCTGCCTGGGTGATGGAGATCGCCGACGGATCGATCGAGGAAAGGCATGCCGTGACGCTTGCGCCGGGCGAGGAGTGGCAACCCTCAGTTGAGGGCGCGGAGTTGCTGAACGCGATTGCCGTCGGCACTGGTGGGCGGGTATTCGATCTGGACGACGAGCCGGCATCGGTATTCCAGGGCGATGCCGACGCGAGCGCCCGCCAGGAAGTTCGGGCGGTGTGGTGGGTCCCGACGTTGCTGGCGGTGCTGCTGTTTATCGGCGATATCGCCGCCCGGCTCGGCGTCCGGTTCAATCGATAGCCCTCCCTGCCCTGCCCTCATGCAACGGACGAGGGCCGGCACAAGGCACGGCCCGTACGGAAGGCCCTTGTGGCCTTCCTCCTCCGCCTGGCTCACGCCACTTTCATATCAATCAATATTTGTTATGTCTCTTTCTTCAGGCGATAACAACCGGGCGGACTCCTGTGACTCATCCCACTCGATCTTCGGCGGCGCGTTGAACAATGCCTCCCGGTAGATTGCCGCCGCCCGGATGCGGTCGTCCACCCGGGTGGACTGGTCCGCCTGCACCGCGTGGAACCATTGGGCGGCGTCGGTTGTCCAGGCAGGTAGCTCGTTGTAAAGCACGTGCCCTCCTTCCGGATACCAGTCCAGGGTCGACAGCGCTCCGAGCCGTGAGGCAAGCATGGTCGATTCGCTCGGCGGCACGACCAGGTCGCGGCCGCCACCCACGATCAGCGTCGGTCGCTGGATCGTGGGCGCCATGTCGTGCAACGAGAAGGATGCGGCGATCTCCTCCACGTTGCCCTCGCCGCCATCAATCAGGGATGCTCTCAACTCTGCCTTGTGCAGTGGCGATGCATGCTCAATCCATCTCGCTGGCTCGTACGGTGGCGTCACCGCGATGGCCGCCGCGATGCGCCGGTCGTAAGCGAGTGAGCGAATGGCCAGGTTGCCGCCGATGCTGATGCCCAGTACCCCTACCCTGCGCGGGTCGACCACGGGAAAGGACCGAAGCATCTCGAAGACACCGTTGAGAAGATCATCGTGATCCGGAGAGATCGGTCCGAGGTGCCGGGATTCGCCAGTGCCGGGTGAGTCGATGAACAGCGTGGCGATCCCGAGCTGGTCGAACGGCGCTGACCATCGCATCACCTCCTCCTTGACGGTGCTGGCGCCGTTGATCGAGACGATAAGCGCCGAGGGTTCGGGAGAGTCAGGACCGGGCACGAGAATCGCGGGCAGGTCGTGGTTGCGCCAAGGAATGTTGACCTTGCGTGCGTGCGGCGCGATATCGGGGAGCGCCTGGGCGACGAGCGTTGCCGCGGTGGTCCGGCAATGTTCTGGGGTCCGCGGATCGGGGCCGGGGAAGAGTTGGGCAACGTGATAGCAGAACCCCGCCATCATCCGTGCCTGGGCCGCGTCACGACGGAGGTTCCCCGATACCTGGCGGCGAAAGTCGCCGAGAAAGCGCTGGGCCGTTTCGATCCAGGCATTGGTCCAGTCTTTCAGGCTCCTGATCTCCCGGAGTGTTTCGACCATGATGTCGAATGGAATGCCCATCGCCAGGATTCTTGCTCGCAACGAGGCGGGAAGCACGGTCCCGCCTCGAAGGCGCAGGGACGCACTGACATAACGATCATCGTAGTTTTTGCTCCAGCGCCAGGCGTCTGCCTGATATCGCCAGGATTTCGGAGTCGCGCGCTGGCGCGGAGCCGTTGATGACATGGAGTGACCTCGTCTGGATGTATGCAGCAATCTTGATGTCTGGACAAATCAGGTCGAGCGAAGTTCCCACCACAACTGATAGGCCTGTTGCAGCAACGCAAACGTGTCGCGAACGTCGCGTTTGTCAGGACACGCGATGGTGATCGTTTCGATCCGGGAGGTGTACCGGCGCAAATGCCCGGCGAGTTCGTCAACCACGACCACGTAGACGTCCTGCTGCGTGAGCCGACCTGTGCCGACACCCGAACCAACCGGTGGGATAACGAGCGACCTTACCCGGTGCCGCTCCGCTGACTGGAGCGCGCTGGCAACTGCCTTTTCGACGAGGTCGAGCCGCGTGGACCCGCCGAGATCGTCGAACACGACGGCGTGTAAGACCAGTTGGATTCCGACGCTAGTCAGATCTCCGCTGGATGTCGCAACCGCCGTGCCGAGGGTGAGCGGCGCCTGGGCCATAATCTCGCGCTCAACATCCGCGCCGCCGCGCAAGCGAACCAGCCCAGCGGCGCCAGCCACCATCATCCCACGACGGTTGGCTGGGCAGACGATGGCGTCGGCATCGGTGCAGAACGCATCCCCGGCACACACCTGTACGGTGGTGCGTCCAAAGCGGAGCGACGGATGGCGGATGGGTTCAACGGAGCTGGTGGGGTTGGGCACGGGGTTCCCTGCAACGACGCAACTTGCGGCATGCCGCGGCGATGCAGAAGTCTACCATCGCCCCGGAACGGCAGTGCCGAGGTCCACCTGGGTGGACCTCAACTCCAAACGCCGCATGGCGAAGGCGCTATGGTTGGAGAGCAGCCGGATCGAGCAGGCGGAGCAGGTCGTTGGACTGGTCGATGAAGATGATGCCGGTGCTTCGCCAAACGACGCTGCCCGTGTCGATCGAGGAATCGCTTGCCCCGATGAACGCGCCATCGCGGCTCCAGAGCTCGATGCCCGAGCCGGTGCTGATCGCCACGGTTGACGTGTCCGGCGACAGATCGTAATCGACGCCATTGAAGGGGATCGAGTTGATCGCGGTGCCCGGTGACGACGTGCTGGCGACGATCAGCTCGCTGCCAGCAACATAGGTAATCAAGCCGTCGGCGTGGTTGGTTCGCACCAATTGAACATCGCCATACGGGTTGCCATCGATCACCTGCACGCTCCCGCCCTCGACCAGCAGCCAGGCGGAATCCGTGGGCACCAGCGTGCCGATGTTGACGGGATAGGCTGAGCCGAGCGCCGTCACATTTCCATCAAGGCTGCCGATTCCCTCATCCGATACCGGTGCGCCGTTCCATTCGACCGCGCGGAGTTCCACCGCCTGATCCGCGGTTGTCCGCTGATAGATCAGGGTGCTGTCGACCCAGCCGATCGACTCGTCGATGAACGCGACATCGTCACTCGAGGACGTTGCCTCGACGCAATCTCCGCCCGCGCAGATCGCCAGCGCTTCGCTTTCTCCATCGGAAACTGGCTGCACGTCGAGATCGTCCCGGAAGAGCGACACGCCATCCGGATTGGGTCCGAAAATCGGATCGTCAGTGAATCCAAGCCGCTCATCGGGTGAACCCGAGATGGTGCCGTCGCTGTACACCGGCGAATTGCTCAGATCGAAGGAGCCAGGTTCGATATCGGCTTGTTCGCCATCCTGATCCACGTCATCGATCGCCGGAGTTGAATCGCCCTCGGGGGCCAACGCGCCAACGATGTCCTGAACGTCATCATCATCGTCAATTGCGGTGGGTCCGGAATCGCCGTCGATTACCGGAGGATCGGACGAATCATCGTCGATCGGCACGATGATCTGGTCATCGTCATCGTCTGATGGTCTGGTCCGCGGCCCGGAGTCGCCGCCGGGTCCGGAATCCTCGTCGTTGTCGCCGCCCGGTGGCCCGATAACCGGGGCGGTGCCGTCGCCGCTTTCGACATCTGCTTCGGTTTCCAGGGCCTCACTCGTCTGAGCCGTGTCGCTGTCGCCATCGTCGCTGGCCTGGCCACCCACACCGCTATCCGGCTCGGCGGGCGCGCCAGAGTCATCATCCGCTTCCACAGGTATTCCGTCCACGGGCACGATCAGCGGCGACGACTCTTCGTCATCACGCTCATCTGGTGGAGACGGTGTGTCCTCGACTGGTGGGTCCGTGGGCGCGGGAACCGGCGTCTCCGTTGGAGCAGGCGTTTCGGTCGCGGGAACCGGCGACTCGGTCGGCAAAGGTGTCGCGGTCGCGGGTACGGGTGTCTCCGTTGGTGACGCCTCCGTCGGCGCTGGGGCTGGTGTGGGCGGCAACGATGTCGCGATCAGGCTGGCGGGACTGATCCCAGCTGACTCTTCTTCGACTTCCTCGGTTGGGGCGTCCGAATTCGGGAACTCATCTCCGGTGATTCCGGTGAGATTGGTCGGCGCGTCGTCGTCAGGCTCCGCCGCCTCAGTGGGCGCATCCGTAGGCGCGGAAACAGCCGTCTCGGCCATGGCCAGATCAGTGTCTTCAGGTGGCGTCTCGGTGGGCGCAGGTTCCTCTGTGGGCGCCTCGGTCGCGGTCGCCGGTGTCTGCGTTGGGGGCTCATCGGTGGGCGCGACGGCTTCCGTGGTCGGCTCTGGCTCGGGTGTTGTGGTCGACACGGGCGCCGCCTCGGTCGCAAACGTCAACTCCGACGTCTCGGCGGTTTCCGTGGCGAGGGCGAGGCTCTCACGCGTGCCGGCGGCAAGGCGCGTGTCCTGATCTCCGTCGCCGTTGTCGTCGACCAGTCGCATGATCGCGACCGCCGAGAAGGCGATGACGATCAACGCGATCGCCGCCGTCGAAACGATCGCGGCGGTCTGGCCGGTGAGCGCGCCGGACAGACGCTGCTGCCACGTGCTCTGGCTCTCGATCGCTGCCCACACGTTTTGCCGCACCACGGGGCTAGCGGGCAGGAACGGCATCGCGCGCAACGACGACGCCAGCCGCGTGCTGCTGTCCGCGAACGCCCGGCACTGCTCGCAGGACGCAAGATGCCCATTGAGAACATCGTCAATATAGGTATCCAGTGGGTTGTCCAGGCGTTCGGAAATCAGCGCCTGCGCTTCAGCGTGCGTGATCGTGATCATGTCAGATCCTCCCCGCCGATAGCGTCCGGATCGTTGTCGTAGACCTTCGCGAACGCCTTGCGCGCGCGAAAGAGGCGAAGTTTAGCGGCATTTTCGGTAATGTCCAGAGCGAGCGCGGTTTCCGCGATTGACAGTCCCTGATAGTGCCGCAGCAGCAGCACGGCGGCGTAATGATTGGGCAATTCATCGAGCGCACGTGAGATATCGGTTTTGCGCGCGACGGAGCGGTCAATCGCTTCGGCGCCCGTTTCCCGGTCGCCGACGAAAGGCAGCCACTTGATGACCTTGCCGCGTCGGAGATGGCTGATGGCGGTGTTGGTCGCAATCCGGTAAAGCCAGGCCTTGAAGGCGAGGTCGTCACGGGTGCGCGGCAACGCCTTGTACGCCTTGATGAAGGCGTCCTGGGTCAGGTCTTCAGCCAGCGCGCGGTCGTTGACCATGCGATGCAGATAGTTCAGGATGGGGGCGTGATACTGCTCGAAGAGTTGCGAGAACGCGGCTTGATCGCCCGCTCGCGCACGGTCGACGAGAATTTGATCGTCGATCGACACGTATGGTCTCCCGAAAGCAATGGTGGGCAGCCCCCCCGCCCATGTCAAATTCACCGTAGATTCCATTGGATTCGGGTACCTTCCTTCCTCTCCCTGCCCATCAAACGAGCGGGGTAGGCGGAAGGTTTCGCACCGTCATTGGATTCATCGTCAGGGGCTGTGTAGGCTAGGGACGAGAATCACTGCCACAAGAGCATAGCATGATGGACACGCGGCCCTGGCGTTCGGACGGCTTGCGGAATGAACGTTTCACGTGAAACCACAACGACACGATCAACCTGTGGAAGCGCCGGCCGGTTCGGGCGCTTCACCCTCGTCCTCGTTCGGGATGGGATGGTGAAACACGTAGTTGAACGAGCCGCCGATCAACATGACGACCCCCATGACCCAGAGCCAGTAGATGAATACCAGCATTGCGCCGAAGATCCCGTACGCTTCAAAGTCTCCCGCGATCGAGAAGTAGATCTGCAGCCCAAAGATCGCGACGCCCCACAGGACCACGCTGACGATGGCGCCCGGTAGAAACCACCTCACAGGCGCTTCCACGTCAGGTCCGAAATAGTGCAGCATGGTCACCGCCAGCACGAGCAGGACAATCGCAACCGGCCAGCGGAGGATGGAGATAAGGCCGGGCAAAGTGTCTTCTAGGCCGACGGCTTCGAAGAGTCGTGTTCCGAATTGTGAGCCCATCACCAGCGCCAGCGATGTCACGCCCAGCGCCAGGCCGACCGAGGCAGTCAGCCCGATCGCGATCAACTGCCGCTTGATCCACGACCGGCTATCCTCCTTGTGATAGCAGAAGTTCAACCCTTTCATCACCGCCGCAACCGCATTCTTTCCACCCCATAGCGCGAGAATCGCGCCAAAGGAGACCAGGAAGCCGGGCGACGTGGTGAGCGCGCTTTCGACCGGACCGCTCAGCACCTCCGCCGCGTCCGATGGCAGATTCTCTTCCATCCAATCGATGACAGGCACCACCGGATTCTGCTGGTCGGCATTGACCTGCCGGGTGATGATCCCGGCGATCGCCGTGATGAAGATCAGCAGCGGAGCGATTGCGAACAGCACGTCATAGACGATTTGCTTTGCAACGCTGGTCAGGTCTTTTTCTCGTATATCCTTGAACAGATATTTGACAATTTCCATTGCGCTCTTCTTGTCATTCGACGAATCGTCCGTCACCACGTTCCCTTCCGCATTGCCGCGCCGTACCGCATACGTCTCCCTTTTCCCATTTGGGACAAAGGTAGTGTTGCAGAAATCGTGCCCTGGCCCGTGTGCGATGATGGGAGAGTCGAATAGCGGCGCATTGCCCAGCACGTTCACGCCCGAGTTACCCTGCCTCCAAGGAATGTCTCCATGTCCCACACCGATGAACAGATCAGGATCGACATATTCGTCCCTCGGCGGCGCGAGCTGGTGGCGAGGCTCTGCCTGGCGCTCAATGAGGCGTTGGCGCCGGCGGACGATTGGGCGTCTGGATCCGAGATTCGCCATTGGCAGGTTGCTGTCGCCGATTTCGGCGATTTGCCGGCCGGGATCATTGAAGCTGTGCTCGAAGAGTGGTCGGAATCAGGCGGTCGGCTCGACGAGATCGAGTTCAGCGGCTATCTCGATACGGAGGACGGGCATCGCGCCTGGGGGTTCCTGGCCATGGGAGCAGGGGAGAGGCGCGAGCATGGACATCCCTATCTGGAGCAAATCAGCGTAGCTGAAACCGAGGATGGATACACGCTCATGGCCACGATGGGACGCCGCGCCTTGCCTGACGAGCATTCAGATGCGCATGGATGAGTTTATCGTCACCGGCATCGAGATCGATCTTCGGATGAATGTGCTTCGGCTGAACGTCGGCGCGATGCTGGACGACCTGGAGCACGTGGTCGAAACCGGGTGTTCGGGGTCGGTCGATATCGGCGCCGGCGGACGGCTGCTTGGGGTCGACCTGGGCGAAAGCTACGCGCCGGTGATGCCGCCTGAGCCGGGAACCGAGGCGATGGCCCGCAGCGCGGTGGTCGAGGTGACGGCTATTCGCGACCGCGCCTCTCGCCAGATCTTGTCGATCGTCATTCCGCGCCGGGGAGAGGGGTACGAGATCACCTATCCCAGCGGCAACCAGTGATGGCAGCCGGGCGGGCTCGGGGAGCCGGCGTCACCGATTTGCAGCATCCTCCGAACGGACGAGCGTGATGGCGATGACGATCGCTGATCACCGATCAGGATCGTCGTACTCCTCGAAGTTCTCCAAGTCGTCAACGACCTCGATCTCGGACAAGATCTCGCGCGCCCGGTCGAGGTCGCTTTCTCGCACGTAGACGGCGTGTTCGAACGTTGCCGCCGACGCCCAGGCGCCCAGCCCGGGACCTCCAGGGCGGACCAGCACCGGGATCGAGGCATCGCGCAGGATGCTGCTGAGCATTCCTGCCTCGATCTCGTTTGGAACCGTCTGCAAATGCACGGGTGGTCCCGAATCGTAGGCTTGCCGCATGAACGCGTCGTCGGGCACGTTATCGGTCAACGTCGAGCCGCATTCCGGGCAGGACGTCACCCAGTCGTCAAACGCGCCGTCGCCCTCCGGGCAGTATTTGGTCATGGCGGTATCCCTTCAATTAAATTAAAGGTAAAGGTGTCGATCGAGTCCACCCGGGTGGATGGTTGCAAGGGTCAGGCGGGCCGGGTGCTGATACCGCAAGGCGATCACATTGCCCTCGACGGCCATGGCGGTTTCCGGTAGGCTAAGCATAATATGGAATGGGGAACCTGCGGTGTGTCGTCGGGATGACGGCTATCCGTAGCTCGCTACAATTGCCACGGTCGGGAGACAGGGATGTTGGAGATCAGTCGGATCGTCGCCTCGTTGGGCGCCGTCACAGCGAGCAGCGGAGTGGTTATCTATGGCATCGCGGTGTCGTATCTGGAACCCAACGACTTTCAATCCGACGTCGGGATCTGGCTGATGATCGTCGGCACCATCGCCACCGTCGCTGGCCTGGTGTTGTACCGACAGCACTTCGCCGAGGAAGATTAGGCGCAGAGGATCGGTAGATTTTGCTTGTCAGGTAAACCCGCACCTCGTGTGCGGGTTTGTCGTAATCGCCTGTCAAGGTGACCGGGCGGACACAAAGTCCGCACCCTACGTATTGGCAGAATCGGGGACTGGCCAGGGCGTGTGCTGTTCGATGATGTCGTCGGCACGGTACCAGTGCTGGCGGACGTTCCCGACGAGGTAGAGTGAACCTGTCACCAGAACAGCGTCCTTTGAACCGGCTCGGGCGATGCTGTGGGCGAGTCTCAGCGCGGCGATCGGGTCCGGCTCGACGTGAATCGTTCCCTCGAATCCGGCCTCGCGGGCGGCGCTCATCAGCGCCTCGGCGGTCTTGGCCTCCTTGGCAAGCACCCGCGGCGAGGTCGAAACCAGCAGGTCCAGGTGGGGAAGCAGGCTCTCCACCATGCCGTCAACGTGCTTTGCTTCCAGCGCGCCGAGGACGATGATCCGTCGACCTCCATCACTAACCGGCAACAGGTAGGGGAGGTCGTCGGCCAGGGCGGCGACCTTCTGCCCGTTGTGGGCGCCGTCCAGCATCGTGCGCGGACGGCCCGGCATCAACTCCGCCCGGCCAGGGATGCGAGCGGTGCGCAATCCCCGCCGTCTGGCGTTATCGTCGATGTCCCAACCGAGGTCTGACAGGATCCGAGAGGCGATGAGTGAGGTATAGCCGTTTCTGGCCTGGAAGCGACCCGCCATGCCGATGGACCATTGTTGCCCGGTCGCTCGATCGGTCCACGTTGTGGAAGCGCTGGCGATGCCGGTCACCTCGATGTCGCGCTCAAAATCGATCTCCGTCAAGCTTGCTCCGGTCACCGCAGCTTCCTCAAGGATCGGCGCTCGGGCGTCTGGATGCCGCACTGCGCTGAGCGCCGGACGCCCTGGCTTGATGATCCCCGCCTTGTGCCAGGCGATGCTGGCGATGGTGTCACCGAGCGTGTTCGTGTGGTCGAGCCCGACCGAGGTGATGATCGCCAGCTCCGGATCGATGATGTTGGTCAGGTCGAACCTCCCGCCCGCGCCGACCTCGATCACGGCGATGTCCGCCTTGACGTCCTCTAGGAACAGCATCACCAGCGCGATCCACGCCTCGCCATAGGTGATGTGATCGGCGGCGGGAAAGCGTTCCAGCTCGTCGAGCAGGTGCGACCCCAGCCGGATGAAGCGTTCGGCCTCGATAAGGTCGCCGTTGATCTGAAGCTTCTCGCTCGGTGACTGGAGATACGGCGACGTATGGACGCCGGTTCGATAACCCGCCGCGGTGAGGATGGCGGCAAGCGCGGTGGTGGTGGACCCCTTGCCGGATGTGCCGCCGATGTGGACCTTGGGGATACTCTCGGCGGGCCGGCCAAGATGATCGAGAAACGCTCTCAACCGAGTCATCCGGTCGCGGGCACGCTCGCGCACCGCCTCGCGGGTCGTGTCAGTCGAAGCGGAAGTCGCGGCGATCAGCGCGTCGAGCCGTCGAACGGTGTTCTGAAATCGCGCGGCGATGTCAGCCATTGCGGGGTGTCGCTCCTGTGGCCCATGACCAGGTGGGGCCGGTCATCCGCGGGTTGTCAATTCCGGGTACCATTGGGGGTACATTGCATGCCGATCCATCATGAAACAGGGTGGGCGCGGCGCTGGTTCCAATCGTTCACGTATCGTTCCCTGAAGGAAACCCTCGCATGCTCAATATTCTCATCACGCTCGTCATACCGGTGGTCATTCTGACACGGTTCAGTGGCGAAGACGACCTCGGGCCAGTCTGGGGCGTGATCGTGGCACTGGCGTTCCCGCTCGGCTACGCCATCTACAACATCTTCAAGCAGGGCAAGATCGGCTGGACGCCGGTGCTCGGCGTGGTCAGCGTCATGCTTACCGGCGGCATTGCGCTGCTGGAGTTGCCGCCGGAGCTGGTGGCGATCAAGGAAGCCGCCATCCCCTTGGCGCTGGCCCTGGCGCTCCTGATCTCTGCCTGGATCAACCGGCCCCTGGCGCGGATCCTCCTCGACCAGATGCTCGACCGCGACAAGGTCCATGCGGCGCTGGTGGAGCGGGGGACTGTGGAGGAATACGAGCGGCGGACCGCGCTGGCGACCTACATGCTCGCCAGCGCCTTCTTGCTGTCGTCGGCGTTGAACTATGGGCTCGCCCGATATGTCGTCACGAGCAATCCTGGAACCGAAGCGTTCAACAGCGAGCTTGGCCGGATGACTGCGCTGAGCTTTCCGGTGATCACCCTGCCGGTGATGGTCGTGCTGTTCATCACCATCTTCTACATCTTGCGGATCGTGAACCAGCTTACCGGGCTGGAGGCGGAAGAGGTAATCCGTCAGCCCAACAAGGACAAGGACAAGAAGGCGGCGTCCGACCAGCGGTCCCCCGAAAACGCGTAATTCGCCGTTACGGCGAACGGGCCGCAGCCATATCGAACTCCGTGATCCTGGCGATGACGTCGTTGGCGAGCATCGCGCCTCGCTGGGCGAGGCGGATGCCGCTGTCGGTCCGCTCGACCAGCCCGGTCGCGACCATCGCGTCGATATTGGGACCGGAAAGCTCCTCGATCGTCACGCCATGCCGTCGCTCGAAGGCGTCGGCGGAGATGCCGTCCTGGAGCAAACGCAACCCCATCAGGAACGTCTCGGTGAGGCCGTTTCGAACGTCGATCGACTCGCGATTCGAGACCGTATCCCCATCGTTCTCGACGGCCTCGCACCAGCGCTCCGGCAACAGATGGCTCATGGTGCGGACCCCATCCAGGTGTCCATGCGCTCCCGCGCCGGCACCGAGATAGTCCCCGTGTTGCCAGTAGAGCGCGTTGTGGCGGGAGTAGTCGCCGGGATGCCACGACCAGTTGGCGATCTCATAATGGGTCCAGCCCGCGTCTCGCAACGTGTCGATCGCAAGCTCGTACATGTCGGCGGTGGCGTCGTCATCGGGCATGTGCAGGATGCCCCGTGCCTGGGCGTCGGCGAAGGGGGTGCCCGGCTCGACGATCAGGCTGTAGAGCGAGAGGTGGTTGGGGGGATGCGGCGTGCCGAGTAGCGTCTCCAGATCCTGTTTCCAGATGTCCAGCGACTGGCCCGGCCAACCGAAAATGGCGTCCACGCTGACCCGCTCGAATCCGGCGGCATGGGCGTTTTCCAGGGCAACCAGCACATCGTCGGATTCGTGATGGCGGCCAAGGCGGCGCAGTCCACGCCGGTCCATGGTCTGTGCGCCGATGCTGAGCCGGTTGATGCCTGCGTCGCGGTAAGCGGTGAGCAACGGCTGCGTGAGGCTGTTCGGGTTGGTCTCGACGCTGATCTCGCAACCGGGGGCAAGGGTGAAGTTGTCCCGGCAGGCGTCCAGCACGGCGCGCATCTGATCGCCGTCGAGCAGCGACGGGGTGCCGCCGCCGATGAAGACCGAGACGATCTCGCGATCCTGAACTGACTGCGCCTGACGGGCAAGGTCCCGCGCCAGCCCGTCGACGTAGCGCGGGATCAACGACTCCTTGCCGGCGTACGTCGTGAAATCGCAGTACGGGCAGATATGGCTGCAGAACGGGATGTGGATGTAAATGCCCATCGGCGCGTGGCGGGGCAGGGGAGCGAAGATCATTAGATTCTGTCATTCCGATTGTGATCGAGGAATCTCGCGGCGGTGGGGCAGGGGAGTGTCCACCCGGGTGGACGCCTGTTCCGTCTCAAGGATACTCGCTTGAGCAGGTGTGACTGGCGGCTCCTCCCGAACCTGGCCAAGGGTTGCCCGGTGTAGCCAGAGCGCGATGGCCGAGGCCATCCCGACCACGAAGAACGCGACCCACGGCAGCTCCGGCCTCTCCAGCGACCGTCCCAGGTCGAAAAGCGTGCCGCCGACGAAGTTCCCGAGCCCGCCGCCGAGCGCCAGCGACAGTGCCGCCACGCCGAAGTACGTGCCGCGTGCGGTGGGGGAGGCGAGGTTGGCGGTGACGGTCTGCTCGCCAGGGCGCGCCAGCACCGAGCCGATCGCGAAGACGCCGGCGGCGGCAAGCAACACCGGGAACCCATCCGCAAAGGCGATCAGGCCGAGGCCAACAGCAGTCGTGCTGACGCCCGCGATCAGCAGGCCAAGCGGCGACAGCCAGCGCTCCAGGTAGCGAGGCAGCACGTAGCCGAGCCCGACCGTGACGACCGAGTTGACCGCGTAGATCCAGGCGACGGCGGTCTCCGTGCCGGTGATGCTGGTTGCCGCCAGCGTGACGGAAATCGAGAACTGGGTCCAGCAGAACCAGAATCCCGACAGGATCAGCAGGTAGAGCATGAAGGTGCGATCGGCGAACGCCAGCTTCATCCCCACGACCGAGCCAACAGGGCCGCTCGACACCGCCACGTTCGGCAGCAACAGGAACATCGCGGCGAAGATCACGACGTAGGCGCTGGCGCTGGCGTATCCAACCACCGCGAAGTCGATCTGAATCAGAAACGCGCCGAGCTGGGTGCCGAGCGTGACGCCGAGACCGCTGATCACGCCGATGCTGGCGAATAGCCGCTGGCGGTTTTCCGGTGTCGAGAAGGCGGCGAGGGCTGCGGCCTTGGGAGACTCGAACATCCCACCACCCAGAGCCGAGAGGACCACCGCGGCCAGCACCGGCCAGAACGACTCCGCCCGGGCCAGCGCGGCGAATCCCGCGCCGCGGAGCAACATGCCGGAGCAGATCAGGATCTTGGGTCCGACTCGGTCGCTGAGCACGCCGAACAGCGTCGTCAAGGATTGCTGGGTGAACTGGCGCACGGCCAGCACGATCCCGACGGTGCCTGCCGCCCAGCCAAGATTATCGACATAATGAACGGCCACAAGCGGGATGATCATGAAGAACCCCGCCCAGGCGAAGAAGGCGCCGATCGAGAGTGCGAGGATGCCGCGGCGGCGGCTTTGTGGCGTGAGTTGGTCGAGCGGAATGAGCCCTGACACCGCGTTTCTCCAGGCATGATGATCGTTGGTATGCAGCCAATCCACTTCACGGTATTCTCTCCGGGAACCCGGTGTGACGCCAATGCGTCTCCACATGCTGTTCAAGAGGCGCAAGGATGGACTCAACAGCCTGGTTTGACGTTGTCGACATCCTTGGGGCGTCTTTGTAGGCGCGGTGACGGGTGCGTTGATCGCCCGGCGGCGGCATCATGCGGGACATATCGCTGCAGGATGGGCCGCCGCTGGCGTTGGTCGAGCCGAGATACCTGCCAGCGGTGTTTCTCTCCACGTTCGTCGTTGCGGTATGCGCGAGCAGGATCGCCAGGCTCAACCGGTTGAGCCTCGGTTCAGATTCCGTCGCGATTGGCGTCTTTGCGGTCGCCGGAACGTTGCGCTCGCTGGATGTGGGGTTGGGGCCGTGGCCTACTGTGCTGTTGGGGACGATCACGGCCGTTGGCGGAGGGCTGATGATCGACATGATCGTCGGTCAGACGCCAAGGATCTTCCTGAAGGGCGAGCTGATCGCGTTCGCGGCGGGAATGCCGAGCATCGCGGTGCTGCTTTGCCATGAGATCGGGACACCACCAGGACTGACGATTCTCGTTGGAATCGTGGTCGGCACGTCAGTGCGCTGGAGGTGGACATCGTGGGCGCCAAGCCGGGTAGATTGAGGACCAGAGCATGACGCCTTGACAATCGTTTCCCCGCTGACTAGAATCCTGATTAGAACATTTGTTCTATATTCTGATCGGCCCACTGGCTCATGACATGGACAATCAACAGCCGCGATCCTCGGGGAAGGGACCATCGACCATGACGTCGCCGAGCCATAACACCGCCACATCGGACGCCCAGCCTCGCACGCTTCGCGTCACCCCGCCGTCGCACCGCTGGGAATGCGGTTGCCAGCAGCCGCCAGTGCTGCTCGCCACCTGGACCGACGCCGGCCAGGTCAACATCAAGGTCCGGGACCGGTACTGGCACGTCTCCGGATGCGGCGTCGTGCAGACCGTCTGCCCCCGGTGCGCGTCCGAACACCGGCTCGATCTCGACGCGTTGCCTGGACCGGGCGACACCTGATCCCGACACCGACAACCCACGCCCCGAGCTCCGAAGAGCCTCCATCTCGATCCGCTCCGATCACCGCCTATGGAGGCTCACATTCATGTCAACGTCCCGGATTCTTCCTGCCCAACAGACGTCCCGGCTGCGGCGTCGCCTCCTCGAACGCCGCGCTCGAGAGTGGCAGCAGTACGCCAGCAATGCCCCGGTGCTCGTCCCGGTCGTCAATGCCGGCGATGATGTCGGCCCCACCCTGGAACGGCGGCTGGCGCCGACAGTCCAACGCGCTCATCTCGGTGACAAGGACGCCCGCGCCGCGCTATTTCTCGCGTTTCGCCCCAAGCTGATCCGCTTTATCCGCCGTATCCCGACGCCGCGCACCCGCCCAGACCAGGTCGGTCTCTGGGACCGTGATGATGTCGAGCAGGAAGCCTGGATCGTCTTCAACGAGCTGATCGCGCAGTGGAGCCCGGAGCGGCCATTCGGGCGCTATGTGCTCGCCAACTTCTCCTGGCGGCTTCGCGATGCGGTCTATCGAGGCGTCGCCCGCCGGGGCGTTCCTCCCCGCATGACACTCGTGCCGATCGGCGATCACGACTGGCTCCACGACGGCAGCGCCGCCGGCGCCGAAGCCCGAGCGTTGCTCAATGCCGTCGCCGAGCGCCTGCCCGACATCCAGGGAGTCATCCTTCGGCGTCATATTGGCGATGGTGAGGCGCTGTCCGTGATCGCTCGCGATCTGGGCGTCAGCCGCCGCACCGTCACTCGCCACTGGCGCATCGTACGCGATCATCTCGCCGAGGACATCTCCAGCGCGCCACCGCACCGCCGGATGGCGTAAACTATCCGAAGTGAAGTTTGTTTTCCTGGTCGGGCAGTGCGCCGTCGGCCACCCCATGCCGGAGAAGGTCGCCATGGCGATCACCGCATCCTCCCACAATCGAACCATGTCCTGGAATTTCGAGACCACAGGATGTGTGACCGGCCTGCTCGACCGCTGGACGCTGACCGGCACCTCCCCCTGTTGCCGCCTTTGCGCCTGTATCGGCGACGGGCGTTGCAACCGCTGACCTCTCCGGCGTTGCCGTCAGGAACCGGTTGCTCCCCACAACGATATCGCCAGTGACGATATCGTCCCGCGCCTGTCGCCTCCAGCACACGACCTTTATCTGCCTCCCACCACATGAAAGAGGACTTCTGCGCCATGACCAGCCTACGCAGCGCACAACGCATGACGGCCGAACGCGCCGGTCACGCAGCCACCGCCGAACCCCGAGCCGACCTTCGGGTCTATGACAACGTGATCGACGCGCTCGGCAACACGCCGCTGATCCGCCTCCACAGCGTCACGCGGGGCATACGCACGCCGGTCTACGCCAAGATGGAGATGCTGAATCCGGGCGGGTCGGTCAAGGACCGTATTGGCATCCGCATGATCGAGGAGGCCGAGCGGCGCGGCTGGCTCAAGCCCGGCGGCACCATCGTCGAGCCAACCTCTGGCAACACCGGCGTCGGGCTGGCAATGGCGGCGGCGGTCAGGGGTTATCGCTGCATCTTTGTCATGCCCGACAAGGTCTCCAACGAGAAGGTCCAGCTGCTGCGGGCCTATGGCGCGGAGGTCGTGACCACCCCTACCGCCGTCGAGCGCGATTCGCCGAAGAGCTACTATTCGGTAGCCGAACGGCTCACCCGCGAGGTGGCCAACGGATTCTCCCCAAACCAGTATTTCAACCCGATGAACCCGCAGACGCACTACGACGCCACCGGACCGGAGCTCTGGAACCAGACCGAGGGCAACATCACCCACTTCGTGGCGGGCGTCGGCACCGGCGGCACCATCTCCGGCGTTGGCCAGTACCTCAAGGAGCAGAATCCGGATGTGGTCGTGGTCGGAGCGGACCCCGAGGGGTCGATCTACACCACCGACAAGATCCATCAGTACCTGGTCGAGGGCGTGGGCGAGGATTTCTGGCCGGGAACCTTCAGTCGCGACATTGTCGACGAATGGGTGCAGGTGACCGACACCGAGTCGTTCACCATGACCCGTCGCATGACCCGCGAAGAGGGCATTTTGGTCGGGGGGTCCTGCGGGCTGGCCGTATACGCCGCCGTCGAGGTCGCCCGCCGGCTCGACGATCCGGAGGCGATGGTAGTCGTGCTGCTACCGGACAGCGGTCGCGGCTACCTCTCGAAAATCTACAACGACGACTGGATGCGGGAGAACGGCTTCCTGGCGCGGTTCCATGGACCGTCGCACATGGGCAACCTGATCGAGGAGCGCACCGGCAAGATGCCGGATGTCATCGCCGCGTCGTGCGACCAAACCGTGTCGCAGGCGATCGAGCTGCTCAACCGGTACAGTGTCAGCCAGCTCCCGATCGTACGGGGCGAGGGCTCCACCGCCGACGAGGATTGCGTTGGACCGGAGCCAGGCGAGACGATCGAGGTGCAGAGCATCGTCGGCTCGTTGCAGGAGCGAATGCTGCTGGACCAGATCTTCCGCGACCCTGGTGTGCTCAATCGCCTGGTGCGCGAGATCATGGAGCCGCCGTTCCAATTGGTCGATGCCCACGAGGA
>JACCVC010000232.1 GCA_013698305.1 Chloroflexia bacterium
TCGCAGCGGCGCGGACCTCTCGGACAATCGGGAACTCGAAGGCGACGAGACGGAAGACACGACCGATGAAGACGCGTTCGTCATTGATGAGCATCACGAGCTTGACCTGGCCGAGGCGCTTCGACAGAACCTCGTGCTGGCGCATTGGCGGGAGTAGCCCTCCGGCACGAATCGGTTTCGAAGCTTGGCTTACGACCAATTCGTGACCCGCCACACGCGCCCGCGGACTAGGGTCTGTCTGACGAATCACACGACTATGATATCGACGCTTGTGGAACTACGTAAAGGCGCGAACGTACATCCACTGAATCGCTCGCCGCGCGACGATTTTGGATTCGTCAGACAGGCCCTAGTCTGGCGTCCTTCCACTTCCCCCTCGATTAGCGATGTCCTTGGCCCTCTGCGACATCGCCTCATGTTGCTCCCTCGTGATACTGAGGTTTGAACCCAGTAAGCTGTGATCGGCTCCTTGGCCCCGTTTAGTGAAATCGCGCCTTCCCCGTCCATAAATCGTTCCAGTAATCCAAGCACCATTGACTCAATTTCTGATCGTCTACACGTAGCATTTGATCAGGCAGAGACAACGCTGCTGTAGGCAGAACCGACCCCAAGAAAGCCGCCCTCTCTCCAAACCTGCATTTTCGGGTTCACTCCACGTCGGAACCTGCGGGAGCTCGATGAAACCCCACCTCGTCTCGGTTAGTCGCGTCGAAGGTTGGCACAGTTCCTGCAGGTTCCCGCTGCGAAGGTGCGCGTCTGATCTTGTCCAGATGAGGCGACCGCGTCCGGTGAGTATCGACGGCGGAGGCAATGGGTTAGGGAGAGACGCATGAGTGTACCAGGATTCGACAATTTGAGCGTGGTCGGCGTTGGCAAGCGGGCGTTCAAGGACTTCATGGACGATGACATGAGTACCTACGCCGCGGCGCTGACGTACCGCATCGTACTCGCTATCTTTCCGTTCCTGATCTTCCTGCTCACGCTGCTCGGCGCGCTTGGGCTCACGAACTTCTTCGATTGGATGCTCGAGCAGGCGCGGGGCGCCTTCCCAAGCGACCTCTACAGCGCATTTGAGCGGATCGTCAATCAGGTGCAGGGCGGCGCGAACGGCGGCCTGCTCTCCTTCGGCCTCATCGCCGCGCTGTGGGCAGCTGCCGGCGGCGTGCGCTCAGTGATGCATGCCCTCAACGTCGCCTACGACGTCAAGGAGGAGCGCCCGATCTGGAAGAAGTATCCGCTGTCGATCGTGTTCACCCTCGGGTTGATCGTTGTGCTGATCGCCGCGGTCGCGCTGATGCTGCTCGGCCCGCAGACGATGGAGTGGCTTGCCGGCCACATCGGACTTGGTGACGTGTTTGTCACGATTTGGGCCTGGCTGCGGATCCCGGTCGCTATTGTGCTGCTGATGTTGGCGGTCGCGCTGGTCTACTACTTCTTCCCGAACGTCGACCAGCCGCTCCAGTTCGTTTCGCCGGGATCGGTCATTGCCGTGCTCCTCTGGGTGCTGGCGAGCATCGGCTTCTCGATCTACATCGCCAACTTCGCCAACTACAATGCGACCTACGGCTCCCTGGCCGGTGTGATCGTGTTTCTGCTCTACATCTACATCTCATCCGCCGTGCTGCTGCTCGGTGCCGAGGTGAACGCCGTGATCTTCAAGGCAAAGCACGGCGACGAGGAACTCAATGTCGAGCAGGGCGAGGTCGAAAAGGCCAAGGCGGCCCAGGCCTGACTCGAGATCGAGATGTAACGCATGACTGGGTCGCGACCGGTCGGCCAGTACCGGCTCCTCAGTGCAAGGAAAGTAGTGAGAATCTCCTGCGGGCGAGGTTCCCGCTACTCGATAGACTCTGCTTGACACCACGCCGATGGGCATCGCCCTCATGACGGAGCCGGTACCCCGGAGCGCCTGCCGGTTCAAGCAATGGTACGCGGGCCGGCCAAGGCGCTCAGCTTCTCTCGGCTCCTCAGCGCACTATCCTTGGTGGTCGAGGTAGTCCTGGTAGATCTGGCCCTTCTCGGCTAACCCTATTGCGACGGCCACCTGGTGGGCCCGGTCAAACGCCTCGTCCGCCTGCCGCTTCGTTTGGTCGACAGGCTCTGAAACGGACGGCTGCCCCAGACCCTGCCTGCCTGTCACCTATTGCCGGTCGCTCTTATTCCACCCATTAATTTTACGTTGCCCCGCCCCCTGCCTATACCCTATACTTTGATGGTTACGCCGGGGTTCGCGCCCGGCGTCTTCGTGCGCATGCATGACCTCGACAGCCTGGTCCGCACGTTGGACGTGTTACGAGGCTCGTTCGTTAGAAGTCATGATGACAAGCGATATCCAGGAATTCCATCTCCGGAACGAGTCCGGGCTCAATGTCGCGACGCTGCTCCAGGAAGACGTTGGCAGCACCCGCACCGTCGATATCGATCTCGATTCGTTTCCGCTGGATGACGATCTTGTCGCCCGGAACGTCGACGCCCGGGTCCGGTTGACCCGGCTCCGGCATCA
>JACCVC010000253.1 GCA_013698305.1 Chloroflexia bacterium
ATTCGGGCGCGATGGCAAGCGGAATCAGCCGGGAATCGGCGAGCGGCACGATCCGCTGGCTCAGACCGGAACCGTCGTCCTCGATCACCGACCGCGCCCGCCCGAGCGTCGATCGCACGAGCTCCGCATGCTCCGTCGCGTCGGGCGTGCCGGTCGCGTCGGCGGAGACAACCTCGATTACGAGCCGGTCCAGGCGAACGATGGTCACCAGCCGGTCATCCAGCGACGTCACCACCCGATACGTCGTCGCCTCGTCGACCGCCGGGTCGAACAGCTCAGCATCCTCCAAGAGCGCCCCCGACATCAGCGCCGCGATCAGCTCCGCCCCTTCATCGTCCGCGAATTCGTGGATCGTGGTCTCGATTGCCGCCAGCGGCGTGCTGGTGCGAATACTCCGGTCTTCCAGCAGCACGAGTGTTTGGATATACCCCTGTTGCCACGCCGCAGCGTCCAGCGCCTCCGCCACTAGGCCCGCCTCCACCTCACGATCCTGCGCGATCAGGTACCGCGCATCCTGAAGCGTCAGATACCCTCCCGCGGCGAACTGAAAACCGGCCTCGTCCACCTCATGTGGCGGGAGCGGCATCGCCGCCAGATCAGCGAAGCGCTGGTCATCTTCGTCCTGATACACAAACCCCGGCTGCGATGTCCCAAACAGCCCAATCGCGACCAGCAGGACCATCATCGGGCGTAGAAGCTTCTCGGCGGCATACGGCATCCGGATAACTCCCTGGCGATAATCCGGTTCGATTCGTAGGGGCGGACCTCGGCAGGAGTCGTCCGCCCGGTCTGAGCGAAGCTCGCACAATGGTGTCGGTCACGGGGTGTTTCCATTGCAACGCACATCGTCATCACAGTATTGTCCGCCGCAAGCGGCGAACCAGGTGGACGACTCCCTGCGGGGAGGTCCATCCCTACGGTTCCGACTCGGACACTTGATCTCCCGATTGCTGATCCAACCATCGCGAACCAACCATCACCGCAAATCCAGCCAGCACCAGCGCCAGGCTCAGCCAGTAGGCGGCCGGCCATGGACCAATCGTCAGACTGTCGGTGCGAATCCGTTCGATCAGCAACCGCGCTACGCCATAGGCGATAAGATAGATGCCCATGACGTCTCCTGCCCGCATCCAGCCGCTCTTCGGCATTCGCAACACCAGCCACAATAGCAGGATCGCGTTCGCCAGGTTGAACAGCGATTCGTAAAGAAACGTCGGGTGAAAGGTCGCCACATCCTCATACCCGGCCGGACGGTTGTCAGGATCGATTGTCACCGCCCACGGCAGGTCACTCGGCGTGCCGTACGCCTCCTGGTTGGCCCAGTTGCCCCACCGCCCGATCGCCTGCCCCAGCGCCACGCCGGGGACGATCAGGTCGGCCCACGTCAGGAAAGATTGCCGGTGACGCCGTGTGTACCACCAGGTCACCAGCACCCCGACGATCAGCGCGCCGTGGATCGACATCCCGCCGGATCGGATGTTGAGCGCTTCGGACGGGTTGTCGAGAAAGTAGTCCCACCGCAGCAGCACGTAGTAGAGCCGCGCCCCGACCAGCGCCGAGATCACCACCACCGGCGCCATGTCGAGCAGGAACTCCTGGTCCAGCCCTCGCTTCGACGCCAGCCAGGTCGCCAAGCCGATCGCCGCGAAAATCCCGATCAGGATGAACAGTGCGTACCACCGCACATCGAACGGGCCTATCGAGATGGCAACGGAATCATTGAGAACGGGCATGGATATGCAATCCTGCTGGCTATCGCTGGTGGTTCCCAAGCCTCGGCGGCCATGTAGCTTCAGCCAGGTAGCGTCGGCCCGATAGTGACCGACATCTCTCCTTCGCAAACCTCCGCCATAACCGCCGAGGTTTCGAGCAAAGCAACCTGTGACGCTGTCAGCCTATTGCTCCATCATTGCGGCAATGCCGGTCATGTGGCTCGGTGTCAGTCGGCACACGAGATCATCCGGAAAGCCGTCCATCTGGACAAATGCTTTCGCCCCATCTTCGCCGATATAGCGGGAGGCGATAATCATCGCCCAATGCAGCACCTGTTCCATATCGTCCACGACAGTCACTGGACCTTCCACATTGGCATACGAAAACGGAGGGCTGTCATCGTCCACGGCGAGGGCGGCAGACGCTGTTCGGCTGAAGTTCTTTGCTTTGACGGAATCGGACGATGTGACGAAGACGATGTCGTTGCCGTCGACCGTAAACCAGATCGTCGCCACATGTGGTCGACCGCAAACCAGATCGTCGCCACATGCCCCGTCCGTGGTTCTTGCATGAGAAATGCCATGATCTCCTGGTCGTTCATCTTGTGAGCCATCGGATAGTCCTTCCATGAACAACGTGATTCGCTGTCTTTGCGAGCGCAATTCCGCACGCCGGGCAGGCACGGAGTCTGCCCCTACGTGTTTGCCGCCGACAAAAACGCCTTGATCTCCGCCCGCGTCGGCAAGCCTGGCCAGGCACCCGCCTTCGTCGTCGCCAACGCCCCCGCCGCCATCGCGAACCGGACATCGTCGTCGTCAGGTGACGTCCAGCCTCGATCCAGCAACCGCGACGTCAACGCCGCCGTGAAGGCGTCTCCAGCGCCGGTCGGCTCGACGACATCCACGGCGAATACCGGCAGGTGTCGGATGCCCTCTTCCCGGTTGCGATACCAGACGCCCCGACCGCCGTCAGTCACCACGATCGTGATCGCGGGATACTCAGCCAGTCGCTCGATAGCGGCCTCAGGCGTCTCATCACCCCAAACGCCTCGAGCATCGTCCAGGCTGACCTTGATCAGGAACGCCTCCCGCAAGAATGGCTCGATCACCGCTCGCACTTGCGCCAGCGTCGGCCAGAGGCTCGGTCGCAGATTGACATCGAACACCACCGACACGTTGTTGGCCTGCGCCAGCGCCAATGCGGCCATCGCGCCTCGCCGCGAGCCGGGGTCCGACAGCATCACCGACCCCGCAATCAGCGCCGACGCCTCGCCTGGCCGCGCCGCGTCGGCGTCGTGCTCGGAAAACAACCGATCCGCCAACCGCAGCAACTGGAAATCGGCGTCACCGCGATCATTGGTCCACGCCAGCGCCAGCGAGGTCGCCGCATCCCGCGTCAGGCGCATCGCACTGACGTCAACACCCTCGGCTTTCAACGCATCCCGCAGCCGAATGCCGAACGAGTCATGCCCGACCACTGTCCCAAGATGCACCGGCACGCCCAGCCGGGCCAGCGCCACGGCGACATTGGCCGGCGCCCCGCCTTCCCGAATCGCGAGTCGGTCAGCGTGTAGCAGATCGCGATTGTCCTCAGCAATGAGATCGATCAGACACTCGCCGATCGCAAGTACCGACCGGTTGGGGTCCACCATCTAGCTAGCCCAGGCCTGGCGAGTGGTCGAGGAGTTGTCGCGCTGCACGTCGAGCACGTCGCGCACCGACTCCAGCCGGTGCATCACCCGGCTCAGATGCCCGACACCCTCGACCTCCACCGTGAGCAACAGCGTCACCGTGCGGTCATCATGGGTCTGCGTCAGCACCGACAGGATATTGACCCGTTCCTCCGCCAGCAGGATGCTCATGTCCTTCAGCAGGCCAACGCGGTCCAGCGCCGAAACGCGTACCGGCACGGGATAGGTCGCCAGGCTCTCCTTGCCCCACGACACTGGCACTAAACGATCCGAATCCTGCATGTTGACGATGTTGGTGCAGTCCCGGTGGTGATAGATAATTCCGCGCCCGCGAGAGATATAGCCCACGATCGGATCGCCCGGCACCGGGCGGCAGCAGTTCGCCTGCGTCGTCAGCAGGTTGCCGACCCCGAGCACCTCCACCCGCGCCGGTGACGAAGGCGACTTGATGTCGGCATTGACGGGGAAGACATCCTTGGGCGTCTGGTCGAGCCTGGAAACGATGAGCTGTGACGACACGCCGCCATAGCCGATCGCCGCCAGAAAATCATCAAGCTTGCTGTAGCGCGGGAAGAGCTCCAGCACGTCTTCGAGCTTGCGCTCGACTCCCAGCCGCTTGAGCTCGCGCTCCAGTTGCGACTTGCCCTGGGCGATGTTCTCGTCCCGCTGCTGGCGTCGGAACCACTGCCGGATCTTCTCGCGGGCCGAGGCGGTCTTGACATACTCGTCACCCGCCTGGAGCCAGTCCCGCCGGGGGCCACTCACCGTCTTGCTGGTGCGAATCTTCACGACCTGGCCGTTTTGCAGCTTGTAGTACAGCGGTACCATCTGGCCATTGACCGTCGCGCTCACGGCGTGATGCCCAACCTGCGTGTGGATGCGATAGGCGAAATCGACGGGCGTCGCCCCGTTGGGAAGCTCGATGATGTCCCCTGCCGGGGTGAAGACGTAGACCATGTCCTGGAAGACGTCCGACTTGAGCGACTCGACGAACTCCTCGGCGTCCGCCACCTCGTCGCGCCAGTCCATCAGCTGCCGCAGCCAGGTGATCTTGGCCTCGAGCCGCTGGTCCGACTTGCCGCCCTCCTTGTATCGCCAGTGGGCGGCGATGCCGTACTCGGCGAGCTGGTGCATCTCGCGAGTCCGAATCTGGATTTCGACCGGATGCGCGCTCGGCCCAATCACCGCCGAGTGCAGGCTCCGGTACATGCTCTCCTTGGGCGTGGCGATGTAGTCATCGATCTCGCCCGGCACCGGGTGCCACCGACTGTGAACGATCCCCAGCACGCTATAACAATCCTGCACGGTCTCCACGATGATCCGGATGCCGATCACATCGTAGATCTCGTCGAAGGCGCGCTTCTTCCGATTCATTTTCCGGTAAATGGAATAGATGTGCTTCTTGCGGCCTGTCATCTCGGCGCGGATGCCGGCGGCGGAGACCAGATCGTCCATCTCCTTGACGACCTTGTTGATGAAGTCGGCGCTATCGTCTCCGCGCTGTTCCAACTCGGACGAGATGCGGGCATACTCTTCGGGTTGGAGATAGCGAAAGGCCAGGTCCTCAAGTTCGGACTTGACCTGCCAGATTCCCAGTCGATTGGCCAATGGAGCGTAGATCTCCATGGTCTGTTGGGCGATGCGTACCTGCTTGTTGCGAGGCATCGCGTCCAGCGTGCGCATGTTGTGGAGCCGGTCGGCGAGCTTGATCAGCACCACGCCGATGTCGTCCACCATCGCCAGAAACATCTTGCGAAGGCTCTCCGCCTGCTGGTCGTTTTCCCGAACGTCACCGTCTGGCTCTGGCGCCCACTTCAATTGACTCAATTTGGTGACGCCTTCGACGAGACTCGCCGTGCGCGCTCCAAAGACTTCGGCGATCTCTTCGCTGGAGACAGGCGTGTCCTCAACCACGTCGTGCAGGAGGCCACCGGCAATCGTCTCCGCGTCGAGGTGCATGTGCGCGAGGATGGTCGCCACCTCGACCGGGTGGACGAAATACGGCTCACCCGACTTGCGCAGGTCTCCATCATGCGCCGCCGCGGCCATCAACACCGCCCTGGCGACCCGCGGGATGTCCCCGACCAGCGAATCCGCCTCCAACGCGGATGCCAACCGATTGAGAGACGCCAGCACCGCCGGGTCACTCTGGTCGGGATTTCGCGCGTCCAGGCCCGATACCGGTTGGTCCGGTAGGTCGAGCCTGGCCAGTTCTTCCCAGAGCGAGTGTTGGGTGGCGGTCGTCAAAAAGCTGTCTCCCATGCGAAAACATCTGCGATATGTGGGTGGAAGGAATGTGCGTCATCGCGGGAAAGCTGAAGTCGTCGCGGCAGCATTGCCGGTTGTGTATCACGTAGTGTATGCAACATCGAAATTGCGCGTCAATGCTGGATAGTACAAATTCTCACAATGACAACGAGACACCTTATTTACGTTCGCTACGAGACCGTCTACCGCATCGTTTCTGATCGGGAACGACGAGCCGAAAGCCCGACGTTCGCGTATCGCCGACCCTGCGTCGGCATCCCGCCATATCAAAAGCCCATGAATTCCTGACACGAAGCGCTGGATGGACTTCTATCCAGCCCCTCTCGCTGATTCTTATGTACATAATTAACCGTCCAGAGTGGCGTCGCCGACCTCATGCCGGCATCCAGGCCGCTCATGGTAGGATGCCGCCAGCGTGCCGACCGACGCACCATGTCCTCTCCAAACGTAGCGACTTGATGACTGGATCACCATGCCGATTTTCGACGCCGACCTGCAAGAGCTCGACCGCCTGAGACCGCCCGATGAGGCCAGGCGAATCATCGAAGGGCGCCTCCCCCGCCTTTCGACCGAAAGGGTACCGCTCCTGGACGCCGTCGGCAGGATCCTCGCCCGCGACATCGTCGCCCCCGCCGACCATCCACCTTTCCCCGCCTCGACCATGGATGGCTTCGCGGTGGTCGCCGCCGATCCTTCCCCCTGGCGCGAGATCATCGGAAGCCAACCTGCCGGCTCGATGATCGAAACCGAGGTCCACGACGGGGAGGCAATCCGGATCATGACCGGTGCCCCCATCCCCGCCGGAGCGGATGCGGTCGTCCCGGTGGAATCAACCTCCCCCGCCGAGGATCATGTGGTGATCCATCAGGAGGATGTCCGACCGGGCGCCAACATCCGCCCGGTCGGCTCCGATCTTCGTCGGGGCGATCTGGTCCTTCCAGCAGGATCCCGCCTCCAACCGCCGCACATCGGGCTGATCGCCAGCCTCGGCATTGCCGACATTGAGGTCGCCCGAAAGCCACGAATCTCGATCATCGCCACTGGCGACGAGGTGATCGATCCCGGCACACAACTGGAACCCGGCCAGATCTACGACGCCAACCGCTTCAGCCTCGCCACCGCCGTGATCGACGCCGGAGCGGAGATCAGCTGGATCGGCCTCGCGCCCGACAACCGCGAACATCTGCAATCGCTGATCGAACAGCGCATGGAGACCGACGACATCATCCTTACCTCCGGCGGCGTCTCGATGGGCGACATGGACTACATCAAGGCGATCCTGTTTGAGTCTCCGGACGTCACCGTCCACTTTCGCAAGCTCTACATGAAGCCCGGCAAGCCACTCAACTTCGCCACCCAAGGCGACACGCTCATCTTCGGGCTGCCCGGCAACCCGGTCTCGTCGCTGGTGACGTTCGAGCTGTTCCTGCGTCCCGCCATCGGCATCATGAGCGGCGCGACCGAGCCTGATCGCCCGCGCGTCCGCGTCGAACTGACCGTGCCCACCACGCCATCTGACCGGATCGAGTACCAGCGCGGTCGCGTCGTGGTCACGAATGACGGACGCCTCCACGCAAGCAGCACCGGAGCACAGCAATCGTCGCGGCTGGCGTCCTTTGTCGGCGCCAACGCGCTGCTCGTGATCCCACCTCGGGATCGCTCCTACGCCGCCGGCGAGATGGTCGACGCCCTGCTGCTGGAGACACCGATCCCAACCTCTTCGTAGCATCGAGCCTTGTGCCCGATGACCTCTCAACGACCAACCATCTCCGCCAGATAGAACGATTGCGGTATTGTTTAATGAACGCAATTCCGCACATCGCATCATCAGGGGAACCACCATGAACGAAGACGACATCGACTTTTCGGTAAGCGACGTTGAATACAACGTCATCACCACCCTCAGCAACCTGCTCCAGAGCGAGGAAGTGCTGGCAAAATACGCCGACGACGCCGACGAAGAGGGAAACGC
>JACCVC010000147.1 GCA_013698305.1 Chloroflexia bacterium
TCGGTCGGGACGACGAACTCGCGGCGGTCCAGTCGTTGCTGGCGTCCAATGGCGTGCGACTGGTGACGTTGACCGGTCCAGGTGGGGTTGGGAAAACCCGGCTGGCCCTGAAAGTCGCCGAGTTCGATAACGCCTTCGATGGGATCTGGTTCGTCGCCCTCGCGCCGATCCGCGATCAGACCCATGTCATCCCCGCGATCGCGGATACCCTCGGCCTCTCCCGGAACACGCCCGGGGCCGGCGAGGAGGGGATCATCAAGCACCTTCGGCACCGGCGGTCCTTGCTGGTGCTGGACAATTTCGAGCAGGTGATTGGGGCAGGACCATCTGTCGGCGGCATCCTTTCGGCATGTCCATTACTCAAGATCCTTGTCACAAGCCGGACGCAATTGCGAGTGTCAGGGGAGCAAGTCCATACGGTACCGCCGCTGGAACTCCCGGATGCCGACCGACCTCTCCCGTTTGCGGCACTGCTCCAGAACGAGGCCATTCAACTGTTTTCAGAACGAGCCACAGCTTGCGAATCATCCTTTACGCTCACACCCGGCAACGCCTCCGCCGTCGCCGCCATCTGTCGGCAACTCGATGGCCTGCCCCTCGCGATCGAGCTGGCTGCCGCCCGTTCGGCTATCTTCTCTCCCATCGCGCTTCTCGCGCGGCTGCAACAACGACTGCCACTCTTGATAGACGGCCCGCGTGACGTCCCGGAGCGGTACCGTGGCATGCACGAGTCGATCGCGTGGAGCCACGATCTCCTCAGCGAACGCGATCAGATCGGATTTCGGCGGCTTGCTGTGTTTGTCGGAGGCTTTACCCTCGACGCTGCCAAAGCGGTTCTTGGCACGACGGAGGAGACGCTACAAACGGTCAGCTCGCTTGTCGAAAACAGTCTGGTTCATGCTACAAGAGAGGCAGACTGCACTCCCAGATTCATCATGTTGGAGACCATTCGCGAGTATGCGTTTGAAATGCTTGCGGCGAGTGGCGAGGAATCGGCGACTCGTGCCAACCATGCCGCCTGGTTCATGACCGTGGCGGAGTATACCGACTGGAGCTGGTTCATGACGCCCCCGGAAGGCATGGCGCGTCTGACCCGGGCGGAAACGGAGCATGCGAACTTCCGGGTAGCGCTCGAATGGTTCGAAAAGCGCAACGACACTGCGTCGAGCCTCCGCATGACCGGCATACTGGGCTCGCTGTGGGTCATCCTCGGAAACTGCCGCGAAGGGAAAGGGTGGCTGGAGCGGGCACTGGCACGCGATCAATCCGGCGACAGCGCCGCAACAGCCAGGGCAATGGGAACGCTGAGTTGGGTCCTCAATCAGCTGGGCGAGCTGCGTCGGGCACTCGAGCTCGCTCATGGCGGCTTGAGCATCGTTCGGAAGTTGGACGACGACATTGGCGTCATGTATTGCCTGAAGCTCGGATCCGCTGCGGCCGTCGCGCTCGGGAAGCTGGATCAAGCGACGGCGTATGCGGAGGAGTCCCTCGCCATTCTCGACTCGCTTGCCGAGCCAGTTTGGGTCCGGTACGCCGCGATCAAGGATGTCGTCATCCTGGGGGGTGTCGCCTTGAACCGAGGGGATATCGCTCGGTCTGAAGCAATCTTTAGGCAAGCGCTCGCGCGCCAGGTGGAACCCGGATACGCAGAGGGGGAAAGCCACATCTATGGAACTCAGGCGTTGGCGGGGTTGGGCGACACTGCCCGCGCGCGAGGATCTCCAGCCGAAGCGTTGGGCTATTATCAGCATACGCTTGAAATCGCCTGGCGCTATCACAACGTGCGCACGTTCACCTACGCCATCGGCGGCATCGCCGGCTGCCTGGCCGCGCTGAGACAAATCGACCTGGCGGCTCGCCTGTTCGGTGCCTGCGAGGCCGCCCATGAGCTCTATGGGTATCGATTCGATTTGGCGACCTTTGACAGGCAACGTGCATTGGGACTACCAGAACCGTGGCTCAAGGAACATGCATCGTTTGGTGCGTGTCACGGACTCCACGACGCGCTTTGGGCGGAGCGGGCCAATCCCCTGCCCCCAATCCGTGATCCCGCTGCCGCCGCCGAACTGTGGGGAGCGGGCCGTCGGCTGTCGCTGGAAGAAGCTGTCACAGAGGCGCTGGCGGTTTGCCTGGCTCCCGAGTCTGCAGTTTCCAGCCCGGACTTCAAGCTCACGGCGCGAGAGTCACAGGTTCTTCGGTTGCTCGCCGACGGTCGTTCCAATCGTGCCATCGCGCGTGAGCTATCGCTCAGCGAGCGCACGGTCGAGAACCACGTCCAGCATATCCTCATCAAGCTGGACGCGGACTCCCGGACCGCCGCCGCCGTCTTTGCGGTGCGACGAGGTCTCGCCTGACGCTGCCGACCTCAATCGAACCGAGCGTACCAACAGAGTCTAAGACATGATGATCGACGCGTAGTGGTCGATCCTGTGTCGGCCTGATCAGGCGTGTTCACGACCATGG
>JACCVC010000312.1 GCA_013698305.1 Chloroflexia bacterium
CGGCCCCGGCTTTGATGCTGCCGGGGCCGTCTCCATGCGGGTCTTCCGTAATTCGCTGTCATGGTTGCGTTGGCGCATAGCGAGCAACGCTTGAAGGCGGCCTGTGTTCAGGAACTTTTGCGGTAGATCCGTCGGATCAGGAGCTTGATACGTTGGGCATGGGTTCTGACGTTTGAACAACGTACCGCGCGACAACGGCATCCCGCAGGGCGATCCCGGTGATGATTCCCACCACCAGCACGATCCCCATCACGCTTCCGCCGCCGAGCGTGGTCGAGGCGGTTCCGGGGCAGGCGCCGGTGATTGCCCAGCCGATGCCGAACACCACGCCGCCCGCGATGTGCTTGCGTTCGAACGACCACCGTCGCAGTTCCAGGTGGCCTCCGAGCGGGGTGTGCATCTTTCGCCGTTCCAACAGCCACAGGGTCGGCATTGCCGTCATCACCGCCGACCCCATCACCAGAAACGGTTCGAGATTCTCCAGCAGCAGCATCTCGTGGATGACGTCGTACTGGTTGAAGCCGGCGGCGGCAAAGACGAATCCGAATGCGACGCCGAACAGCGCGTACACGGTCTCGAGGCGGATCACAGCGCGCCTCCGGTCAGCATGTGGATGAGCAAGGTGAACACTACTGCAGTAGCGAAAAAGGTCGCCATGGCGACCATGCTGCCCGGCGACCGGGTGGCGCAGCCGGTCAGGCCGTGCCCGGACGTGCAGGCTCCGGCCCAACGCGCGCCGAAGCCGATCAGCATGCCGCCGAGCAGCAGCGTGAGGACCAATGCCGGCAGCGAGAGGTACTCGCCGAGCGCGCCGTATCCCAGTCCCGCCTGCGGATAGCCTCCCAGCAACGCCACCAGCGCCGCTCCTGCGAAGGTGCCGCCGAGAAACCAGAGCCGCCAACTCTCGATAGTCCGACCTCGCGCATAATCGACGACCTGAACATACGCGCCGCTGATGCCGAGGTGCTTGTTGGTGACGGCGTAGAGGCCAGCGACGATCAGCCCCATCAAAGGGCCTGTCAGATACCAGGGGAGAGGAATGGGCAGGACATCGAACATGACGGTCTCCTGTACGCTCGACAGCACCCCTGATGTGGGCGCCAGATCGCTCCGGGTCTCGTAGAAGGCAGCCTGACGTTGTGCCCCGCTGCCGTAAAGGTCGTTCCGCCGTATTCTACTATTGAAGAAGCACGAAGCGGTTGCTCCGAATCGCGCATCTATGGTGCCGGATCAGGGCGAACGCAACTGTATCATCAGCGCAAGGGCGATATTCATGAATCCACGGCGACCGTGGGAACGCGACGAGACAAGCACCGACGACGAGCAGCCGTACGATCCGGACCCGATCTGGGATCTCGGTGACGTCGACGACGATGATGACTACGACGATGCCGGACGGAGGCGGCTGCGCCTCTGGGTGATCATCATCGCGATCCTGATCGTGCTGGCGTTGCTGGTCCAGCTGGGCTGGCCGCTGGTGATCGACTTCCTCGACAGTGACTCGGATACCGGCTTCCCGACGCCGGGGACGGTCTGACTCAAGCTTCCACCGTGCCTGTTGCCTGTCATTGCTGTGATGCTATGGTGTGTCTAGGCAACCAAATGAGTATTTATCAGACAATGGTTGTGTTCGTTTCGGCGCTGTAGGACAAGCTGGATCAGAGCCCATGTTCGAATGCGTTGCGCTGGCGAGAGGAGTTCCGGTTGTCGATTTCAATTGCTTCCCCTCCACTGCGAGAGATCGTCTTCTTTCTGGTGCATGAATCGCTGCGAGAGATCGGAATAACCAGGCTTATGAAGCTGGTATTTCTCGCAGATGTTGAACACGTGCAGCAGTATGGAGAACGTCTTTGCGATATCGATTGGACCTGGTACAACTTCGGTCCGTTTAGCCCTGGTGTGTACGACGCAGTCGAATCACTTGGCGCCGAAGGCATTGTGCATGATCTGTTGATGACTGATGATCGTGCGATCACGCCGTCGGATGTGCCAGGGGTGACGCACGCCAGTACGCTCGAACCACGGCATCGATACTCGCTGCGGCGAGTCCTGGCCCGCTATGGAAGCCTCTCACTCGCGGAAATCGAGAAAGTTGTGGACGCGACCGAAACCATGCGTGAATTTGAGCCGGGTGGTCGGCTGAGCGTGTCTCGGGAGCCACGCCGGTCACTCAGTGAGTCCACCCCTGCGCTCTCGTCCCTGCTAGAGCGAACGAGTGAGCCTGACACGCGTTCCTGGGGTAATCCAGACGAGAGCGCAGCGGAAGATCGTGCGATCCTGAAAGAGTTCTCAGCGCAACCCGTCACGCCGGTGGCGACCCACTCGCGCCCGAACCATGTGCTATGGCGGCGGAGGAACGGCTGTTGGTCGTTTCCCGAGCCCGCACCGTATGCTGCACCAGCGCCTCCCCGATCACCCGCGCCGACATCCGCACCGCGATCGTGAACGCGAAAAACGGCCCGAAGTCGTGGGTGGCCGGCATGCTGGTGATGTAGAGGCCGGGGACGCTTGTCTCGAAGCGCTCGCTCAGCACCGGGAACCCGTTCTGCGTCACGAGGTCCGGGAGGATGTTCCCCTTGGCGAGCAGCGGGATCTGGTCGATCCGCACCTTGTAGCCCGTCGCCAGGATGACGTGGTCGACCCGCAATTGCTGCCGATTGTCGAGCGTGACCAGCAGGTCGCCCTCGGGCGTCTCGCGGCATGACGCCGGTCGGGCGTTGGGCCAGCAATGGACACCATCTCGCAACACGCGCGGTTCCAGCCACGGTTCGACCTTGAGGCGTCCCTCGGCATAGAGCCGCTGAATCACCTCGTCTTTGTCGGCCTGAGGGAGACGTCGGAACCAGCCGGGATCGTCGACCATCCCGTCGACGAGCGGCCCGACCCAGGACCAGTCGGCCTCCGTAAAGGCAGGCGCGGCCTGCCGATGGACGATGTGGACCTCGGCGGCCTCCGCCTCGCGCAGCAGCGCCGCCCACTCGTAGGCGCTCTGCCGCCCGCCGATGATGAGGCAGCGCTTGCCAACGTGGTCCGCCAGCGCGACTTCATCGCAGGTGTGGCCGAACCGGCCAGTCGGCAGCATCGCCACGAGGTCGTCTGGGACATGCTTGAACGCGCCGAAGCCGAGCGCGAGCACAACCCGGCTGGCAGTCAGCGTGTCGCCGCTTGCGAGATCGGCGCGGAAGCCGCCATTCGTCGCCCGATCGAGTCGCAGGACCAGGTCCGGTAGCGGTTCGATCCCCTTCTGGCGTTGAAACCACTGGACGTAGCCGAGATAGAACTCGCGGGAGATCGGCTCGATGTCGGCGGGCATCAGCCCCTGCTCCGCGGCGTAGGCCTCGATGGTGTCGACGTTGA
>JACCVC010000006.1 GCA_013698305.1 Chloroflexia bacterium
AATGGGACCGTCATCGGGCGCTTGCTGCTGGTTCTGGCCCGGTCCCGGCGGGGCATCGCCTGAATCCTGCTGTTCCATGTACCACAGCACTCCGGCCGTCGCGACCAGCCCCAACGCCAGGATCACCAGCATCGCCACGAGGAACGCGCCAAATCCCTTGCCAGCGGAAGCTCCGCCGCCCGTTCGTAGTGGGGCCGAATGGGACGACTGTCTCGCCTGGGGTCGCGATGGTGGCATCCGGGGTGGTTGCATCGACGGGACGACCTGCGTATGGCTGGTCTGCTCGGGCGCCGCGCCCACCGATCCCGTCACCCACCACGATTCGGGACTCGCCAACGCGCTCTCCATCGCGCTGGCGCTCCGGAATCGCGAATCGGGATCCTTCGACATCGCCTGGCGAATCACCGCGACCACGCCGTCCGGCAAACGCTCCATGCCCGCTGGAGCTTCTGGAGGATGAGGCTGCTGCTGGATGTGCGCCAGCATGACCGCCATCGATGTCGCCGCCGAGAACGGCACCCGACCCGACACCATCTCGTACAGCATCACCCCGACGGCGTACACATCCGCCGCTGGCGTCACCGGACTTCCCTGAGCCTGCTCGGGGGCCATGTAGGTCGCGGTGCCGACGGTCATCCCGGCGGTCGTCAACCCCGAATCAAGCTCGACATGCACGACACCGAAGTCGGTAACCTTGACCGACCCATCGTCGCCGATCAGGACGTTCTGCGGCTTGATGTCTCGATGGACGATCCCGGTAGCGTGGATCGCCGTGAGACCGGAAAGCACGTCCCGCGCGATCCCGACCGCCCGTTTCCAGGGCAACGCGCCTTCCCGATCGATAGCACGCTTGAGATCGGTCCCCTCGACGTACTGCATCACCAGATACAGCAGATCGCCGTCCTGCCCGACGTCGTACACATTCACGACGTTCTGGTGATTCACCGACGCCGCTGCGCGCGCCTCCCGCGAGAACCGCCGGGAAAACTCCGGATCCAGCTCCGACTCGGGCTTGAGGACCTTGACGGCCACCCGCCTACCCAGCGTCTGGTCGGTTGCCAGCACCGTTACCGCCGACGCGCCGGAGCCGAGTTCGCGCTCAACACGATAGCGATCGCCAACAATCTCCGGTATCCATGATCGCCGCCCATTCCCGCCGCGATCAGTTCCTGCGTCATTTGTCATGCGTGAGTCCCCGAAAATTGCGTGTCATGCCTCATCGGCGACGGGTGTAGAGACCGACTCTGTATCGGTCCACTGAGCAACGATACCCTCTTGCGCTTTCCCGCGAATCCGTCAAAGCTTGCGACGACGTGAGTTGGAGGACGCATGTGATTGAAACCCACGGTATCGGTCTCGACCGGGAACGATGGCGCATTCTCGTCTGGATGTGCGTGCTCATCTCCGCCAATCAGCTCGGCTTCGGTGCAATCGTACCAGTGGTGCCTTTGTTCGCTCAGCAATATGGTGTCTCACAGTCGGCCATTGGGCTAACGATTGCGGTATATGGACTCTCACGCTTTCTCGTCAACGTCCCCGCAGGCCGCCTCGCCGACGCCCAAGGACGCAGGTCGACCCTAGCGCTCGGAGGTCTGATCACCGTCTTCGGCACTGTGCTTTGCGCGATCGCGCCCAGCTACACGCTGTTCCTGATCGCGAGGTTCATCGCCGGCGCGGGTGCGGCATTGGTCCTCACCGGCGGGCAGATCGTCCTCGCCGACATCTCCGGCAACCGAAATCGAGGACGCGTCATGGCGATCTACCAGGGCGTGTTCCTGGTCACGGTCGGAGCGGGTGCATTTCCGGGCGGCTGGCTCGCCGAGAATGTCGGCCTCGCGGCGCCATTCTGGATCAGCGCCGCGTTGGCCGGTGTCGTCACCCTCCTCGCATGGTATTTCGTCCCGGAAACGCGCGGTCTCCAACATCGGTCCACCGAGGGCCAGAAGGTCGCGGTGCAACCGGCGCTCGCCCTTTCCAGCCGGGCCCAGCTTCGGCTCGTCATGGCCGCGCCGGGGTTCGTGCTTATCAGCCTGGTCGGATTCGCCACCGTCGCCGCCCGCACAGGCGCGTTGTTCAACGTCATCCCGCTGCTTGCCGACAACAGACTCGGATTGGGCGCGGACCAGATCGGCATCGGCCTCGGTGTCGTCAGCCTGGTTGGGCTCCTGCTCGTCTATCCATCGGGCGCGATGGTCGACCGGTTCGGACGCAAGGCGGTGATCGTCCCCAGCACGATCATCTCGTCGGTCGCGCTGTTGATGTTCGGCTTCGCCACGTCGTTCGAGAGCTATCTGCTCGCCTCCATCGTGTGGAGCGCCGCTTCCGGGGTGAGTGGCGCATCGCCCGCCGCCTATGCCGCCGACATCGCACCGCCGGGCATGGCCGCATCCGCCATGGGAATGTTCCGGGCGATTTCGGACTCCGGCTACGTCGTGGGACCGTTGTTGCTGGGTGCGCTCGCCGATTCAACCAGCTCGGTCACCGCATTGGTGGCCATCGCGGCGGCAATGCTCGTGATCGGCGTCATCTTCGCATTCGCCGCCCCGGAGAGCCTGCATCGAGAGCCGAAACCTGGCTAGCGACGGCCACACGGGATCCCTCGCGCTCGACCCTTCAATAGCCGCGGTAGCCGGTCTCTGGAGCAGAGACCGCCTCTGTGTCGTCCTCCTCAAGCAAAAACCAGGGGTTGAGCATCTTGCCGAACATCGGCGCCATTCGTTCGATCCGGGATCGGTACATTGGCAGGGAGCCTACTGGTTCGTGACCATTGAGCACCCAATCGAAGTCCAGCGCCATGAGCCGCAGAAGCGACTGTTGCCAGGTCGCTGCCGCCTGAGCCCATATCTCCAGCGACGCGCCATCCAGGGTTCTCATCGCCCCCCCGATCGCGTCTCCCGCGAAGAGGATACCGATACCATCGAACAGGCCAAGCAGGCAGACGGATCCCTCAGTGTGCCCCGGTGCATGATGAACCGTAAGGCGCCCATCACCGGCGGGGATGACGTCGCCATCATCCAGCGGCAGGCATTGCTCTTCCTGTAAGCAGACGAACGGGCGTCGATACAGGTAACTGGCGTTTCGATATGGATCGCTCTCCTGCACGATGGGCCAGTCGCTGCAGTGGAGGCGCAGGCGAAGATCGGGATGAAGGTGATGCAGCTCGTGAAACCCCTGCACATGGTCATAGTCGCCATGCGTCGCGATCACCTGCTCCAGATCAGAGACCCGCACACCCAGGTGCGAGAGATTGCTCAGGAGTTGGGGAAACCCCCGCTGGCTACCACAATCGATCAGTGTCGGATACGTTCCGGCAATAAAGTAGACATTACCGCTATCAATGTGGGGAAACTCGGAATAGACGAGATACACATGACCAGAAAGTTGCACGGGAGCCGTCAACCGAGGCATACACTCTCCAAGGCGACTGAAAATACGCTAACGACCAATCGTCGATGACCCTGTACAGATAAGCTTAATCGCCGGTTCTCGCAATGTAAAGGGAAGCGCTTCTCGAATTTGTATTCGGTTGTCAGGAAGTCAACGTGGGTGAACTCCGACCGCTATCCCCGATCGTCGACCGCCGTGTCGTGCTCGTGGCGGAACGCACGGAACCAGAGCTTTTGGCCCTGAGCAAGACCGCATCATCCGAGCTCGCGACCACCAGCGAGAAGCGAAACCTCGCCCCCTCGCCCGGACGGCTCTCGACCGTCACATCACCGCCATGTACCTGCATGATGTGCTTAGTGATCGCCAGCCCCAGTCCGGTCCCTTCAGACCTGCGTGCCTTATCCGATTTATAGAATCGCTCGAACAGGCGAGGCAACTCCTCCTCCGCGATGCCAACCCCGGTATCGGCAACCTCGACGATGACGCGATCGCCCTGCTGATGCGCCGCGAGCGTGACGCTGCCGCCGGGAGGCGTGAACTTGATCGCATTGTGGACCAGGTTCACCACGACCTGTTCGATCTGCCGCCGGTCAACCAGCACGTCTGGCAGGTCGGCGGGCAACCGATAACGCAACTCGAGCCGCGCTCGCTCCACCTGGGCGCGCAATCGCTCACTGGCCACCCGCACCAGATCGTCAGCCCGGACATTGTCCAGCCTCAGTGGCGACCTGCCCGCCTCCAGGCGCGCCAGGTCCAGCAGGTCCTCGACCAGCGCGGTCAGCCGATCGACCTCGCCGATGACTCGCCGCATGAAATCCTGCGTCATCTCGGGGTCATCAACCGCTCCCGATTCGATCGTCTCAACCATCGCCCTGATCGACGTCAATGGCGTTCTCAGCTCATGCGAGACATTCGCCACGAAGTCCCGCCGGACGCCTTCCAACCTCCGTAGTTCCGTAATATCTCGAAGCACGACCAATCCCAGACGCTCCGCCTGTCCGTCCACGGCCGACGCCGACGACAACAGCGTGCGCCGGTGCAACCCATGCTCGACCGCTTCCGGCTGGCGTTGGCGCCCCTGAAGCGCCGCCTGCAGCAGGGCATCCAATTCGTGATCTCTGACAGCGTGCAAGAACGGCTGCCCCTTGGCTGCATTCTCGCGAATCACCAGCATCCGTTCGGCAGCCTCATTCATCCTCAGCACGTTGCCATGGTCATCCGTTAGCACCACTCCGTCGTCAAGCCCACCCAGCACGGCCTCCAACCGGATGCTCGTCGTCGCCAGATCGTCGAGCGATTGCCTGAGACGTGCCGTCATCATATTGAAAGCGCTGCCGACCGCGTCGATCTCTCGCGTCGGGGAGGGCGCCACCTGCGCGTCAAGGTCGCCGTCAGCCACCCGTTGCGCGTGTGAGCGGAGTCCTTCCAGTGGCTCCGCCAGGCGAAACCCAATGAAGACTGCAAGCGCTACCGCAAGCGCAAGCGCCACCAACGCAGCGACAACGAGGTAGCGTTGCACATCGTCGACGACGGCGTCGACGTCGGTCAGCGGTACGGCAATCCTGAGCACCGTGCCGCTTCCATCCTCCAGCGGAACCGCGACATACAGGAATCGCTCTCCCACGGACGCGCTCGTTCTGGTCGCCACTCCCGTCCCGCCGGAAACCGCCGTCTGGATCTCCTCGCGTCCGGCGTGGTTTTCCAGGCGCTCCAATGCGTCCACGTCGGTATCGGCCAACACCACGCCGTTACCGTCAATCAGGGTGATCCGTCGATCATTCTGATCGGGTAGCATGGAAATGATCTCCGCCAACTCGATTTCGCCATCGCTCTGGTCCCGCGCCAACACGTACACATCGGCGACCGTGCGCGCCTCGATCTCCATGTCCTCGGACAAACGCTCGATATAGATGTCGTTTGCCCGTTGGCCGAGGGCCAGCGTCAGCACCAGCAGCACAATGCCGAACAACGCCACAAATGGCAGCACCAGCCTCAACTGGAGCGAACTTGGCAGCAACTGTTCATAGGGTGGGAACGGGAACCGGGAACGATCCGCGCGGTTCGGCATGTTCAGGCCTGATCGCCATTCGGCACGAGCCGGTAGCCGTGTCCACGAACCGTCAGGATGCTGGTGGACCTCGCCGGATTTCGCTCGATCTTCTGCCGCAGCCAGCTAATATGGACGTCAACGGTGCGGGTGCCGATCGGGTAGTCGTATCCCCACACTTCCCGCAAGAGCGCCTCCCGAGACAACACAATACCCGGATGCCGGGCAAGGTACTGCAGCAGCGCAAACTCCTTCGCGGTCAGCGTCAGGGGCTTTCCCCCGCTTGTCGCTTCGTGCCGGGAGACGTTCACCACCAGGTCACCAACGGTCAGGATGTCCTCTCCTGGGCCGATTAACGCTCCGGCTCGAGCCAGATCACGCTCATCCAGTCCCGAATCCGTCATCCTAAGACGGCGTAACATCGCCCGAACCCTGGCAACCAGTTCTCGCATCGCAAATGGCTTGGTGAGGTAGTCATCCGCGCCGAGCTCCAGGCCGATGATGCGATCGACCTCCTCGCCACGCGCCGACAACAGCAGGATAGGCACGTGGGATTCGTGTCGCAATGTCCGGCATACCTCGAAGCCGTCCTTGCCCGGAAGCATGATATCAAGCACAACCAGATCGGGATGCGTCTCTCTGGCAACAACCAGCGCCTGATCGCCATCGGCGGCGAACACAACGTCATACCCATCGGCGCGGAGATTCAGGCCGACCGTCTCGCGCACGGTTTGCTCATCGTCGACCACCAGGATGCGAGCAGCTCCAGTGGATGCCCCCGCCTCTGCCGCCATGCGTTCTCCTTCAGCAGTGGTTCACTGATCGTCACATGTCTCTGACAACTATACCCGGGCGCGGCATCAGATCGCTTTGCTGGCAGTTGGTACCGGAGTCATCGGGCAAGGGTCACGATTGACGAAACCGACGACCCGGCCACCAGTTCCACCGGCCAAGCAGGACCACTATCGCGGGCACCATGATCGTCCGCACGACGAACGTATCCAGCAACACACCGATCGCAACCGCAAACCCGAGCTGAAACAGGTCTCGCAATGGCAGCGTCATCAGCGCCCCGAAGGTCCCGGCCAGAATGATCCCTGCGGAGGTGATCACGCCGCCGGTGCGGCTCAGCGCTACCTGCACGCCATCGTGGAGATTGAGGCCCTCGGTTTCCTCCCGGATCCTCGCCATGAGGTAGATGTTGTAGTCCACCCCCAACGCAGCCAGAAAGACGAAAAGATAGAGCGGTACGGCCGACCCGACCCCGTCATACCCAAACACGTTCACGAAGAACCAGGTAGTGAGTCCGAGGGTCGCAGTGTACGACAGCACGATCGTCCCGAGCAGATACAGCGGTGCGATCAGGGATCGCAACAGCAGCGCGAGAATGGCGCCGATCGCTAGCAGAATGAGTGGCACGATGAACAGCGTGTCACCATCGTTTGCCTGCCTGGTGTCGTAGCTGACGGCGGTCGTGCCCCCGACAAGCACCTCGCCCTCCAGGCCGGTGTCGATGGCTGCTCCTCTCGCATATTCGCGGAAATCGCCGATCTCATCGATCTGTTCAATGGCGTAGGGGCTTGACTCCAGGATCACGTCGAACCTGGCGATGCCGTTGTCCTGAGACACGAATTGGCGGGTGGAACTGTAGATTCCAATCGCCTGTGCCAACTCAGGATCAGCGCCTTCCCCTCCGCTGCCAGCACCTCCCGTTTCACCAGCGTCGATCGCCTGCCGCGCCTCCTCCGGCACGGCGCGCACGGCGGCTATCACCTGATCCCGACCGATCGGTCCTTCGGCTCCAAGCGGCGCGGTTGCCGACTCGACGGAGGCCACGCCGTCGTAGGCGCCGAGTTCGGTGGTCATCGCCTCGATCTCATCCAGGCGATCATACACGTTCACGGACCCGTAAAACGCGACGTACACCTCCACCGGATCGGACTCACCAGCCGGGAATGAATCCCGCAACCACTCGAAGCCTTCGCGCGATTCCGCGCCGACCGGCAACAACGAGATGCTGTCATATGTGACGCGATACTGGAACAGACCGAGCGAGAAGATGGCGAATACCGCCACCGAGGCGATGAGAAACGTGATCGGGCGACCGGTGACGAGCCTGGCCGTCGTACCCCATAGTCCGCCGCCTGCCTCATGCCGATCGTCTTGGGTCGCGCTTGTCTCATATTTTGGCTGCAGCGGCCAAAAAGCGAACCTGCCCAACACCGTCACGATCGCCGGAACCAGTGTCAATCCCGCAATCAGCATCAGGCCGATGGCAATGGAGAGCAACGGGCCCAGCGCCGCCGTTGAGCGCAGCACTGCGAACGACAGGATGAACGTCGCCACCAGCACGGTGCCCGCCGACGACGCGATCGCCTCTCCGACCGCGCGCATTGTCGCCCGCATCGCCTCATGCTTGTCTTCGATACGCTTCAGCTCTTCACGGAACCGGGATGCAATGAACAGGCAATAGTCAGTCCCGGCCCCGAACAGCAACACGGTCGCGATGCCCTGCGCCTGCCCGTTGACCAGCAAATCGAACTGCTGCGCGGAGGCTGCGGCAACCGCGCCGGTCAAGGCGAACACCCAGCCGACCGACACCAGTGGAACCAACGCGATCACCGGCGAACGGTAAATCACGATCAGCAACACCAGCACCAGCCCCGCCGTGACCAGCGTCAGGAAGACATCGATCGTCTCGAACACTGAGATCAGGTCAAGAATCAGCCCACCGGGCCCGCTGACCGCGATATCAACGCCGGAGGGCGGGTCTGCAACCTGCTCGCGGATCGCTTCCACGGCTTCAAGGAACGGGTCGCCGTTCGGGTCTCCACCGATGCCGATCACCATCGTCATGGTGGTGCCGTCGTCGGACACCAGACCTTCCGCTGCCTGAGGCGCCGTGTAGATCGAAACCACCTGACTCGGGTCGATCCCCTCGGGCGCGTCTTGAGACAGCGCCCACTGACCGAGATCGTCGGCCTTCGCCCGCTCATCGTCCGATAGCCCATCTTCGCTCAGGAACACCACGATGGCCGGCGTCGTGCTGGATGGAAAGCGTTCGTCCACGAGCTCCTGTACTCGAGTCGTCTCCGCTCCCTCAGGCAGAAAGTTCGCGGAGCTGTTGTCGGTGACATCCGCCAGCGTGGGCGACAGCGGAATGACCACCGCCGCGAGCACCACCCACAGCGCAATGACGATCCATTTACCCCGAGGTGAAGACGAGAAGTCGGTGATTCGACTCAGCACGGTGATGCCTTTCCTGCTACGCTGCCTATCCGATAGACGATTACGTTAAATTTCCCCCCAGACCATTCAGCACGAGTCGAACGGTCATTTCGCCAACATCTTTTGCGCTCCGGTCCAGGCCCGGACCCCGTGACGCTCCCCGGTCGGTGAGCGTCCGGATCACGCCGAGCACGAACATCGCGGCGTCACGTTGGGAGAATCCGGGTTCCGCCATCGGCGCGATGCTCCCTTCCTCGACGAGTGTTTCCAGGATGGCGGCCATCGGCGTCATCATCGCGTCCCGAAACGCGAGGCCGATCCGGCGGCGAGTTGCCCCGGAGACCTCGAACCTCAGATCGTGAAACATCAGCGAGAGATCGTACTCCGCCCGCTCGGCGATGCCCGCCGCGAGCGCCGCCAATTGGTCGGAACCAGACGTGTCGAGCCGCGCGGCCCGCCACATTGCCGCCGACTGCTGGGCGAGCTCGTCCTCCAGCACCGCGACGTACAAGTCCTCCTTTCCAGCGAAGTGGTGATACAAGGCCGGTTGCGTCACGCCCACCGCCTCGGCGATCTCACGCGTCGAGACCGCCCGGTACCCGCGCGTCATGAACAGCGACCTCGCCACCGCGAGAATCTTCTGCCGACCATCACCATCCGTTTCCTGATCACGGTGTGTCCCTGACACGATCTCATCTCCTTATCAGACGATAGGTTATCATCCGATAAGCCAAAGGCAAACCGGGACGCCAACTGCGGCGGTAGCGATGGCTACATCACTCCATCAGTGCAATGGCTTGTCTCGATATCGCTCAGGGTTGAAGTGGCCAACGTGCGCTACCCGCGAAAGGTCACATGCGCAGAGGTTGCCCACAAAGCCGCGGCAGCGCCCACGCCGACCAGGGCTCGGGCTGCTTCATCGCTTGCCACGGTTAGTGACGTGGCTCCGATCAGGCCGACTACGCAGAGCCCCACTCCGGTCCAGACATACCGCGGCTGGTCGAAGACGAGGGCAAGCGGGGAAAAGTGCACTCCAACGATCAGGCTCACAGCCGCCGGGATGAACGCGGGTTGGCCGAGGTAAATGAGCGTAGCGATGGTGGGGCCGATCGCCACGACCTGCACAAGACCGACACGGTTGTACCGCCGAAGCCATTCCGAAGGCATCCGCCGTTTCCGCTGAACTGGCCGTCCGCGGATCGCTAGCGCCACCAGCAGGCCTGCCACGAGCGCCGTCCATTGCAGGGTCGCATCGGTGAAGCCCGGCACACCGAAGCTCCAGACGAACGCGAACACGCTCATGATCACTGCGCCATTCCGGCGCAGGCTGCGGTCGAGCTGCTCGTACGCGGGTTCGGCGCTCATCAGCGTGCGGACCCGAGGTGAACATGCTGGACCAGCCGGGCGAGCTTGTCCGGGTCGGTCTGCGGCATGATGCCGTGCCCGAGGTTGAAGACGTGTCCAGGTCGATTGTCGACCCGATCGAGAATGTCGTCCGCCGCGCCCCGGATCGACTCCCACGGCGCCATCAACCGGGCAGGATCGAGGTTGCCCTGCATCCCGGTCCGGTGGCCAAGCCGTTCCCATGCTTCGTCAATCGGCAGCCGCCAATCCACACTCACCACATCCGGTCCGGTCTCGCCAATCGCCTCCAGCAATTGCACCGTCCCGGTGCTGAAATGCACCGTCGGCACGATCCCCTTCAGCGAGGTGAATATCTGCGTCGTATACGGCTGGACGTACTCCCGATAGGAGCTGACGTTGAGCAAGCCCAGCCACGAATCGAACAGTTGCACTACGTCCGCGCCCGCCTCCGCCTGCCCCTTGAGATAGAGGATCGTCGTGTCGGTAATCGCTCTCATCAGCCGATGCCAAAGCTCCGGCTCGCCGTACATCATCGCCTTTGTGGACGGGTACTCCTTGGACGGACGTCCCTCCACCAGGTAGCAGGCCATCGTAAACGGCGCCCCAGCGAAACCGAGCAAGGCCGCCCGCCCATCGAGCTCCCGACGAAGCAGCCGCAGCGCCTCCAGTACATACGGAGTGCCCTCCTCTGGTTCAGCCACCCGGATCGCATCGACTGCGGCAGCCGTCCGGATCGGATCGGCGATCACCGGCCCTACGCCTGGCTGGATTTCGAACGGAACCCCCATCGATTCCAACGGCAGCATGATGTCGGCGAACAATACCGCTCCATCGACGCCGAACCGATCCACTGGCATCAAGGTGGCCCGAGCGGCAAGTTCCGGGGTTCTGGCGACTTCCAGAAACGGGTGCCGCTTCCGCAGCTCGCGGTACTCCGGCAGGCAACGCCCTGCCTGCCGCATGAACCACACAGGCGTGCGATCCGGCTGTTCGCGACGAACGGCGGTGAGAAATCGATCCCGTCCGGTCATTGTGCGTGTCATCCCTGTAGCCACCTCGCTACCTCTTTCGCGTGATAGGTGAAAATCCGCTCCGCGCCCGCCCGCTTCATCGACAGCAGGATTTCCATCGTCACTCGTTGCCCATCGATCCAGTCTCGTTCGGCGGCGGCCTTGACCATCGCGTACTCGCCAGAGACGTTGTAGCAGGAGATCGGCACGTCGAACCGCTCCCGCGCCGCCCGGATCACGTCCAGGTAAGCCAGCGCCGGCTTCACCATGATCATGTCCGCACCCTCATCAAGGTCGATCTCGATCTCGCGCATCGCCTCCCGGACGTTGCAGGGGTCCATCTGGTGCGAGCGCCGGTCACCGAACGCCGGGGCGCTCTCCACCGCCTCCCGGAACGGTCCATAGTAGGCGGAGGCGTATTTGGCGGCGTACGAAAGGATAGGCGTGGCAACGAATCCGTCCTCGTCCAGCGCCGTTCGGATCGCGGCCACCCGGCCATCCATCATGTCCGACGGCGCGACGATGTCGGCCCCGGCACGCGCATGGCTCACTGCGGTCCTGGCCAGCAACGGCAGGGTCGCATCATTGTCGACTTCGCCTTCGCGCAGGATGCCGCAGTGCCCGTGGTCGGTGTACTCGCAGGCGCAGACATCGGTCACCACCAGCAGGTCCGGGTACCGATGCTTAAGCTGACCAACGGCCCGCTGGACGACGCTATTCTCGTCCCAGGCGCCGGTCCCCTCGCTGTCCTTATGCTTCGGTATGCCGAACAACAACACGCCCGGCACGCCTACGGCATCCAGTTCCCCGACCTCGCGGAGCAATTCGTCGACCGATAGCTGGAACTGGCCCGGCATGGAGCTAATTGGGTTCCGCACCGACTCGCCCTCGACCACGAACAGCGGTGCGACCATGTCTCCGGGATCGAGGTGATGCTCGCGAACAAATGCCCTGAGCGTCTCGGTCATCCGGGTTCGCCGCGTCCGCGCATACCCTCCAAATG
>JACCVC010000007.1 GCA_013698305.1 Chloroflexia bacterium
GCGGGGATGAAGCCGCCCTCCGGGTCGACCTCGATCTCGTACCGGAAATCCGGATCGTCCGCCGCGACCGCATCCAGCATGGCGACGATCTCCGCGGTCACGCTCTCCTTTGTTTCACCGGGAATCAGCCGACGGTCGACCGAGATCTTCGCCTCGCCCGGCACCACGTTGTGCGCGACACCGGCCTTGATCATGTTGACGCTGATCACCGGGTGTCCGATTGAGGGATGGAACTTGTCGATGTCACCTTCGAGGGCAAGAATCCCCTTGGCCGCTTTGGCAAGCGCGTTGATACCCGTCATCCTCGCCACGGCGGTGTGCGACGCCCGCCCAATAAAGGTGATATCGAAACCAAGGATGCCGCGCTCGGCGTTCCGGACCTTGAGTTGGCTTCCCTCGCCGATGAAGACGTAGTCTGGCTTCGGCACCAGCCCCGCCTCGATCTGCTCCAGCACGTGCAACGTGCCATACACCGCGCTGGTCTCCTCGTCGCTGACCACGTGCGCCATCAACGCGCCGTCGAGATCTGCATCCCGGAACAGCTCCAGCATCGTCAACATCACGCCAACCGAGCTCTTCATATCCGATGATCCGCGCCCGAACAGCTTCTTGCCATCATCGGACACCACCGGTTCAAACGGTCCTGCCTTCCAGCTGCTGGCGTCGGAAACAGGCACCGTATCGAGATGACCGTTCATCGCAATCACCGGGCCGTTCTCGGGATCGCCGACCCAGGCGATCACGTTCGGTCGAGCCGGGTCCTTCGCCGTGACGATGTAGGAGATTCCTCGCTGCTCGCACCAGCATTCGACGAAGTCCATCACGTCCTTCTCGTTCCCGCTCACGCTGGGAATCGAGATCAGCGAGCTGGCCACCTCGACGATGGTCTCTCGCGAGACGCGGTCTGGCCAGGCAGTCGTAGTTGAGGACATGAAGTTGACTCACTTTCCGGAACTTATCATCGAACGAAAGACAATCACCGTCCCGATTCTACCCGGAACGGTGATATTCGCATGTTCATGTTGGTTGTCTCTGATCTGAAGCGGTGGTACTGCTCCCGATCAAATACGCTCGAACCTGGAGACTTCGGCCACGAACACCACCGCGCCGCCGACCTCAACCTCGAAGTTCTCCGGCATGTAGAGCAGGCCCGGCTCCAGCGCCGGCGAATACGGCACGGCGATCTGTGTCCGCCGCCGGGCGGTTCGTCGCAGGATGCCCAGCACTCCCTGCACGCCCTCGTCCTCGACGCCGATCATCAGGCTGGTGTTGCCCGTGCGCAGGAAAGAGCCGGTCGTGCTGATCTTGGTGAACCGGTATCCCGCCTCGACGAGCGCCTCGGTGAGCGCATCCGTATCTTCGTCCTGAACAATCGCGATAATGAGTTTCATCGGCGCTTTCCTCCTCCGGCAGTGCTTCGCCAGCGGCGCTGGCATGTCGGGGTCGCTCGATATCCCACTCGTGACCGACAGGTCGCTGTCGGCGTCCGTCCCGGCAACCGTTCGGTAGTGTCGCAATGACTACAGAACCGAGCAACCTGCTGGTGAGGCGAGTCTAGCAGATTCCTCTTCCCCAATACGGCATCGTGCGCTTCAGCCGGGCTACCCGATCTCCGCGAGGATCTCGGTGAGTACGGCCCGATGAAGCTCGGGATTCGCGGCAATGACGCCATCGTCCTCGACCTTGAACGGCGTCCCGACCAAGCCGGTAACGAGCGCTCCCGCCTCCGACGCGATCAGTGCGCCGGCTGCCTTGTCCCACGGCTGCACCGGACGCTCCCAATAGCCGTCCAGCCTACCAGCGGCGACGTAACAGAGGTTCAAGGCAGCCGCGCCGTCGCGGCGAACGCCCTGCGTCTGGTCATTGAATCGCACCCACAGCCGGCTGCTCTCGTCCCGTGCGGTCAGGTCGTACGGAAACCCGGTCGCCAGCAACGAGCTCAGCAGCGCGGTCTGGGTTGTCACGACGATCGGCGTACCGTTCAACCTGGCGCCCATCCCCTTCGCCGCGTCGAACATCTCGTCGCGCATCGGGTCATACACCGCGCCGACAACCACCTCACCGTCGTATTCCAGCGCGATCGAGGTGGCGAAGTGCGGGTAGCGATGCGCGAAGTTGGTCGTCCCATCCAGAGGATCAACCACCCAACGCCAGGCGCCGCGGCCGATCGCGCCGGTCGACCCCTCTTCGGCCAGCAAAAGGTGCTCGGGGAACCGCTCGCGGATTGCGGCGGCGATCAGCGCCTCCGACGCGCGATCAGCGTCGGTGACGAGATAGATCACGCCCTTGTGATTGACATCCCTCGGACCATCGAACCGCTCCCGCAAGAGAGTTCCAGCTTCCCAGGCCAGACTGACCGCGAATTCTTGCGCCTGGGCGATTTCTGACTCGATCATGCTGCTCCCTGCCTGCACATGTAACGTGCTATTCGTAGGGGAGAACCTTGTGTCCTCCCGCCATTTGGGCCGACACAAGGTCGGCCCCTACGCGATGCTGGTCTGCCCCGAACGCGAGCCTCGGGTAGGCATCCAGCGCCCAGGCATCGTCACCGTGCAGTGGCGTTCGGTGCCGCGCCAATCCGGCAATCATGGCCGCGTTGTCGGTGCAGAACGACAGATCCGGCCAAGACACCCCTGGACCATCCGCACCAAATCGCGCCTCCACTCGAGACGCGAGCCGATCCCGCAGCGCCCGGTTGGCGGCAACACCACCCGCCAGCACCAGCGACGCCGCGCCGGTTCGCTCCAGCGCCCACAAGGCCTTGGTCACGAGCACATCGACGATCGCCTCCTCGAATGACGCGGCGAAGTCCGCCACCGGGAACCCTTCCCGGAACGTCGGCGGCGTGTGCGTCGGGAATACCGTCGCCTCGTCCAAAAGTCTCGGCTCGTCCGGCTCTCGCCAATCCTGCGCATGGCGCAACAACGCCGTCTTCAATCCCGAGAAACTGAAATCGAGCGAGCCGTCCAGCAAGGAACGGGGCAGCGGAATCGCCGTCCTGTCGCCGTCCACGGCCATTCGCTGGATCGCCGGCCCTCCCGGATAGCCGAGCCCAAGCAGCCGCGCGCCCTTGTCGAATGCCTCACCCGCCGCGTCGTCCAGCGTCTCGCCGAGCAGTGTCGACGACTCCTGACTCTCCATCAGAATTAGAGCGGTATGCCCGCCCGACACCAGCAGGGCGACGGCAGGCAGCTCTGGGGATTGGCGCTCATCGCCCTCGGGACGCAGCCAGTTTGCGTAGACGTGAGCTTCCAGATGGTTGACCGGGATCAGCGGCAGGTCCCACGACATCGCCAGAGCCTTGGCGGTGTTGACGCCCACCAGCAGCGACCCCGCCAGCCCGGGACCGTGCGTGACCGCGATCGCGTCGATGTCACCCGCCGTAACACCCGCCTCCTCCATCGCCGCCTCGATCACCGGCGTGATCGCCGTGATCTGTCCGCGAGCCGCCAGTTCCGGCACCACCCCGCCATGGTTGCGATGCAACGCGATCTGTGACGAGATCACGTTCGAGCGCACTTGCACGCCATCGACCACAACCGCCGCGGCTGTCTCGTCGCACGAGGTCTCGATACCAAGGATCACGGGACGCTCGGGCAACGTAACGGTCATGACGAAAGATCCAGTTCAACCGCGGACGCCAGGCGATGGAGGATACCCTGTCGTAGCCGCTCGATCGAGTCCCGATACGCCGGGTCGCGAAACGAGTCCGACCACATGATGAAGGCGTCCTCGTGGTTGTCACTGTAGTAGCTTGGCCGCCGGCCTTGCACCGTGAATCCATATTTGCGATACAGCGCCTGAGCCGCCTGGTTGCTCACCCGTACCTCGAGCGTGACCCACGTCGCCCGCCGCTGGATCGCCTCGTCCAGGAGCGCGACGAAGAGGTACTCGCCCAGTCCCTTGCCCTGCTCATCCGGCTCCACGCCGATAGTGGTGATGTGCGCCTCATCGAGCAGCACCCACATCCCGCCGAATCCCAGGATCGGGCAGCGTTCTCGACCGCCCGGCTTTCGCAGAAAGGTTAGGAAGGGGATACGCCCGGCATCCTCGCCATTGGTCCCGACGCTCCGTGGCGCAGTCGAGAGCGCCTTTGGTCCGTCGGGATCATCGCGCAGCACGATGTAAAAGTTCTGGCTTGGATACCGGAGCTCTCGCCGGTAAGCAGAGGCAGGCCAAGGCGTCGCGAAGCAGCGTTGCTCGACCCTGCTCACCTCGTCGATGTCGTCGATTGTCATCTCGTCTATGACATACACGGTGCGGCGAACCTTCAGGCGTTCATCATGCGCGGTCACCAACCCTGGCCACACCGGCAATCATCTCGAAACCAGCCATCCTCTTGCTGTACAATTCTCGACCGACAGGCCGGAGTGGCGGAACGGCAGACGCAGCGGACTCAAAATCCGCCGGGGCAACCCATGGGAGTTCGAATCTCCCCTTCGGCACCACACAGTTACCAGAGCATCTCTGGCAAGAATACGATGACCCCGACCGCTTCACGCACCACATAGCCGAACTCGGTCGCCGACCAGGGCCGGATCGGACTGTCCGTCGCGGCGGAGCCGTGCGCGTCGTAGCCGAGCTCGCCAAGCATCAACTCGCTGCGAAACAGGTGGAACCCGTCGCTCACGACCAGCACCTCGGGCAACTCCGATGGCGGCAGCACCGCGGGTAGTCCCTGCATGCTTTCCCACGTCGAGCGACCGTCGTTCTCCATCACGATCGCGTCTTCAGGCACGCCCTGTTCCGTCAGGTAACGATACCCGGTTTCTGCTTCGGTGAATGCGTCGCCTGGCTGCTGCCCGCCGGTCACGGCGATCCGTGGCGCGAGGCCGGCATTGTAGAGCGCCAGCGCCTGGTCCAGCCGCGCCTGGAGCACCGGAGATGGACGACCGTTGAACTGCGCCGCGCCCATCACCACGATCGCGTCGACCTGTTGCGCCTCATCGGTTCGCGCCTGGACGTAGACCAGCGTGATGATCCCGAACACTGCGGCGACCATGATCACGAAACACGCCGCAAGTAACGACACCGCCCACTTCAGGGCGCTTCGCCGCTTTGGCTTCGGGCTGACGACCGTGGTGGTGGAATCGGGGGATGGAAGCGGTTGTGACCGCGTAGCAGTGTTGGGATGGATGGCAGGCAGGGGCTGCGTGTCGCTCGTATTCGTCATGCGCGAAGCATGACACTCCGGATCACGTCACTGCAACGTGGGTGTGTACTCACATGTTCCGCAAATCCGCAGGGGCGGATTCCGCGTCCCTACGTGCTTTATGCCGGTTCCGATGGCGCAATCCCTTCATCCTCCCCATTGGTCAGACGCCCTAATTTGCCTTCCGACACCAGGATGCCGAGCACATCATTGATGATCCGTACCGCCAGCACCGAGGTGATGTCGGATACGTCATAGGGCGGCGACACCTCGACCACCTCCATGCCCGCGATCCCCTCGCGGCAAAGTATCCGCAGCATCGCCAATGCCTCACGAGGCAGCAGGCCGCCCGCCTCAGGGGTGCCGGTGCCGGGCGCGAACGCGGGGTCGATGGAATCGATGTCGAATGAGAGAAAGACCGCCTTGGCGTCCTTCCAGGCGAGTTCCAGCGCCAGCTCGCACGTTCGCTCCAGCCCGAACCGGTCGACGTCGGTCAGGGTGATCACCGACGCTTGCCGCTCCCGCGAGACCTTCACGCCGCTCCGGTTGCCCAGCCAGCCGCCGATGCCGATCTGGACGAGATTCGCGGCGGGCGCGTTGGGGATATTTGTCGCGTGGAAGAACGGCGTGCCGTGCATCCGCTCGTCAATGTTGTATTCGGAGATGTCGCTGTGCCGGTCGAAGTGGATGATGCCAATGTTGCCATCGATGTACGGCGCCATGCCGCGAATATCCGGGTAACCGACCGAGTGGTCTCCGCCCAGGATCACCGGGAAGATCGCGTGCTCGTGGATGTAACCGACCGCCTTGTCGATCTGGTCGAAGCTCTTCTCGATATTCGCCGGGATCACGTTGACGTCGCCGGCATCGACCATGTCCAGCGATTCGAACAGGTCCACGCCCATCTCGAGGTTGTAGCCCGATGGTAGCCCCGACATCTTGCGAATCTCCTGCGGCCCGAACCGGGTGCCAGAGCGAAACGTCGTGCCCGCGTCCAGTGGCGCGCCGAGGAAGGCGACATCGGGCGAGCCAAGCTCGCGCATATCCTCCTGAAACGGCACGTTCATATAAGAGCCACCGTGCGACCACGTCCGCCGCGACCGGTTGAACAGCGGGATCGTGCGGTCCCGCACGCTCATCGACGACGGCAGTCCGCACTCCAATGCAAATGCCATGCGTTCCTTCGACCGACGCTCCGGGATCGACGCCTCGGCATCCGTCATCGCCTGTCCGTGAAGCTGCTCACGCCGCAACCGATCATCCATGGTCATCCCTTTCGATTCGACTCCTGTGACCTGAAATGCTGCTCAGCCGCCGCGCGGATCGCATCGACCGCCTCTGGATTCTCCAGCGCGCTCACGTCACCAGCGTTCTCGCCCAGCCACGCCGCCCGGATCACCCGGCGTATGATCTTCGCGTTCCTCGTTCGGGGCAGCGCATCCACGCAGACGATGACCTCGGGCCGGAACGACTTGCCCAACCGCACCGACACCTCGTTTCGGATCGCGCTAATCGTCTCATCGCCGTTCGTGACTCCGGGACGCAGCACCGCGAACACTGCCACCGCGCTGCCCTTGACCGGGTGTGGAATCGCAATGGCGGCGGCCTCCCTCGCGCTTCCCTCGCCAACGACGGCGCTCTCGATCTCGGATGGCCCGATCCGCTTTCCGGCGATGTTCATCGTGTCGTCGGATCGTCCCCGGATATACCAGAATCCGTCAGAGTCGATCTCGGCCCAGTCGCCGTGCATCCACATGCCTGGAAACCGTTCCCAGTAGGTCGCTTTGTACCGTTCGGGATCGCTCCAGAAGCCGGTGGTCATGCCCACCCAGGGGGCTTTGACGACCAGCTCTCCGACACCACGCTCCAGCTCCCGCCCCCGCTCGTCGACGATGTCGGCCACCATGCCCGGAACCGGTCCGCTGAAGGCGCATGCGCGTTGCGGCAGGATCGGCACGCCGCTGATGATCCCTCCCGATGTCTCCGTCCCACCCGAGTAGTTGATGATCGGGCAGCGCCGCTCGCCGACGACATCGAAGAACCACCACCAGGGGTCGGGATTCCAGGTTTCGCCCGTTGAGCCCAGCACCCGTAGCGACGACCGGTCCGTTGCCAGCACCGGTGCCTCGCCCGCAGGAATCAGCGCCCGGATCGCCGTCGGCGCGACCCCCAGCACGGTGATCCGATGCCGCTCGACCATCTCCCACATCCGGCCCGGTTCGGGATAATCCGGCGTGCCCTCAAGCAGCACGATCGTCGCGCCGCGCAGTAGTCCACCCAGGATCAGCCACGGACCCATCATCCAGCCAAGGTCGGTCAGCCAGAACAGGACATCGTCCTCCTGCACATCGAAGCAGTAGGCCAGGTCGTGCGCCGCCTTGATCGGGAAGCCCGCTTGGATATGACAGGCGCCCTTGGGCCGACCGGTCGTCCCCGAGGTGTACATGATCATCGCGAGCGCATCGGCGGCGGTGTCCGGGAAGGCAGGCACGGGCGTCTCGCCGGTCGCCATCTCATCCCACCAGACGTCGCGACCCTCGGCCATCTCGCACATGCCATCGGTGTGCCGCACCACAAGGCAGCGAACTACACCGGGAAGCTCGGCGAGAGCGGCGTCTGCGGTCAGCTTGAGCGGAATCCGCTTGCCCCGGCGATAGAACGCATCGACCGTGATCAGCGTCATCGCGCCGCTGTCACGCAACCGGGTCACGATGGCGTCCTCGCCAAAGCCGGAGAACAGCGGCACCGTCACCGCGCCGATCCGCCCGCACGCCAGCATCGCGACCACCGTCTCGGCGATCATCGGCATCAGGATTCCGACCCGGTCGCCCGGTTTGACGCCAGATTCGAGCAGTCCTGCGGCGGCGCGATGGGTCTCGTCGAGCAACTCCCGATACGTCCGCTGCGTGACCGATCCGCCATCCGCCTCGGCAATCATCGCCACCTTGTCGCCCTGACCGGCGTCAATCCACCGGTCGAGCGCGTTGTCGGCGACGTTGAACGACCCACCGGGGAACCACGCCGGCCAGGCGATGCCATGGGAGAGATCCCAGAGCCGTTCCGGCCGTTTCTGCCAGATCAGACCCAGATCATCCAGCGCCTCGGACCAGTACCATTCCGGGTCGGCCTCGATCCGCGCGAGCAGCCCGTCGTAGTCCCCGCAGCCGGACCGCTCGATCAGCCGTTGCAGCAGGCTTCGCCGCAAGGTTGCCGCGTCAGGTCGCCACGCGACTCCCCGGATCGCCTCATCGGCGTTCCGCGCAAGTCCCTCCGATCCTCGTTGATCGTCCATGCGCCCTCCCCGCCGGTCACCACAGAATCATCGCGTCCGCATGTCAGTCTTCAAGGAGTCCATTGTTGTCGCCGGGACCGCGTCCGGTCAAGCACTGTTGCGCCAAAGGCGATATGGGACACTGGCGTACAACGAACGAACAGGAGGTCCGCATGGTCTGGCGACGCATCTTCAACCGTGATCCCGAACCCGAGAAGCCCCAGGATTCCACGTCCAGGCAGGATGAAGAGCAGGGGTCACACTCAGCCCAGCCCACGGCGAATCCACCCGCCTGGGACGAGGACCAATCGACTCGGTCCATACCACTTCACCTGCGGCAGGCATTGACGCAACAGCGGCGCAGCCCGGAGACCGACGATCCCCAAACGCGACTCGCGACTCTCCGTCGCCGCCGCGCCGCCGCGCTCCACGACGTCGAGCAGGGCGAGCAGGCACAGGCAGACGACAACCCGTGGCGTGAGCGCGCCGAGCTGCTGACCGAATCGCTGGAGACGATCGAGAGCGACCGCTCCGAGGCGCTGAATGTGGCCGACGAGCCGTATCACCAGGTCGAGCCTGTGCCGATTCGCGACCTTGATGTGAACGTCGACAACGACATCGCGACCGTGACGTTTGCTATCGGGAACGAGCCCTATCGCTGGGAAGAGCCGCGTGACTGGGCCGAGCGCGGGCATCACATGATCCGCGAAGATCTGGTCCGAACGTCTGGGGCGACCGATCCGCTAGTGCCGGGCGACGTTCCGGAGGATTTGCGTGACCCGTTGCGCGCGCATCTCGATCTGTCGCTGTTCGTGCTGGCGACCGACCTGCGCGACCGCGCGTTGAACGACGAGCCGTTTCCAACCGACTTCACGCTCGCTGACCTGGCCAGACCGTGTCCCAAGTGCGGTGGCTGGACCGACGCTCTCGGTCATTGCCAGGCATGCGCTCGCCGCAACGCCAGAATCCAGCAACTCGATCTGGAACGCAACCGGCTCCTCAGCGAACGCGCCGAGGAGCTGGAGGAGAAGCATCGCATGGCCGAGCGCCTGCCGATCGCCCGCCGCCGCCTCGCCGATATCGACACCGAGATCGCAGGTTTGGAAAAATCCATTCACAACACCCCCAAGCCGTCATCCTGAGCGAATGCGAAGGTCCCCCGCACGAAGCCCGCGACAGCGAAGCTGGCGCACCCAACATACGTCCATAGATTCGTCGTGTTTGATGATTCTGCGCTGCGCAGTGGCTTCGCCGGGACGTTCTTCGCTACGCTCAGAATGACTAGTTGATCGTGACAAGAATTTTGCAATCGAATGAAACCGCCCCGGTCGACTCTCATCGACCGGGGCGGTGAACTGATTTCATCTCACGTGGTGCGCATCTCGTCAGCGTATCACTTGCTCTGGTTACGTCGACGTCGACGCTCAGCCTTTCGGCGCTTGGCCCGGTTTTCTTCCTGGGTGGAAATGAACCGCAGACCACGACGGTGCTCCCGGATGATCCCGGATCGCTCGATGCTCTTGTTGAACCGCCGCAAAAGCTGCTCAAAGCCTTCGTTATCTCGAATCTCGACACGCATATTCGCTCATCACCACCTTTTCGCGCGCGTGGGCGGCTGCGTGGCACTTGACGCACCAAAACGCCGCCTCCAGTAATTGGCTCCACCAGTATACGCTATCCTCGTGGGAGCGATCCTTCCCGTCTGCCTGCTTTCGCTATCGACCTCATCCTCACAACCCGCCTCGGGAGAACCCATGACCGCCGCCATCCCCACCACCTCACGATCCATCGCCGTCCGTCCGGACCAGCCCGGCAAGGTCCATTACACATCGGTCCCACTCCCCGATCCGGAGCCGCAAGACGTCGTCGTGAAGGTCATCCGCGTGGGCGTCTGCGGCACCGACCGCGAGATCATTCACGGACTGCTGGGCACGCCGCCTGACGGCTCGGACGAACTGGTCATCGGCCACGAGGTGCTGGGTCGGGTAGTCGCGACCGGTGACGCGGTCACGGACCTCAAGAGCGGCGATCTCGTCTCGGCCACGGTGCGACGTCCGGATGGTTGCCCCGCCTGCCAGGCCGGGCAACCGGACATGTGCCTCTGGCGTGAGTACGAGGAGCGTGGCATCGCCGGACAGCATGGCTTCATGACCGAGTACTTCGTCGAGAGTCGAGAATTTATGGTGCCGGTACCCGATGCGCTG
>JACCVC010000015.1 GCA_013698305.1 Chloroflexia bacterium
CGTCGCCGCCGATCTGCACCGACATCTCCGTCGAACGCGCCGAACGGTCGGTGCTCAACGGCGAGGTCGAGCGGATGACGGTGGTCTACGATGACAATCTGGGCACGCCGCCCAGCACCCGGTACGGACCGGTACTCGCCAAGCTCGATAACCGGGACGCCACCTGCTTCAACCTGCCACAGGGGATCGTCAATCAAGGCGTGGTCTACACCCTCGCGGGCGTGATCGGGTTTTACAACGAGACAACCGACGGTCAGCAGGTCGAGATCACGTATCAGCAGAGCAGCCAACTGGACCCGTCGTTGTTCGTACTGCCAACCGAAACGCCGACGCTGGCGCCGACAGAGGTGATCGAACCGCCCGTCCCGTCAGGCACGCCGGTCAGCGCTCAGGTACCCAACGGGACGCCGGTGGTGATCGTCAGCGCCTCGCCGATCGCGACCCCGGCATTGGGAGCCACGCCGTAATCGGCACGCCATCACCTTGAACTGGCATCATTCTCGATTACTGAATCCAGCCACCGAGGATCAGCGGCGACGTCGGCGCGTCATTGCCGTCGACCGGTTCCACCGAGACCCCGACCGCCCAGTAGTCCGAAATCGGCGCCTCGGAGTCGACTGTCACCACCGCGCCGCCGTCTTCGTCCGGCGTGAACAGCCCGCCGTCGGCTCGCTCGCCTGCTTGTGTGAACAGCCAGATCTGATACTGCTGGTCGTCCTCCAGCGCGGGGAAATCCCGTCCCACCAGCAGTGCCTGATCGCGCTCGGGATCGTGGTAGAAGGTGGCGCTGGCCTCAGTCGCGACTTCGGAATCGGTCAGCGGGTACGCCGCCTCCGAGTCCGTCAGTAGCGCGACGATCTCCCGCTGGTCGTCAAGCTCCTGTTGCTGAAAGAAGCTCCACGCGCCGCCGAGCGCCAGCAGCACGAACCCGGCAGCCACGAGCGCAACCAACGTCGGGTGAATGCGCCGCCGCGATAGCGTCGTTGGCTCGCTGGTCGTGGTCGGTGGCGCATGCTCGGATTCACGGGCAGGCAGGGAAACGACCGGCGCCGCCAACGGCAACCCGGCTCGTTCGAACAGTGCCTGCTTGACCAAGACGTCCGGAGCAGCCACGGGCGACAGCACGCCCACCAGCTCGAGCAGCTGATCGAGCTCCGCCTGGCACCGGGCGCACGTCTCCAGGTGCGTCTCGACGCGCCACAGGTCGCCATCCTCCAGCGCCCCGATTGCGTAGTCGGGCAGGAGCTCGGCGATTTCTTCATGTTGTGGCTCGAACTGTGTACTCACGTCTATTGCCCTGACCCGCACCACTCCGCGTACCTGTTGTTCATCCCGACGAGCATCCTGCTCCCCGTTCGCGCCGATTCCCATCGAGTCACGTCATTCACGATCCAGTCCCAACTCGCCGACGCTGTCGCGAAGCTGCTGGAGGCCCCGCCGCATGCGGGATTTGATGGTTCCAAGTGGCTCGTCAAGGCTCCTGGCGATCTCCGATTGGCTATGTCCCGCCCCGTAAAGCTCGAGCACCGCGCGTTGGGCGGGCGGCAACTGCTCGATGGCTTCGACCAGGTGCAGGCGTCGTTCCCGGAGCCAGGCAATCTGTTCCGGACCCGGTCCGGGGTCCGCCATGTTGGCCATCGGGTCATACGCCTGGTCCTCGCTGGTGGCATCCGTCGAGCGCTCTGCACTAAGTGGACGACGTCGCTGACTGCGAAGCTCGTTGAGCGCCAGGTTGTGGGCAATGCCAAGAATCCAGCTCCTAACCTGACCGCGATCACGCTGGTAGCCGCCGGCGTGCTGCCAGACACGGAGAAACAGTTCCTGCACCAGCTCTTCGGCCACCCGCCGGTCGCGAATCATCCGACCGATCACCGCCAGCGCGATGCCCCCATACAGGTCATACAGCGTTTCGAGCGCGTCCGGTTCGCCAGCGGCCAGGGCGCTCATGGTGCGCTGGTCGGCGAGTTGCTCCTTCGTTCGCTGTCCGTCCACCACTGCCTCTTGCCTACGATGCCGGCTCTCAGTCACCGCCCCGACTGTAAGGCCGGAACGCTCCGACCGGGTGTACAGGATGGATCAGTTCTGACGAGCGAGAATGTTACGCCTTCAGGCTAGCACAGGGAGGGCGCCTCTATCGCCAGCGGCGAGGTTCGGCATTCGCGGCAAGCGCCGGACCCATTGTCCCGGGCGCTTGCCGCATCGGTATGTCCTGAACGATCAGCCAGCGCTACTGGCCGAGCAGCTCGTTAAGGAACTCGGCGACATCAAGGCTGTCTGCATTGGGATTCAGCACATCGTCGATCACGCAGGAAATCTCACCCCGGAACAGCCCGCCCAGCAAGCCCCCGCGCTTCTCGAGCGAGATCGTATCGAGCTGGATCTCGATGCGATGCTCCTCGACGGCAACCGGACCGATCACGACATCAGTACGCTCGCAGGTGGAGCTGTCCAGGACGGTGATCGCGTGGAACACCTCCACATTGATCTCAACGTCGACACCGTCGACGGTCACCGTTCCCTCCAGCTGCCCGCTGAGAAAGGTGATGTCATGCGCTTCGAAGCGCGCATCGGCCACGACACCGGCGAACGTCTTGCCATTCGAGACCGTGCCGGTGACCTCGATGGTTTCCGCGGCGGATGCGGCAGGTGCGAAGGCAGTGGTGCCTACCAGGGCGATGAGCAGGCTGAAAGCGACCATTGGAACCCGATGAAAGCGTCGCATGAGTCCGTTCTCCTTGAAGCAAGGTCATGAGCCAGCGCCGTGCCAGACGATTGGCCTGGCGGCTGGTGGACATCTCGTCCCTGGCTCATGACGTCAAAATCGAGTCGGTGTCAGGTGGGTTCCATCGGATGGCGAGGGCCACGAACCCATTTTGGCCCTTACCATCCCCGGCGCAGAGGTGGTTTCCTGAACCTCTCCGTTTCTCCTCTCCTCCAGAGTGGAGCGAGGGCGCCTTGCCCTTCACACACTCCTAACCCGATCCGGCAGGATCGGATGCATGGAGATCGTGAGGTGACTGAAGGATTCGACGGACTACTCGTCTGCCAGGGTGGCGCTGGGCGAGGCCACCGGCGAGGCGTTCGGCGTCGCCGCGGGGGAGGCGGATTGCGCCTGGGCCGCGAGGGCGGTCGCCGTCGGGGAAAAGTCGTTGGCCATCCTGCTCAGGGAGCCGGGTCCGTCCTCGCTCACCGTCGCCCGGAGCACGGCCTTGCCATCCGCATCGCCGACGCGGAGCTCCATCACCGCGAGACGCCGCAGGCCCACGAAGT
>JACCVC010000156.1 GCA_013698305.1 Chloroflexia bacterium
AAGGTGGACAAATTCAGCGACGGCGTGAATCAAGCCAGCGAGCGAAACGCGGATTCATTGACTCGTAAATCCGGCCCATTGCCGGGAGGTCCAGCAAGGCTCGTAGCCGCAGCGCATCCTCAATGTCCGACAGAAGCGAACCTGGCCCATCATCACCGCCGCTACGATGGGCAAACCAGCCGTCGACCACCCTCGACCAGCAGGCGCTGAATCGCTCCACAGACGCCTCCAACACCTCCGGAGCGAGCCTCACAGCGGTTGGAGCTGGCCATTCCCCAAGCCGCTCCGGCGGCCAGCGACCGGGATCGAATCCGTCGACCTCACGCACTCCCACCGGCTCGATGGTGTCCCATGAAATCACGGCCATTTTCGGGGGAGCATACAAACCTCTCCGACCTGAATCGTCCACCGCCAGGATCGGTAGCGGCACCACCACGGCTCGGTCGTAGTGCTCGAACGGCACCGGAAATCGCGCGATGCTTCCCGGATGGTGAGGTGGGTTTTCAGCCGCGAACGTCGATGCTCGTTCCATGATCCGGTCGATGGCATCGGATCGGTCATCGGCCCTTACCTGGGCAGTGATGATCTCGGGCGGATGGGCATCCCGAAACTCGATCTCCGCTAGCCCGTGCGCTGTGCGTACCGTTGTCCGCTCGACCGCAACGCCATCCTCCCCGGTCGCGATGCGTTGCTCCACCACCGACCATGCGCCCTGCGGTCCAAATCTCGATAACAGGTAGGCGACCTGCTCCTCAGCCGAGTCAACGTACGCCATGAGCCGCTCTGTCACGAGGTCTCCTTATTCGCGTCTACAGCGACAGAGCGCGTTTCCATGAAGGCTCGGTTCACGACCGCCAGTGACCGCATCATTTCCAGCTGCGTTTCCAAGCTCTTTGCGTTCGGAATCTCTCGCCGGGATCGGATTGACCGAACGAATCTGAGAAACCCCTGGCCCTGGAGATATTCCACCCGAAACCGCTCTCGTTCCGGCTCCAGAATGGCGTCGATGTGATCACCGATCACCTTTGTCACAAGCTCCTCCAGGTCGCTCGGACCCCGGTAGTCAATTGTCGGCGGCTCGCCTGACGACGCGTGTTGATTTGAGGTGTAGACCCACGCTGCGCCGCCCGATGCGTCCAGGATGTCAACCTGAAACACCCGGCCAGGACCTTCCGAAGCATTCGCCATCCGCCCGAACGCGGGGTAGCCGTCGTAGGAGCCGGACACCTCCGCCTCGTCTAGATTGACCGTGCCTTCGATCAGTGTCGCCAGCGGTCCCAGCGCCAACTCCAGGTCGGCCTTGGCTCGTCGGTTGAAAAACACCGCCAGATACGCGGTGCCAACGAGCGCCACGAATACCACTGCGCACATCGCCAATGCCGTCAATACGTATGGATTCAAGCGGGATATCCCTGTTCTGACCACTGCTCCGCTCCGCACCTGGAGGGAGCGCCAACTGATGGCAAGTGTACCGCCCAGGCAAGATCGCTTTCGGAATTGCCACCAAAACCCTCTGGCCAGATATACAATGTCTCGGGCTCTCGCCCACTGGCACGACGATCACCCTGTACTGGACAGAGCATGCGCATTTCCTGGCACGTCGGCCTCGGACGTGATCTCGGGCTCGCCTTCTGGGCGATGACGTTTTTCGAAGCGACATTCGGTGCCTTCACAAGTATCTGGCCCCTCTGGATCGAGGATCGTGGCGCACCGATCGCCATGGTCGGAATCGTGCTTGGGTCCGCCGGATTCGTGCGCCCCTTCGTGATCGGTCCTTCTTCCTGGCTGACCGAACGATTCGACCGCAAGTGGCTCCTCATCGTTGCCAGGTCGCTCGGCATCGCCGGGCTCCTCGTCGCCGCCTTCGCCGGTAGCTGGCCCATCCTCTTCATCACCGTCGTCCTCAACGGCATGGGCGAGTTGGTATTCCCGGTGCTTCAAACCTACATAGCCGAGCGTTCCACCGAGAACCGGGCACGCGCATTCTCGCTCATCGTCAATGTTGGTCCCTCGTTCGCGCTCATCGTCACGCCGCTGATCTCCGGCCTGTTGATTGCCCAATGGGGCATGCAGTCGGCGTTCTTTCTCGCCAGTTTCACGAGCCTCGTCTCTATCCTGTTCCTGAGCCGGATGGACTTCTCGACGCTGCCCGACGACGACGATACCGACACGACATCGGCGCGATCCTACGGCGCGGCGTTCAAGCACGGGGAGATTCGCTCGCTGTTCGTCGTTCATGGATTGACGATCCTCTCGCTGGCGATCGGGGTGACGCTCGTCCCAATCTTCCTGAACGACGTGCGGGGACTCCCACCCGGACTGATCTCCACGCTCGGAGCGGGCGCAGCGGTCGGCACGGTGCTGTTCGGACTTTGGGTTGCCCGGTCTTCGAGACTCTCCGCCAACCCGCTGACCGCTGCTGCGATTGCCTGTGGCGCTATCTCGGTGGGCTTGCTCATCTTCGCGTTCGGCGACTCGCTTGGCTGGATTGCGCTGGCGTTCTTCCTCCGAGGCGGAATGTTCGCCACCTGGGCCATGATCCTCGCCCGGATGGGAGAGCTTGCGCCGGCACATCTGCGGTCACGCGCCTTTGCCGTCGTCGAGATCCTGGGCGGCAGCGCGATCTCGTTCGGTCCGATCATTGCCTCAGTGCTGTATGGCATCGATCCTGGCATCCCGATCATCGTCGGCGCGTTCCTGGGCGGATTGATGGCCATTCGACTCGGCTGGATGCAGCGCCACAGCCCAACTACCATAACGTCACCTGCCTCCGCTGACTGACCTCCGGTTGGTAACTGGTGGCCAATCGGTTCCCATACACCGTGCTACCATCCCCTTGATAGTTGAATTGGACCATTCGCCGTGCATGAAGCGGCGATACAGCCCCCTGGAGTCCCCCTCGATGACGGTAGAGCCACTCATTTTTGAACTCAGCAGCCCCGGTCGCCGAGCGGCCCGTTTTCCAGCGCCAGATGTGCCAGACGCGGAGCTTCCTTCAGACCTGCGCCGCGAGTCGCTCGAATGGCCAGAGGTAAGTGAAATCGATGTTGTGCGGCATTTCACCCGTCTGAGCCAGAAAAACCACGCCATCGACATTTCCATGTATCCGCTCGGGTCATGCACGATGAAATACAACCCGCGCATCAACGAGCAGGTCGCTCGCCTCAACGGCTTCGCCAACATCCATCCACTGGCTCCTGAAGAGACGGTCCAGGGCGCGCTGGAGCTGATGTATGACCTTCAAGGCATTCTCGGAGAGATTTCAGGCTTCGACGCCGTCACGCTGCAACCCGCCGCGGGAGCCCATGGCGAGCTCACCGGCTGTCTCATGATCCGGGCGTGGCATCACGAGCGTGGCGATACCGGGCGCACCAAGATGCTGATTCCGGACTCCGCCCATGGCACGAACCCGGCCACTGCTCGCATGGCGGGATTCGATGTCGTGACCGTCCCGTCCGATGATCGAGGAAACACTGACATCGACGCCGTGCGCGAGCTGGTCGGCCCGGACACCGCCGGACTGATGATCACCAATCCCAACACGCTTGGACTCTGGGATGAGCACATCAAGGGGATGATCGACATCGTCCATGAGGCGGGCGGCCTCGTCTATAACGATGGCGCGAACTTCAACGCCATTCTCGGCATTGCCCGCCCAGGTGACCTGGGCATTGATGTCATGCACTTCAACCTGCACAAGACGTTTTCCACGCCGCACGGTGGCGGCGGACCTGGATCAGGGCCGGTCGGTGTGGCACAAAGGCTTGCCGATTATCTGCCCGCACCTATCGTTGTTCGCGTCGACGAGGAAGACGGTCCTCGCTACACTTGGCAGGAGCCGCCGAAGAGCATCGGCAAGCTGCACGGCTTCAATGGCAACTTCGGCATGCACGTCCGCGCCTACAACTATATCCGCATGCACGGCGCGTCTGGACTGCGCCAGGTGAGCGAAGACGCCGTCCTCAACGCCAACTACCTCCGAGCGCGCCTCCACAACGACTATCACGTGCCCCACGACCGCACCTGCATGCACGAGTTCGTCGCCTCTGCCTCCCGCCAGAAGAAAGAGAATGGCGTCAGGACCGTCGACATCGCCAAGCGGTTGCTCGACTTCGGGATTCACCCGCCCACCACCTATTTCCCGCTCATCATCGCAGAAGCGATCATGATCGAGCCGACCGAGACCGAGTCGCGGGAATCGCTGGACTACTTCGCCGACTGCATGCTCCAGATTGCGGAAGAGGCGCGGACGGATCCGGACATGGTGAAGAACGCGCCACACACCACCGAGTACAAGCGGCTCGATGAGGTCGGCGCCAACCGGCAGCTCAATCTCCGTTGGGTGCGCGAGAGGGAACTCGAACCGCAGGCCGCCGATTGATAACGTTGCGCCGCGGACCCCACACGATGTCTGCACGTAGCAAAGCAATAGGGTCGTAGACGGGTGAACACTTTTCGAGGTTCACCCGCACGGGACGGCCGTTTACGCCATTTCGGCGCTACCCCACCAGAATGTTGATCAGCCTGCCCGGCACGTAGATCGTCCGCCGGATGATCTTGCCTTCCAGATATTCAGGAATCTTTCCGACCACTTGCGCCGCCGCCACGGCATCGTCCTCTGTCGCATCGACGGCGATCGTGACGCGCTCCCGCAGTTTGCCGTTGATCTGTACCGGAATCTCGATCTGATCGACCGCCGTCAACGCTTCATCGTAGACCGGCCATCTCTGCTGGTGTACAGAGTATGGCTTGCCCAGCATCTGCCACATCTCCTCGGCCACGTACGGCGTGCCGGGAGCCATCATCAGCACCAGTGACTCGACCGCCTCATGCCACGCCTCGGTCTTCGCGACATCAGTCCCTTTCAGTTTCGTCAGCTCATTCGAGAACTCAATCAACGCCGCGATCATCGTGTTGAAGTGGAACTGCTCGATATCCTTGCTCACGCGAGCAATGGTCTTGTGCGTCAATCGTCGCAACTCGGCGGCAGCTTCGGAACCGCCGTCAGCGACCCTGGACCCGGTATCGGTGTCCGCGACGATCTGGAACGCCCTCCGGATGAATCGCTCCATGCCGGTGATGCCGCGGTCATTCCACGGTCCCCCCTGTTCCCACGGTCCCAGGAACATCAGGTGCAGCCGCAGCGCGTCCGCCCCATATCGCTCCACCAGCGGGTTCGGGCTGATCTGGGTACCCCGACTCTTGCTCATCTTGGTGCCTTCTGCGGCGAGGATCATGCCTTGGTTGCGGAGCTTGCGGAACGGTTCTCCGTGATCCACCAGACCCAGATCTCGCAAAACCTTGGTGAAGAAGCGAGCGTATAGCAGATGCAGGATCGCGTGTTCGATTCCGCCCGTGTACAGATCGACCGGCGTCCATTGCTTTACCCGCTCCGGATCAATCGGCCCTGCCTCGTAGTTGGGGTTGGTGAACCGAAACCAGTACCACGAGGAATCGACGAAGGTATCCATCGTGTCGGTCTCGCGACGCGCCTCACCGCCACACGCCGGACACGTCGCCTTCAGAAAGGCTTCGTGCGACACCAGCGGGCTTTGGCCGGTCGGCGTGAATTCGGCGTCCAGCGGCAGCATCACCGGCAAATCAGCTTCCGGTACCGGCACCATCCCGCAGTCGTCGCAGTAGACAATGGGTATCGGCGTTCCCCAGTACCGTTGGCGGGAAATCAGCCAGTCGCGCAATCTCCACGTCACCTCGGGAGCGCCCCTGCCCTCCTGCTCCAGCCACGCGATCACCTCCGGCAATCGCTCGGGCATAGGAGTACCGTCGAACCGACCCGAGTTCAACATCCTGCCCGGACCGACGTACGACTCCGCCATCGTGTCAGCATTCAGCGTCGGCGCGTCATCCGGCTGGATCACCACCTTGATCGGCAGATCGAATGCCCGCGCAAAGGCGAGGTCCCGCTCGTCATGCGCTGGCACCGCCATCACGGCGCCCGTGCCATAACCCATCAGCACGTAATCCGCGATCCAGATCTGGATCTTCTCGTCCGTGACCGGATTGATCGCATAGGCACCGGTGAACACCCCCGTCTTCTGCAGCGCCTCGTCGGTCGATTGCCGCTCGATCTCGCTCTTGCGCCGTGCAGCATCACGGTACGACTCCACGACGTTACGTTGCGCGTCGTTGGTGATTATGTCCACCAGCGGGTGCTCGGGCGCCACCACCATGAACGTCGCGCCAAAGACGGTATCCGGGCGCGTGGTGAAAACCTCCAGGTCGTCGCCCGTCTCGATCCGAAACGTCAGGCGAGCGCCTTCGCTGCGCCCGATCCAGTTGCGCTGCATGACCTTGACCGGCTCGGGCCAGTCGACCGAATCCAGCTCGCTCAGCAACTCCTCGGCATATTCGGTGATTCGGAAAAACCACTGTTCCAGGTCACGCTTGTAGACCTCCGCTCCGCAACGCTCGCAGACGTTGCCATCTATGACCTGCTCGTTCGCCAGCACCGTCTGGTCGTTGGGACACCACCACACCGCGCCCGACGAGCGATACGCCAGGCCACGTTCCAGCATCTTCAGGAATATCCACTGGTTCCACCGGTAGTAGCTCGGATCGCTGGTGACGACCTCGCGTGACCAGTCGATCATCGGCCCCATCAGGTCGAACTGCTCCCGCATCTCGGGAATGTTGTCATACGTCCAGGTAGCGGGGTGGATACCGTTCCGGATCGCGGCGTTTTCCGCTGGTAGCCCAAACGCGTCGAAGCCCATCGGGTACAGCACGTTGTTGCCCTGCATCCGCTTCATCCGGGCGAAGATGTCCGGGGCGATATAGGCGTACCAGTGTCCAACATGAAGTATGCCGGACGGATATGGGTACATCGTCAGGGAAAACCACTTGGGGTTCGGGTCGGCGTCATCGGTCGCGTAGATCGCGGTGTCCTTCCAGCGCTCCCGCCACTTCGGCTCAATCGCTGCAGCATCCCACGTTCGTTGCGAAACCGTTGTTGTCGAGTTGTCCTGCGCCACCATTGATTTACTCCGTTCTGTCGCCATGACCACCACGCAAAAAACGCCTTTCGCCCCAATACAGGGACGAAAGGCGTTGTTGCCATCCGCGGTACCACCCGTGTTGACATTGTCTCTATACACCCACGCCGACGCCGTTTCAGTGGAGCCGAGGGGGCTCGAACCCCTGACCTCAACACTGCCAGTGTTGCGCTCTCCCAGCTGAGCTACGGCCCCAAATCTCTGGACGTCATTCGCGCGGACCAGTCAATGCCCACTCGATGCCCTGTAACGGGAGCTCCCGGAGTTGGCTGATCTCGCTCACCAACCCGGCTCGCGGACGAGTTCGACGCGGTACATGATACCTTTCACCTGCCGGCATCTCTCTGTGGGCTTGATGCGTCTACTACTTCCGGTCAACGCCATCTTCGGGTCACCATGACCTGGCCACCGTGTTTTCGGCGGCAACCGTGATTATACGGGGTAGCCAACTTGAGCGTCAACGTGGCGGCCCAACGCGTTTGACTGCCTATCCCGCCCAAGCAGTCGCCGTTACCGGACGAGGATTCCGCGTCAATCCGTATCATCGTCCGCAAAGAGGTCATCCGGAATCTGGACAGGCGTTCCAACACCGTAGCCTCGCTCGGCCAGCCATCCCGCGGGTACCTCTAGCACATGCGTGACCGGGTCGCCGGACGGATACGTGGGACGGTCCGCGTCCGCCGTTCCCTCTGGATCGGGACACACCGACTCAGCCGCGCCGATAATCTCATCGCCGTCGATCCAGACGATGTCGATGCAGAATCGCATCCCCTTCATCCAGAACGATTGCGGCGCGGCCGGCTCCACCGTGAAGATCATGCCCGTTCCGTCTTCCAGCCCATTGCGATATCCGAGTCCGAGCGTCTGCTGTGAAATCGTGACGGACAGCTCGACGGCCAGGGCGTCATCGCCGACCATGATCGCCGCTTCCTCCCGGACGGGTTGTAGGTCTTCACGCCAGGGCACGGACTGCGCGCTTGTGCTGGAGACCGGCAACACCATTATCACGAGCACCGCCAACAGCAGGCCGAATCGATATTGCATATGCAGCATCCCTTTAACGCTCCAGTTCCTGAACCAGGTCTTCGAGGAGGTCAGCGACTCCCCCCACACCTGTCACCACAACGTCGGCAGTCTCCGCCACCCGCGCATGTGAGTCCGGACCGATCACGCCGACCGCCAGCGATTCGATCACGCCCGCAGCCCGCAATGCCGTCAGACCCAGGAATCCGTCGACATCGGTGAGATCGTCGCCCATAAATACGGCACACCGAAGGTCGAACTCCTCAACCAGCCGTGTGACTGCCGTGCCTTTGGTGACTTCCTCCATTGGCCGAAGTTCGACGATCAGCTTGCCTTCTGTCAGACGCAATCCATGTCCGGTCGCGATTAGCCTGGCGAGCGGAACAAGCACGCTCCCTACCTGCTTTTGATTTGGAGCCTGCCGATAGTGAATGCTGGCCGAAAGCCGCTTGTTCTCGAAAATCACCCCGGCGTCCAATTTGTCTCGTGTGAGACGTTCGCTGATTTCGGCCATGGCAGCATCGATCGCCGCTATCGCATCGACCCCTGCATCATGTTCGACGTGGACGCCACGGTGGTGCGTTTCCAGACCATGATTGCCAACGATGACCAGGCCACTCGTGTCGAACTTGGTCATTACATCGTGCGCTGCCCGCCCGGTGACGATTCCAAGGACATCGACCATGCCCGTCAACCGCTGGAGCGCTGCTTCGTTGCGCGGATGAATTACCGCCGACCCTGGCTCGTTGGTCAGTTCGCTGAGACAGCCGTCAAAATCGAACAGCAACGCCGAAGGTCGCGCTTTCAGCACACCGGCGATCGTGGCCGCCAAAGAGTCACTCATCCGAGATCAACCTTCCATTTCGTATCGATAGATCGTGCCGTCTGTCGCGTCGATCCAGACGTCCTTGATCTGCCCGCGCTCCTCGACCGCGACATGAACATAAACCACGTCACGCGGCGCTGTCGGCGGGCCAAAACTGTTCAGATCAGTGCTCAGGCGCACGGTGACACTGCTTGCCGACGCCAGCAGCAGATCTTCGGAGAATCCGGCTCTCAACAGAGATCGATACGCTTCCTCAAACGCCACACCATCGATGTCGAGAAACGGCACATCTTCCGGCGCCTCCTCAGCCGGCTGAATGTCAGCCGTGTCAGTGAGAAAGTTGGCCTGCGCCGTCTCAGAAAAAAACGTGCCTTCCAACTCAAGTCCAGTGGTCAAGAGTGGGCACGCCAACCGTAGCTCGACCAGACGAGCGTCCTGTTGCCACGCCAATGCCCGAGCGCTCAACTCCTCCAGATCGCTATTAAACTCGTTGTCAATTTCCGCAAGATCACGAATTCGAAGCCGTCCATCGTGGCAGGGCGCCGAGCTGTCGGTCGGGTCGGGTGTCCCCACCTGGGCGCCCACCGTTGCCGTCGCTGGCAAAGCGAGCAGCACAATCACGCCCCCGAGTATCGCTATCTGTCGTATCGTCAGCTCCATTCGCAATCGCAAAGCCGAATGCCCCTTCCCTGGACCCGTCGAGTACCGTGATGACGTCTCTTTCGTGGTCGATCATACAACGAATAGCGTCGGGGATGACCGCCACGCGCTATACATCCGTTTCGATAGTATTGGGATATACTGTGCGCATGATTCCAGGTCGCCCCAGCCTTCCTCGTGGAGCCGCGGGAGCGACCTTCGCACTGATATCTGGCGCCCTTCGCCAGCGGGAGCACCGCGAACAATGCGTCTCTACAACTCGGAGTCTCGTGGGATCGAGAACTTTACGGTCCGCGACGGGCACGTGGGCATGTATGTCTGTGGCGTAACACCCTACGACACAACGCACATCGGGCACGCCTTCACGTTCCTCACCTTCGACATTCTGGTCCGCTACTTCCGGCACAAGGGTGTCGATGTGACGTACGTCCAGAACGTAACCGATATCGATGACGATGTGCTGCGGAAGGCCAGGGAAGTCGGCATGAACTGGCGCGAGCTGGCCGATCAGGAAACCCGAAAGTTTTTGCAGGACATGCAGGAACTCAACGCCGTTCCGTTCGATCATTACACCGCCGCTACTGACCACATTGCCGAGATGCATACCATAACCCAACGATTGCTGGACGAGGGACTCGCATATGTCGTGAACGGAAGTGTCTATTTCGAGGTGAGCAAGGACGCAAAGTTCGGCAAGCTCAGCCATCTGTCCCTCGAAGAGATGCTCCCGATAGCAAACGAGCGTGGCAACAAACCCGACGATCCGAACAAGCGCGATCCACTGGATTTCGTTCTGTGGCAGGCAGCCGCGCCGGGTGAGCCCACCTGGGAATCGCCATGGGGTCCCGGCCGACCCGGCTGGCATATCGAATGCACCGCCATGTCGACGAAGTACCTCGGCCAGTCGATCGACATTCATGGTGGTGGCGGCGACCTGATCTTTCCGCATCACGAATGTGAGATCGCCCAGGCGGAGAACGCCACAGGAGTCAAACCATTCGCTCGGTTCTGGATGCACGTCGCGATGGTCAACTATGATGACGAGAAGATGAGCAAGTCGCTTGGCAACCTCGTGCTCGCCCATGACCTCCTCAAGACCTGGTCGCCGGACGCCATCCGCCTTTACCTGTTTTCCAATCACTACCGAACCGAGTGGCAATTTCTGGACGAAGAGATGCAGCGATGGAGCGATGCCGCTCGCGCGCTCTCAGTCGCAAGGTATCGCCAGTCTGGATCAGCTTCATCGGACATCGAGATCGAAGCCAATCGCTCCGCCTTCGTCGCGGCAATTGAGGATGATCTCGACACACCTGCCGCCATTCACGAACTGTCCGCTCTTGGTGAGGCAATCTCGACGGCTTCCCCGAAGGCTGATGTTTCTCACGCCCAGGCAGCACTCGCCGAACTCGGGAACATCCTCGGTCTCTCATTCGTGGCTAGATAGCACCGGGGGTCCATGTTCGGCAACCCTGCGGAAAACGACCCAATTGCGCCAGATCGGGTGTCCGGCGGCGAAGCCGATCTACGAGCATTTCGTCACTTCAATGCTATAATTCCCAGCGGACCATCAAACAGGCGGTCTTGTTTTTGTGTGCGGTGACGAACATCACTCACCTTTCTCCTCTGCGCCCGACATCAAGCGGCGCCAGGGGGAACCCACAGGAAGGAACCATTCTTGGCTGTACAGGAGCGCGACCCTCGCGCATATGAGCTCATGACGATCTTTCTCCCCGACCTGCCGGAGGAAGACAACCAGGCCCAACTCGACAGGGTTTCCGGCTATCTCACCTCAGCGGGCGGATCCGTCAAGGAAGTGTTGACTGAATCTCCGTGGGGCCGGCGTCGGTTGGCCTACGCCATCCGCTTCAACAATGTTGATTTTCGAGATGGCTTCTTCTCCGTCTACCACTTCGATGCGGTGCCATCGGCACTTACCGAAGTCGAGCGGGATCTGAAGCTGGACACCACCACCATGCGGTACCTGCTGGTTCACGACGATCCCAAGGCGGGCGAGAAGTTCCCACAGCAGGATCAGGAAAGCGCAGAATCTCAGGGCGACGCCACCGAGGCGCCTGCGCGGTCGAAGGAACGCTCGCGTGCTGCTGAACCGCCTGCCCCTGCCTCCGTCGCGAGTGCTCCAGACGACGCGCCCGCCGAAACCCTCACCGACGATGCCGTCGCGGCCGAAGATGAACCAACGACCGAACCGGCTCCGGAGCAGGCAGACCCTGAAAGCACGCTCGTGCCAGAATCTGAGGTCGTCAGCACCGAAGAACCTGAAGGCGAACCGGCACCAGCGTCCAACGACGACGAAGCGGACAAGGAGTAGCCAATGGCAAACGTTGCCAAGATTACCCTCGTGGGAAATGTGGGACGCGACCTGGAAACCCGATACACGCCTCAAGGCACGCTTGCGGTCAATTTCAGCCTGGCAGTGAACAACCGACGGCGGGACGCAAGTGGCAATCAGGTCGAAAGCACCAACTGGTACCGTGTCAACGCCTTCGGACGCGTGGCTGAAACGATGGTCAACTTGAGCGAACGAGGCTTTCTGGCAAAAGGGAAGCAGGTGTTCGTCGAAGGTCGCTTCGAAGCACGCGAGTATCAGTCGCAGGATGGGCAAACGCGCACGTCGTTGGACGTTACAGTTGGAGACTTCAGCGGCTTCCAACTCCTCGGCCAGCGCGGCGATGACGGCGGCTCAGGCGGCTCGGGTGGCAACTACGGCAATGACCGAGAACAGCAGCCCGAGAACCGCCAAGGCGACGAGATGGACGACGTGCCCTTCTAGGCATCACCTTCATTCCTTGATTCAGTGAACAGGCGAGAACGAAAACATGAGTGATTCACAAGGCTCCCGACCAAACGAAGAACGCGGCGAACGAGCGCAACGCTCCCGATTCGGTGGCCCGCAGGGCGAGCGCAGAGAGGGCAGCGGCCCTCCAGGCGACCGCCGCGAAGGCGGTCGTGATGTTGGCCGCGATGGCGATCGGCCACGAGGACGCCGCCCGGGCGGAGGTGGAGGCCGATTCTCACCTCGCCGCAAGGTCTGTCAGTTTTGCGTCGACAATGTCCAGCACGTCGATTACAAGGATTTGGGTCGGCTGCGGCGACATATCGGCGAGCGGGGCAAGATCGAGCCTCGCCGCAAGCTCGGCACCTGTGCCAAGCACCAACGGTCGTTGACGGTAGCGGTCAAGCGTGCCCGCTACATCGGACTCCTGCCGTTTACCAACAGCGGTCCACGCAGTTAGCCTGGCGCGGCGCAGATGGTGAACGCCAACCGCGTTCAGGCGCGCTCCGCTCGGTATAGGGTGGAGCGCGCCTTTCTCGTCGAATGCCTATTCGGTCGTGCCGGAGTGTGCGCACTGCGCGCGCACGGCTGCGCGAATGCGGGAATGGTTCCTACATGAGCTCCTCTTTCGATTCATCCTCCGTCTGGAGAAAGCTTCGCGACCTTCTTGGTTTCGACGAGAGCAAGTCCAGCACCTCATTGCGCCGAACCAGCCGCCGGGAACGCGATGAGCAAAACACGCGAATGCTTGTCAGCGGCCTTGCGATCGTGGCGGTGATCACCGTCATCACGATTCTCGGCGGCGTGCTGTACGAGAACGTCATCAAGCCAAACACGGTCCTGGCCACTGTCGGGGGCCAGGACATCGACCGACGTGATTACTGGAAGTACCATTCTGTCCAGCTCTATCAACAGGCCAACGAGTACGAGCAGTTCGCCGCTCAGGTCGAAGGACAACAGCGAACCCAGTTCCTCACCTTCGCCTCCTCATTCCGGGCCCAGGCCGATGACGTCTGGGGCACGACCGATGTAAGCGATATCACGCTGGCGCAGATGGTCGAAGATCAGCTTTATCTCGTCGCCGCCGAAAACCGTGGGCTTGACATCAGCGACGGCGCAATCGAGGGGTTTGTGCTCCAGCAGTTCTCCCCTGAAGGGGCTCAACTGGTGACGCCGTTTCCTCAACCCACCTTGATTCCGACCAGAGCCGCCTGGGCAACGGAAACAGCCGAGGCACAGGCGACTATCAACGCGGAAGCGCTGGGCACGCCGGGAGCCGCGACACCCTTATCGGCAACACGCGTGTCTGCAACTCCTGTCGCGGCGACACCGATTGCGGACGCGACTCCTGACCCGGAAGACGCCGCGGAAGCCCAAGACGAATACGCCGTCTTCAAGGACGAGGTTTTTGATTCCGCCAACATCTCCGAGGAAGATTACTACCGGCTGATTGCCCGTCCTGAGCTCGCCCGAGAGCTTGTTGCCAGCGAGATTGGCAGCAATGAGCCACAGTCGACTGCCCAGGTCCACGCCTTTCACATCCTCGTGAGCACCGAGGATCTGGCGAGAGAACTGTACGAACGAGCAACCGGCGGCGCCGATTTCCAGGAGCTCGCCCGCACAAACTCGACCGATCAGCTCACGTCCGCCACCGGAGGCGACCTTGGGTGGTTCACACCAGATGCCATGGTCGAGCCGGTTACGGAAGTGGCGTTTTCGTTGGAGCCTGGCAGCATCAGCGAGCCGGTGGAGTCGCAGTTCGGCTGGCACATCATCTACGTCGAAGATCGGTCCGATGACCGTCCCCTCACCGCGTTGCAATATGACCAGGCCCAACAGCGGGCAATCGCCGCGGAGATCGAGTCGATTCGCGCCGATACGGACATTGACGCCGATGTCGATGTGAGTCCGACCCCTTCACCGACACCGACTCAGTTCAACCCGCCTGCCGACGCCCCGACCCCGGAACCAGCCACCCCGGTTCCGGCGGCCGCCTCTCCTGTCGCCCAGGGCACACCAGCCGCCACTCCGATTGTGGAGGGACCAGTGATGAGCACTCCGGAACCGGAGTCCTGATCGTGACGCAGAGCGACGGGACTGGCTCCTGTCGCTCTGTGCTATGCTGCGGCACACGTTGATCGAGCAAGGTTGTTCAGGAGGAGGGGGTCATGTCATTCGATAGAAGATCGCGCAATAGTGATCGATCTCGCCGAAGGCGTCAGCCCTCCGATCCGCCTGAACGCGCTCAGGATGCCGTGGAGTCGCAGGCTTCCCGTCGTCGAACCTCGTATGTCCCACGCCAGGGATCGGGCCAGGCCCGGCGCCTCTCGTCGGATCAGGATCAATTTGGATTCGATGAGGCGCAACCCATTGGCTCTGCTCGCCGTGATCAGCAGCCACGGTTCCGCCACGAATCACGGGATGTCGCCAACCAGTTCAATTATTCCGAAGCGCCAGCCGACGACCTCCTGTATCAGGACGAGGCAACTGCCGCTCCGCCCATTGCCCAGCGTCGGCGGCGTGGGGCCGGAGGCCAGGCTCAACCTGGCTACGAACCGGACGAGCACTATCGGCGACGGCAGCCACAAACGCAAGGCCACGACGACGACTACACGGACGCATATGGTGATTCCTTCATCGACGAGGATGATTGGTACGAGGAAGAGGTAGCCGCTGGAGCCGCCCGTCCTCGAACGACTCGTGGTCGAGGACGTTCCGCTCGCTCGGCGCCACGTCCCTCGATATCCATGCCCCGACCCAATATCCCCCGACCCACCGTGCCCCGCTCGGTTCGTGAAGCGGCGCTCGTGCAGGATCAGAACGCGCTGATCCTGTTCGGGGGCTTGCTGGTCAGCGTGTTGCTCCTCGCGCTCTTTACATCCAGCCGAATCGAGTCACTCGCTCCAGGGTTCGCGACACACATCAGCGCCTCGGGACTGCGAGAGTCGAACCGATCTGAATCAGCGCTTTGGCAACTCCCGCTGATGGCAGGAGCGCTCCTCCTCATGAATGTCGTGCTCGCCTGGTTCCTGGCGCAACGCTCCCGGTTCCTCAGCAGGTTCTTCCTCGTCACCGCCGCGTTGGTACAAGTGCTGATCTGGGTGGCATTCCTGCGCATCGCCTACTGAACCCAGGCAATACAAGGAGAACTCAGCACAAAGGGGACCGGATTCATAATCCGATCCCCTTCTTCCGCCGCCGCGTCAGTGGGTTGGTAGTCTACGCCTGCGTGCCTAGCAGCGCCCGTTTCGTGAGAACCTCCACCAGATGTGCCCGATACGCTTCCGGCGCAAACTGATCGCCGTTGATCGTGAGTCCTGCGGTCACGTCCCGAATCGCTGCCTCAACAGATTCTTCGGTGAGCGCTTGTCCGGTGATTGCCGTCTCGACGGACGAGAGCCGCGTTGCCGTACTTGCTGCCCCGGTCAAGGCCACCCTCGCCTGTGATACCGTATCACCATCCATCCCCAGAACCGCCGCCACACCCACAATTGCGTAGCCACTGGCTGGGTGCGCGAATTTTCGGTACGCCATTCTGGAGTGTTGTGATGGACGATTCAGCGTCACATGCGTCACGACTTCATCAGGTTCGAGCGTCGTGGTCCAGAGATCGACAAAGAAGTCATCCAGCGAAATGCTGCGATCACCGTTCGGGCCAGTTGCGTGAACGTCGCCGCCCAGCGCCAGCGCCACAGCGGTGAGATCGGCTGCAGGATCGTTGTGAACGAGCGAGCCGACCAACGTCCCATGATCCCGAACCTGCGCATCGCCGACCACGTTGATCGCCTCAACCAGGATTGGAAGCGCCGCAGCAGCGCCTTCGTGGTCACGAACGTCGTTGTAGGTGGCCATCGCCCGGATCGTCACCGAGTCGTCTGAAGCCTCAACACCCTGTAGCTCTGTGATGTCGCGCAGGTCAACCAACGCGCTCGGCATCGCCAAACGCAGCTTCATTGCGGGCACGAGGGAGTGCCCGCCAGCGAGGATCTTCGCGTCAGGGTTGTCGACGAGAAGCGCAACCGCGTCAGACACAGTAGCCGGGCGACTGTATGTAAATGCTCCAGGAAACATCGAACTTCACCTCACATTGTTCGAGCCAAACGTTCTCACACGCCGCAACGGATACGTGTCAGGACCCAGCCCGCACCTTCTCAGCCGCATACCTGACCGACCGGACGATGTTCTCATACCCAGTGCAGCGACAGATGTTGCCCTCGAGCTCATGACGGATTTCAGCATCAGTTGGGTTCGGATTTCGTTTCAGCAACGACACCGACGACATGATCATGCCGGGGGTGCAGTAGCCACATTGCAACCCATGCTCCTCCCAGAAACCCTCCTGGACCGGATGATACACGCCATCGTGCGCGAGGCCCTCAATGGTCTCGACCGTTGCGCCTTGTACCTGCACCGCGAAGAATGTGCATGCTTTCGTAGTCCTGCCATCGACATTGACGACGCACGCGCCGCACTGGCTGGTATCGCATCCGACATGCGTGCCGGTCAGCCCGAGATGGTCGCGCAGATAGTGGACGAGGAGCGTGCGCGACTCAACTTCCGCCGATCGCTCCACTCCATTGACGGTCATCGACACGAGTGTCTTCTGCATCTGCTCGGTATCGGTCAAGTCGGTCCCCTTTTCTCGTAGATAGCCACGGCTGGCGCCCCGCGCTTCGCGCTAGGCAAGTGAGGACTCTTGTGCCTCCTTGCCCCCTCGACCGCTCGAGGTCGCCGTTCAGTCTCTATGCATTCTGGATCATCTTCGCAGATCACACAACGTCGCACAACCGCATCTTTCACCAGAGTCAAGGCGCATTCGCCGCCGAGTCCTAGAGATCGGCGACGAGCGACTCGACGACCCCTCGCACGATGGCATCGATATCTGATCGATAACGCTCGGCTACGTCTCGCGACACAGCCGCGACACGCTCGAGCTCCGTCGGGAAGTCAGCAAGAGGCGGCATGATCACACCCGTTCGTCCAATGACGTCGTCGGTGAACATCTTTCCCAATCTCTTGCGTACCTGATTACGCGAGGGCCGCGCTTCCGGCGCCAGGTCCACAAGCGTTTTGTCAGCCAAATCACGAAGCTCCGCTCCACTTACTGGTGATCCCACCACTTGATGCAACGCCAGACGCTGGCAGCGGATGTGCTCAGCGTCACGATCCCACAGAAGCGCCAGCTCCCACGCCGAGTCGGCCCGGCTGGCTCGACGCTCGACCTGTTTGAGCACATGAGAATCGTCCGCACGGACCTCGTTGTGGCCGAGGAGCGGAAGTTGCTCATCAAGCGCCAGACCGTACATCGCGCGGGACAACCGAAAGTAGTATTGGCCGGCAAGCAGGCTGCTCCATGCGTCGATCGGCAGCGAATCGAGCGCGATCAGGCGATGCATGATCTGAGGTTCTCCAAGCCTGGAAAACATGTCCGCGCCCAGCACATCGACCAATACGACATCGTGGCGGGGTACGGTCATGCGACGGTGTCCCATTCGCTGCCGGAACATCGCCCGCGTGAGGTTGTAGTCAGGGCTGACGAATAGCCCACTCGCGTACGTCGGGGTCCCATGCATCGACGGCAGCAGCGCCGTCAGGAGCTCATCCTTCTCTAAAAGCCGTGAGGTTGCCTCGCTGCTCACCTGCTCCTCCCGGGCGGTTTCGATGGAAAACTTGGCGTCGACTCCGATCACCGTGCCACGGCCATTGCATTCAACATGCGCCAGAAAATCCGGGTTCTTCAGACCAAGCTTCGACGCTCTCGCCGCGACACCCGGTATCGTGTCGAGCCGATGAATATCGATCACAATACCGTCCCGCAGATCCGAACGGGTTACAGGTATGACGTTGCCTGTCCAGGTGTCAAGTTCGCCAGCGACGACATCGGACCATGACTCGCCAATCAAATGGCTGGCGCCACCCTTGTCGGACAATTGCATGAGCTGTGAATCGAACACCGCTCGCGCAAATGTCCCACCCGGCAGCCTTTCTGAACGAAGCCGAAGATCGTTATCGCTCAATTCGAACACCTGCCCATCGTTGATGTCGGCATGGCGCGCCGATCATGGTCACGTCGATGTTGCCTCCACCTCTCGCTTCGTGCAGGTACAATTGGCCGGGCCGATCCCACGGCGTCTCCAGCCCGATATCGCTCCTCCCAAACGCAACTACCGTCCGCAACGCGCTCATTCCAAGGAACCTGACTCATGACCGAAACCCTGACCGTGTCCAACAGGACCGCCACCGCCGGATCAACAGCCGCAAAGGCCGCCATCGACCAACTCGAAGCTTGTGGAATCACCACGGTCTTCGGCATTCCCGGCGTGCATACCCTGGCGCTTTACGACGCCTTGCACGACTCAAACCTCACGCACATCCTCGCTCGCCATGAGCAGGGCGCGGGTTTCATGGCCGACGGCTTCGCCCGCTCCACCGGCCAGCCTGCGGTCGCATTGGTTATCACCGGACCAGGCGTGACCAACGTCGCCACGCCGATTGGACAAGCCTACACCGATTCGTCGCCGGTGTTCGTGCTGTCGTCCAACGTCGAGCGTGACCATCTCGACGCGATGCGCGGGAACCTGCACGACCTCAAGGACCAGCGATCCGTCATGCGAGCGGTCACGAAATGGAATGACCGCGCGCTTGAGCCCGCGGATGTTCCGCAACTGATCGCAACCGCCTACACCGAGATGATGCGTGGTCGGCAACTCCCGGTCCACCTTGAGATCCCGATTGACGTCCTGGATGAACCGGTGGGCGACTTCTCCAGTGTGCCATTGGCGCCATCCGAGTCATCGCCAGTAGATCTTGCAAAGCGGATTGCGTCAGCCGTCGAAGCACTGACGTCCGCGGAACGACCGCTGATCTATTGTGGAGGTGGCGCCACCTCGTCCGCCGCCGGAACCAGTATCCTCTCCATTGCTGAACAACTCGGTGCGCCGATCGTCACGTCGATCCAGGGCAAGGGATCGGTCCCTGACGAGCATCCACTTGTCTGCGCGGCTCTCTGGACGCAAGGCAACCCCATCGACGATCTTGCGAAGAAAGCCGACCTCTTGTTGGTGCTAGGGTCGAAACTCGGTGTCCAGGCGACGGAGGGATTGAAATTCCCCATACCTGATACGCTCATTCGCATCGACATCGATGCGGATGAACTCACCAGAAACGCCACCCCCACGATCGGGATCGTTGGCGACGCGGCAACTGTCGTCGCTCAGATCGCGTCCGACGTGGTCGCTCGCCCCACGTTATCCCGGTGGTCCGTGGACGAAATCGAAGACGCCCGAAACCTCGCCCGCCAATCGGCATTTGGCATCGACCGGGTTGCCTGGCTCGAGGCGATCCGCGCCGCCGTGCCGGATGACGGGTGCATCGCCTGGGACATGACGATGATGAGCTACGCGGCAGGCTACCTCTTTCCCGTCTACCACCCCCGAACCTTCCTGTTCCCATCCGGGTTCGGGACGCTCGGGTTCGCACTGCCCGCCGCCATCGGCGCCAAGGTTGGCCTCGGAGACCGTGCGGTCGCAGCCGTCGTTGGTGACGGAGGATATCAGTTCACGATGCAGGAACTCGCCACCGCGGTGCAGTTCCGGCTCGGTATCCCCGTCATCATCTTCAACGACTCAACCTACTCCGCCGTAAAGGCGGAACAGCACAGCAGCCGTGACAAGCGGTACAGCGCCGTCGATCTGGTCAACCCAGATTACGTGAAACTCGCTGCCGCCTATGGTGTACCCGGTGTACGCGTCACGTCCCCTGAGGCGTTGCAAACGGCAATTTCGGATGCGCTCAACCGCGATCTGCCGACCTTAATCGATGTGCCCATCGACGGATGGGTCTAGCGCCGACCACGAGTCCCGCAAGGACGATGACCGCGCTGAGAACTGACACCGCTCGCGCAACGATGTCGAGCGACGTGAGCGCGTAGGTCAGTTCGATCTCCACGTCGCCACCATTGGTGGGAATGTGCAGGTAGCCATTGGCAGCGCGACTCACCTCAATGGGTTCGCCGTTGACTGTGGCGGTCCAACGTGGGAACCAGTTCTGCCGCACCGAGACTGATCCTGAAGGCGCATCCGCGAACGAGGCGCTGATCCTGGTTCCGTTGAGCGAGACGTCGAGTCGATCCGGTGTTGTCGCATCCACCGTCACCAGCGAGGCGGGATCAACTACCTCGAAGACCTCCCACTGTCCAAACTCGCCGGTGGATGCCACGATATCGGAGTCGGAAGCCGTGGTGCGAGCATCGCCGCCGCTCAGATCGTCGGCGGCATTGGTGACCACTACCGCGCCGATCCCGTGAGTCGTCAGGTAATCGGCGGAAAGGGCGTCAGAAGGATTGGGGTAAAAGTGCCCTGTGCGATGGTCGTATGGTCCCTCGTGATCCTGATGCCAATACCACAGCCAGTCATCGTAATAGAACCGGCGGTCAGCCCAGGACGGCGCCCAGAGTTGCTGATGCCAGCTCAGCTGCGTGCCCATCACCAGGATCGCGGCGTGCTCCTCCGCGATCTGGTCCGCCTGCTCGACCGCAAGCCGCATGTTCGTCAGCTCCACCGCCGACGACTCTTCGATCTTCGGCGCCGGAGGCAGACCACGGTCTTCCAGGTCTCGCGGACCGAAGCCAGTGGCGAAGATGACGATGAGCGTCATGCTCCCCAGTCCCGCCAGCAAGAGGTCGGCTGCGGGACGCCACAACTTGCACGTGATCCGTCTCGTCACTTCTACCGCCGCGTACCCGGCCAGATAGATCATCAGCAAGCGCTGGAACGGCATCAGCCTGGGGAGCTCGAGTTGCGGCACCAGCTCCTGCAACCAGGGCAGCCCGGTGGCAAGCGTCGTGAGCGACACATAGAACACGAAGGTAATCGACACCACCTGGGACACTCGATGGGACGCATTCAGGTGCGGCAGGACGCATCCCGCAAGTGCCAGCAGCGCAATAGGCAGGGTAAGCGTGTCAGCAGTGGCGCTGAGGAACCCGACAACCCCATCATACTCCTGATAGTGAAGAAAGTAGTAGAGGTCCGAGTATCGCAAAAGTGGGACCAGGACAGGAGCACAGACCCCGATCGTCAGCAGACCGATCGCGCCCAGCCGCAGAACCGATGTCCGCCAGCGAGACGTGTACAGCACGTCTCTGACGAGCACCGCCAGCCCGATCACCGCGATTGCGATGACCGACCTCGGGTTGCTGACGACCGCCATCGAGATACATCCGACGGCAAGCATCGCCCACCGCGTTCGACCCTCGTTCACCGCAATCGTGAGGATCGGCGCCGCCAAGACCGCGAATAACGACCCGGCGGCGTTGGTCACCAGCCCCCACTCCACCAGTTCACTGTACCCGCCCTGCAACCAGGTGCTGGCGATCACGACGTGTCCGGTGAATGCGAGCAGCGCGATGCCCGGAGACAGGTGGTCGACACGGATCATCAACCAGTACACAAGGCCAGGCAACAGGAACAAGCCCACCACGACAAGCGTGTACGCCGTCTCAATCGCCAGCAGCCCGAACGTCACGAGGTGCAGCACGGCGACCATGCCCGACACACCGAAAGGAAAGAATTCAGCGGGATATCCGCCTTGGTGGCTCGGAATCCATCTCAGCGACTCGAACGAGCGCCAGGCATCGGCCAGCAGCTGGGATCGAGAGATATGGAACGGGTGATCGACCGTGAAGTACGCGCGTGGAACGTCGATGAGCGTCCCGACGACGGCTACCCGGCTGCTCAACGGAACTACATCGACCCTGGAGATAACCCAGGCGGCGACGCCAAGGAAGGCGATCACCCACATCAACCGAGTCAGGACATCATCGCGCGCCCGATCCGGCGCATCGGTGTCGGGTGTGTCGTCAGCATTTCGCGCCTTCGATTGCAGCATCAGGGGCTCTGTTTGGGGAAGGATGAGCGCCGCTTCCGTCGCGCCTCGGGTGGAAGCGAATCGGATGCAGTCACGAGCAGCATCCAACTCCCGCCGATGACACACAGCACGATCACGGCAATAGACACCGAAAAGGCGCCGTCCAAAAGCGTTTGATACCCAACAGTCGGAAGATGCTGCGCTTGATATGCCCA
>JACCVC010000157.1 GCA_013698305.1 Chloroflexia bacterium
TACACCTCGCCGATGTCGAGCATCTGCTCGGCCTGCTGGACCGTCTGGTAGACTCCGGCAAGTCGGTGATCGTCATCGAACATCACCAGGCTGTCATGGCGCACGCCGACTGGATCATCGACCTCGGGCCTGGCGCCGGACACGACGGCGGTCGGATCGTCTTCGAGGGCACACCCGCCGACCTCGCCGCCGCCCGCTCCACCCTTACCGGCGAGCACCTCGCGGCCTACGTCGGCGCCTGACCCTGGCCCCCGCGGACGTAGTAGGACGGGCCTCGACCTCGGGCACTTTCGGCTCGAGGCTACATGGGTCGAAGTTTCTCCGTTCGAAATGGGAACGCTCCCTGACGCGATTTGCGCAAGGGAGCGTTGTCGTTACTTCTCGAATGGTCCTGATCCGGATCAGGCGTTGTTGGTGCGGTTTTTCAGGTCACCGGCGCTGTCCTGGGCGTTGTCGATTGCGTCCTCGACCCGCTCCTTGGCGTCGTCGATCGCGTCCATGCCCGTCTTGTCTCCGCTGGTCCCACTGTCATCGAACTCGCGCTCGATCGCTGGTCCATCGCCGAGATCGTCGGCAACCCGGTCACCCTCGCCCTCGGCGCGATCACGGACGTTGTGGAACTTGTCCGTCGCCGACTCCTTCAGCCCTTCGGCCCGATGGGCAAACTGGTCGACCATCTCGCTGCCGCCCTGCTTGCCGAACAGGTACGACAGCACCGCGCCCAGCAGCACGCCGACGGCGATCCCGGCGATGAACCCCGCCGACGATGACTCGGGTTCCTCCCGGCGATGGGCGCGGCGCAACTCCTTCTGGAGCTCCTTCACCTTATTCTGCAAGTCGCGGGTGTCCAGGTCAATGTGATCCCACTGGCGCTTGGCCCGCTTCTGCCACTCATCGGAGTCGAAATCGACCTTGTCCCACTGGCGTTTTGCCTTCTTCTGCAGCTCGTCCAGGTCCACGTTGTCCCAGTGCTTTTTTGCATCGCTCTTCTTGTCGCCAAACAGTCCCATGGTCAATCCCTTTTCATGTCACAAAACGGCCAGTAACGTCTAGCTGAATGTCACCCTTCGGGCGACCGGAACGACACGGGGTCGGTCCCTACGTCGCATCCTGATTGTCCGATCTATCATTTTGCTACGCGCATCAGGTCTTGGGCGGCTTTCGACGCTTGCCGGTGACGACATTACGCATCGACCTGACCCGAGAAACGGAGCCCACGAGTCCCATCAATGGCCGCATCGCCTCCTCGGTGACGAAGTCGGTCGTGTTCTTGACCCGCTTCGTCGCGTCGGTGATGTTCGCCGCGCCGCCCTTGGCTCCCTCGAGCAGCGGGATCACCCGATCCTTGATCTGCAGGACCAGGAACGCCAGCGCCGCCGCGATCCCCGCAAGGATGATCACGACCAACACCGAACTCAGCACGATAAAGATCACCGCGATATCCCGCAGCTTCTCCAGCGCCGACTGATCATCTCCACCGAGCAGGTACAGCCCTACTCCCACCAGGATGAACAGCAGGAGCGCGGCGACACCGGCCCATATGCCCTTTGATTTGGCGCCTTTCATTGGCTCTTCACTCCCCATGCATCGCCGACCCGACGACTCTTCGTTTACAACCTATTAAGCACGAAGTCGCACGTTCCGCGCCACAAGCGTTTCACCGGCGGCGAAAGGCTCCCGACCGCCGTGCCCAACAGCCGCTCCGGCGTCACACCTGCGAACAGCGGAGATCGTGCCGCCGCCGATAACCTCATCCCCGCGATAGAAGACGACGGCCTGACCCGGCGATGCGACCGGCCCTTCGATCCCGTCAAACGTGATCTCCACCTCACGCGCACTCGCTTTGCCCGGAACGACCATCGCTCGCGTGGGCCGGCCGCGATACCGGACCACCGCGTCGACCTCGAACGCATCCTCCGGCCAGACGCCAGACGTCAGCGATACCGCCTCGACCGTCATGCCGACCGCCTCGGCCTGGTCCTTGTTGCCGACGACCAGGCGATTGGAATCAGTGTCGAGGTGCAGCACGAAGTACGGCTTTGCGGCGGCGATGCCGATGCCCCGACGTTGCCCAACAGTGTGATGGACCAACCCCTTGTGCTGGCCGATCACCTCACCACCGGAATCGACGATCTCGCCTGGTCGCGTCACATCTGGCCGGCGCTCGCTGACGAAATCGGCGTAGGAGCGGTTGCCGACAAAACAGATCTCCTGGCTCTCCGCCTTGTCGGCAACGGGAAGTCCGAACGCCCGCGCCAGCCGCCGCACCTCGGGCTTGGTCAGCCCACCTAGCGGAAACTGGAGGTAGCCAAGCTGGTCCTGCGTCATGGTGTAAAGAACGTAACTCTGGTCCTTGCCGTCATCGACCGCGCGCAGCAATCGATGCGGCAGGCCCCGCTCTGGATCGCCATGAATCACCCGCGCATAGTGCCCGGTGGCCAGCGCATCCGCGCCCAACATCCGCGCCCGCGTGACGAGATGACGAAACTTCACGTGCCGGTTGCATTCCAGGCAGGGGTTCGGCGTGCGTCCGGCGGCGTACTCATTGACGAAGGTATCGATCACCGCCTCGCCGAACTCCACCTCCATGTTCACGGCATAGAACGGCACGCCGATCGTCGCGCAGGTGGCGCGAGCGTCGTCCATCGCCGGAATTCCACAACAAGGGTTGGCACGGTGGTCTTCGTCGTCCGGGGAAAACAGGCGCAGATTCATCCCCACCACACGGTACCCACGCTCGCGCATCACCAGGGCGGTGACGGCGCTGTCAACGCCGCCGCTCATCGCGACGACGGCGGTCCTGCCCTCGCCGTCCCGAGGGCCGATCCGGGACGCGTCAAGCAAGCCGGAGATGTCCACATCGGCGTCGGGCGTCAATTCGACTGGCGATTGCAGGGCACATGTTGCCATGGGAATAATCTCTGTCCAAACAGGGACCGCGAATCGCGCCGGGAACGCGGCAAAAACCGCCCGTTTGCGCGACACTATTCAACATATCGAGTGTAGCACGCACCCGCGAAGCGCTCTCTCTATGGTAGGATCAGGCAACGAGTGTACGTACACGTATACTCTGCCGATACGGTGTGTCAGCAAACGCCCACCGGGGCGGTCCGGCGCATCGCCAACCGGGACGAATGAGCCATGTTGATCCCGACCATGCAGAAGGCGCAACCCGAGGCAGCTTTGGTGACCGACCACCGCCAACCGGACGATAACGGAACACCCCGTACTGACGACAGCATCGCCGCCGCGCAGCTGTGGCAGACGGTGCTAGCGGACCTGCGCGGCGAACTGACCTCCAACGCCTACCGAAATTTCTTCCAGGACACCTCGCTGACGGCTGTTGATGACAACCGCGCGATCGTGACCGCACCCAACACGTTCACCGCCTCTACGCTGCAGACCCGCTACTCGACGCAGGTCGAGCGAGCGATTCACAACGTGATTGGCGAGCGGCTGCACGTCGAATTCGTGTCGCGGGGCAGCGGCGACCGTGCCGCCAACACGCCCCGACCACCCCGGCCAGCCTCGCGCAATCGTACCTCTGGCGATTCGAAGCACCAGGAAGCGAAGAACCAAACTCAGCAGGGCCTCGGCACGCGCCAACTGGAGTTGGACAACGCCGGTCATCACGGCCTCAACCCGCGCCTGACCTACGAGACCTACGTCGTCGGCTCGTCCAACCGGTTCGCGCACGCGGCGTCACTGGCCGTCGCTGACCAGCCGGGAGGCACGTTCAACCCGCTGTTCGTCCACGGCGGCGTCGGGCTAGGCAAGACCCACCTGCTCCACGCCATCGGCCATCGCGCCATCGCCACCAACAGCGACCTCAACATCGTGTACGTCTCCTCGGAGACCTTCACTAACGACCTGATCAAGGCGATCATGGCGCAGCGGATGGAGGAGTTCCGTGGCCGGTACCGCACCATCGACATTCTGATGATTGACGACATCCAGTTCATCGCCGGCAAGGAGAGCACACAGGAGGAGTTCTTCCACACCTTCAACGCGCTCTACCAGAACGGAAAGCAGGTCGTGATCAGCAGCGACCGCCCGCCGAAGTCGATCTCCGCGCTGGAAGATCGGCTGCGGTCCCGATTCGAGGGCGGGCTGATCGCCGACGTGCAGTTGCCCGATTACGAGATGCGCACCGCGATCCTGCGCACCAAGGCGAATGAACTCGGCGTCTCACTGCCGGACGACCTGATCGAGTACGTCGCCCACCGCGACCAATCGAATATCCGCGAGCTCGAGGGCGCGCTCAACAAGATCTTGATGATGGCGCAGCTCTACAACCGCAAGCTCGACGTGCAGCTGGCGATGGAGTCGCTCACCGAGTCCTCGATGAACCAGCGACGAGCAACCACCACCGCCGCCGATGTGCTGCGCGTCGTGTGCGAGGTGTTCGGCGTCACCGAGAAGGAGCTGCTGGGTCGCCAGAGGAAGCGACAGATCGTGCGCCCCCGCCATGTGGCCATGTACCTGCTGCGCGAAGAGACGGGCAGCTCGCTCGCCGAGATCGGGCGGACGCTGGGAGGGCGCGACCACACCACCGTCCTGCACGGGATCGAAAACATCGAGAAGGGCCTCAACACCGACACCCAGTTGCGCAGCCAGATCATCGCCGTGCAGGAGTCGTTACTCACTGGAAAGTCGTAGCGGTGCGCCGAATAATATCGCTGGATGCTTCGACGCATTTTCCCAAAGCCCCGTGGCAAAAACAGGCCGTCATCCTGAGCGTAACGAAGGACCCCTGCGCGAAGCGCACGACAGCGAAACTGGCTTACTATCAGCCATTCCGAAGGCCTGAGCGGCAGAGAATGATGAATGATGGTTGAAACGGCTTCGCCGGGAGATTCTTCGCATTCGCTCAGAAAGACGGTCTTATTGTATAGACGCACCCAGAATGCCAAAAGCTGTTGACCCAGACCACCGCAATACGTAGCATGCTGGCAAAATGCCGCGTATTCGCACCTCATCCCGGAGACTGCCCGTGCCACAACTTGCCGTCATTACCGATGAGATCAGCACCGATCTCG
>JACCVC010000047.1 GCA_013698305.1 Chloroflexia bacterium
GACTGGCGCCCAGCAACGATAGGGGCGTTCTACTTCCGGTTGACCGCGCCGAGAACCGCTCCGAACCAGACGTGTCGCCACACACCTTGCAGGAATGCGGTCCAGTTTAGATAGGAATCCAGCCGTCCGTCACGAATGGCCGGATGAAAGTCCTCCAGCAGGAGCCACGGGTAGAGCAGGGCGTTCTCCACGCTTGCGAATACAACCCCGCGCCACCAACCAGGACCGCTGATCCAACCTTTCGCCAAGCGAACATAGAATACGCTGGCGGCGATGCTCGCTCCCAGGTGCATGGCCGCGCCCAGCAATTTGGACTTCGTCACGGTGAGGGGCGCGATTCCACCGAGCAGGATCCGGTCATCTACCTTGTTGCCCGTTACCTTGAGGTCGACGGCTTGGGCGAGCAGGTAGGCGGTTCCCGCCAAAAGACCGCTGATGACAATTCGGACGATTCCGTTCATGCGGGACGCCTTTCATGGCCGTCACGGTTAACCTCGTCGGAAGGCGGGGACCGGCGCTCGCTTGTGCTGTGATCCGGCAATCAATCTCTGCACCTTCTCCAAAGCGGCGGGATCGCTGTTCTCGGTGTTGCCGCTGGCGATGGCGATCAGCGTTGCGTCCAGTTCCTCGTAGGTCAAGCCGATTTCGCCCTCGTCGGTTTGCCCCTCCCACAATCCCGCGGATGGGGGACGCTGGATCACCGTCTCAGGCACACCGATCGCTCGGGCCATCTCGCGGACTTCATGCTTGTACATGTCGACAATCGGCAGCAGATCGACACCGCCATCGCCGTATTTGGTGAAATAGCCGATCATCGCTTCGGTCTTGTTGCCAGTGCCGAGCACGACCCCGCCGCAGAGGTTGGCGACGTAGTAGACAGTCGTCATTCTTAGTCTGGGCTTGAGGTTCGCGTCGGCAAGTTGATTCGCTGTGGCGCCCGTGTGAGCGTCAGTGTCGAGCGTTGTGGCGTCATCGTTATTGGCCGTCGCTGCTACGTCTCTGGTAGCGGTCAGGGCACTCTTCAACGCATTGGTGGGGTCCGTGAGATCGACGGTGATCGTCTCAACGCCGAACGCCTCCGCCACGTCAGCAGCAAGCTCCGCATCGAGAGGGCTTGATGACGACGGCATCATCACCCCAAGCACCTTGTCCGAACCCACGGCTCTCGCGGCAAGCCCGCACACCAGCGCCGAGTCGATGCCTCCGCTGAGCGCGAGGACAAACCGTTTGGCGCCACTCCGTTCAAACTGGTCCAGGAGCCAGGATTCGATGCCGGCCGCCAGCGAGAGGATGTCCACGGCCTGGACTGTGTCGGTTTGCGTCATCGGTATGCTCCTCTTGCAGGGCCGGCCGGTCTTGCTGCGCTCGGCTCCTCTGGATTGCTTATCCTACAGCGGTTCTCAAGATGGTTGGCGCGTAGTGGCTAGTTCTGAACTCCGGTATTGGCCCGGTCTGGCGACCTACGACCATTGGTAGACCCTTCGACTTCGATCAAGGCATGCTGTGGGTCTGCCGCTACGTTTTCGAGGCGTTGGAACGGCATGCAACCGTCCTGCAATTCGCCCTAACCGATCAGATGTGAATCGGGTGGCCGAGCGCGTCGTGAGCGGCCTCACCGATCACTTCCGATACCGTCGGGTGCGGATGCACCGTCCATTCGAGTTCCTGGATGCTCGCGTTCAGGAACCGCGCGAGTCCGGCTTCGGCGATGAGCTCGGTTGCATGAGGGCCAACGATATGCACGCCGAGCACGTCGTCCGTGTCGGCATCGACGACGATCTTGGTCAGACCCTCGGGATCGCCTTCGATGATCGCCTTGGCGTTGGGCCGCATCGGGAATCGCCCTATCTTCACCTCATACCCAAGCTCTTTGGCCTTCGCCTCCGTCAAACCGACGGAGCCGATTTCCGGTTCGCAATACGTGCAACTGGGCGAGTTGAGAACATCGAGGGGGTGTGGAGTGAGACCGGCGATATGCTCGACCGCGATCATGCCATGGTGCATGGCGGTATGCGCCAGCATCTGCTGGCCGTTGACATCACCAATTGCGTACACGTCTTCGACGTTGGTGCGCATCATGTCGTCGACCGGGATGATGTCCCGGTTCGTCTTGATGCCCAGCTCTTCGAGACCGATGTCCTCGATGTTTCCCTGGCGTCCGATGGCGACCAGAAGCGTCTCGGCCTCGACCGTCTGCTCCTTGCCCTTGCCGTCCTCCAGCCGGATCGTCACGCCTGTGTCCGTGACGTGAATGTCCTCAGCGGTGGGACGCGCTCCGGTAACTACCTTCATCTTCTGGCGTTTGAGCGCCTTCTCGACATGGGATGAGATTTCGGCGTCTTCCTGCGGCACGACGTTGCCGATCAGCGTCACCTCCGAGCCATAGCGATGGTAGATGCTCGCCCATTCGATACCGGTGGCGCCACCGCCACGGACGGCGATGCTCTTCGGCATCTTCTCGAGAGCAACCGCATGGTCACTGTTGATGACTCGCTTGCCGTCGAACTCGATGCCGGGAATGGCGCGAGGCCGGGTGCCGGTGTTGATGATCACCTTGTCGGTCTTGAGCTGGAACGTGTCGCCGCCCTCATTCGATGTGACCTCGACGGTCTTTGGATCGAGCAACTTTCCCCGGCCCATAAAGACAGGGATCTTGTGCTTCTTGTCGAATAGATATTGCAATCCGCGAAACTGGCCGTCGACCACCTTGAGAGATCGGTCCAGGGCGGTGGCATAGTCGAATGTAGGTTCACCTCCGAAGTTCACGCCGAACTCCGCCGCGCGCTTGACCAGATCGAACACGCTGGCGGACTTGAGCATCGCCTTGGTGGGAATGCAACCCTGGTGGAGACAGGTGCCGCCGAGCTTAAACACTTCGACGACGGCCACATTCATCCCGAGCTGCTTGGCGCGGATGGCGGCGACGTACCCTCCGGTGCCGCCGCCGAGCAAGACGAGGTCATACTGCTGGTCCCTGGCAGATTCAGCCATTTAAAACTGGTCTCCATTCATGGTCTTCCGATGCAGGACACCACTTTGCCGTGCAACGAAACAAGCGTTATCTTCCCTCTATTATCCACTTTTTGGGAACGGTCCGGTTGTGCCTAACGTATGTAGTCAATGCCATCCTCGAGCCGCATGGGCATGGAGCCTATGAGCGTTTCGGTGGCCGAATCGTCAGTGGTGTTGTCCAGCGCCAGCATCTTGAGCTGCTCTTGGGTGACGGGAGGTCGGAGCGCCTTGGGCAACGGCTGCGACATCAGAAGAACGGGCTTCATCAACGCCACTGGCACATGTACCTTGGGCTTTGACTTGCCAAGCTCCTTCGCGATCACATCCAGCATTTCCTCATAGGTGTAGACCTGGCCACCTCCGAGCTCGAACGTTGCGCCCGACATGGCATCTGGATCGTTGACGGCTTTCGCGAACGACTGGGCTACCTCAGTGACGTGAACCGGCTGGAATCGAGACATACCATCGCCAACAACGGGAATGATCGGGAAGTTCTTGACTACACCGGCAAGCGCGTTGATGAAACCGTCTCCGGGCCCGAAAATGACGGAGGGGCGAAAAATGGTATAGCGCATTCCCGATTTCTTGACGGCCTGTTCGGCTCTCCACTTCGCCTGCATGTAGGCGAACTTCGGGTTGTCCTGAGCGCCCAGGGCGCTCATCTGGATGAACTGCTCGACACCGGCGCGTTTTGCCTCGGCGAGGACATTCTCCGTGCCTTGCCGAATCACCTGATCGAACGTCGCCTCGCCCGATTCCTCGATGATCGCGACGAGGTGGATCACGGTGTTGCAGCCGTCCATGGCTCCGCGCAGCGAGTCCGCGTCGGTCACATCGCCTGTCACGATGCTGGTGTTCGGCCGTTGTTCCAACTCAGGCTTCGCGCTGCGTTCGAGCGCAACCACCGAGCGTACCTCCAACTGGTCAAGGATGTTCCTGCCGACGAACCCGGACGCTCCGGTGATGAACACTCGCTCATTGGATTGGCTGGACATGAGTTCCTCTCTCTCGGCGCGTTGATGCGAATGCGGCATCACGTGGCAACTCAGGCGGCTGCCTCCTGTGATCCATTTGTCGAATCGTTGCCAAGGTACCCAAGAAGCGCGGTCACGTCGACTTCAATCGAATTTCTGCCCAAAGAACGCACCATCCCATGTGACTGCATCTCGATCAGTTTACGAGTGACGGTGACCCGGTTCGAGCCGATCATGTTGGCTAAAGACTGATGCGTGGCGGCGCGGCAGATCCGGACGACATCAGGATGTTCAGTGGCATCGCCGACGGCGCGGGCGAGGTCGACGAGGATAGACGCAAGGCGGCGTGAGGTATCCCGCGTGAGCACCTCCTCGATATGATCGTGTGATGCACTCTGGCGACGCCGAAACGCACCGAGAAGCTTGCGCGAGTATTCCGGAGATTTCGCCAGCACGGCACCAACTTTATCGAACGGGATCTCGGTGATTTCGCACACCGTGAGCGCGTCCGCCGACGTCGGCTGGTCACATTGGTGGATGGAGGCATCCTGCATGAACACTTCGCCGGGTCCGAGCAGGCCCAGGACAATGGTGCGGTCGTCCTTGAGCACGCGATACAGCCGAACCCAACCCGACTTGATGAGGAACAGGGAGTCAGCGCACTCGCCAGCAAACATGATCGCATCGTCGGGCTGGTAGCAGAAGCTGCTGACTCTGGGAGTCAAGGCGGCGAGCGCAAGCTCTTTCGAGGAAAGTGAAACGCCGGTCACGGTCTTCAACATGGGATCCCTTCCGAATCTAGCGAGGTCCAGGCTCCGGTGCTGAGCCGACACGCGGCTTGCCACCTTGACCACACCAATTCATTTGTCGATTCTAAAGGTACGCACATTGTTTGCCAACGGTTTGCACAGGATGCGTCGGTTCAACTGGATCGAGACTTTCAAGGTCGGTGAGCCGATTCGATATTGTCATTTCGACAAATGCGCCGTGCCATCCCAAGCCCTATGCCACTTGGAATCGCACGAGCCACGGTGGGCTGAAGCTCCGCTGTCAGTGCCTCAACGATAGCCAGGCCAGCCGGTAGCACTCGTGCGCGCTGCACCTGTATTCCAAGCAACTCAGCGGTTTCCGCGGCCTCTTGGCTCGCAAGAAATCCGCTCAAGATCGACAGACTCCGCCGATCAAGAACGGCCGAGCTATCGACTATCGCGAGGAGTTCCTGGATAAAGTGGCCCGTTCCACCCGGCAGGAGCAGGTGATCCGTGGATGTCGGTAGAAGACATGACTGACGGAGGATGGCGACGGATCGTCGCGTCGCTGTCCTCAACGTGCCCGGCGGGGGAGGGGATGCTCCGACGTGTTCGTCGAAGATCGAACCCGAACCAAGCGCCACCGAACCGGCCGCGGTCACCACGCCGTGAGCGGACACGACAACGAGCTCGGTGCTTGCCCCGCCGATATCTGCGATCACCGTCGACGTGGCCTCAGTGATGAAGGACTGCGCGGCTTCGAAGGTGAGTCGAGTCTCGTCGTCGCCAGAGATGATGTCTACGCTCCATCCAGTCTGGTCATGAACGGCCTGTTGCACATCCTCCGCATTGGCGGCTTGTCGGAACGCTTCGGTCGCGATAGCGAAGAGCCTGGTGGCGCCTTTGCTCCTGGCCTCGCGTTCCATGTATTGCAGCGTTGCGACGAGCCTTGCCGCCCTGGTGTCCGAGATGCGACCAGATGCGGCAATTCCGTGTCCGACTCGCACGGTATCGGCATGATGAAAGATAGATTCTGGCTCGCCGTGGTTGTCGCAGACAAAGACGTACAGCTTGACGGTGTTGCTGCCGATGTCCACGACGGCAAACGGCTGGCCGGATCGCGTCACAGGACACTCCTAGATCTGCCTGCGGTATGTTGCCTCATTGAGCCTGGTCCACGCCTTCTGCCACTCGGGCATGCCGGACGCTATCATCAGCGCCCGAGTCTCGTCGAGTGGATAGTCCACGTAGTGGTAGTCAGCGGCCCATCCGACGTCGTTGGAGTCTGAATCGAACATGACGTAGCGTGGACGCAGGTCACCATCCCGAGGAGGACCCACTGCGGAAACGTCCACCAGGTTGTATGGTCCGGCCTGGCGGGTATAGGCAACATGAAGGTGACCAAAGGCGATCGTTCTCGCTGGTTCGTCGCCGATGATCTCGAGCAATTCGCGATCGCTCGCGTTCGGCGAGAGATGGCGGTCCACATCGACAGGGTTTGCGTGGACGATAAGAAGCTCGGCGGACGCGTCCTGAGGGTCGCTGGCGGGGTGGGAAATGCGCACGGAGAAAGGCAACTTCCGGAGCCAATCCAGATCATCGCTCTTAAGCTGGCTCCTGGTCCAGCTCAACTCATCGCTGCCCGAGGCACTCGCATTCAGCACGTCGCGATCTGTATTGCCGTAGACAACCGAACAGCTATGCTCCTGGAGAAGCCGGATTGAGCCGACGGGATCGGGACCGTGGGCGCAGATGTCTCCAGCCGCCACAATCTGGTTTGCGCCGCGTGACCGGATATCCTCAAGCACGTACCGTAGCGCGGGGGAGAATCCGTGGACGTCTGAGAGAACAGCGATCTTCATATGGGGCTATCCTTCCTCACTATCGGCAGGCTACACGGTGCGCTGAATCCGCCATCGAACGATCGACAGGAGTGAGCATGAAACTGTTCCAGCAGCGACGAACGGCGGCGACCAGGCGTGACGACGAGATGTTCACCGGGGATGTCTTCACGCAAAATCTCGTGACTGACGACGACGCGCCCTCCCTGCGAGTGACCGCGGTCACATTCGAAGACGGTGCCAGGAATCGCTGGCATACCCACACGACCGAACAGGCGCTGATAGTGACGCACGGCTCAGGCATCGTCGCGACAGAGCGAGAAGAGCTTGCGATTGAGCCAGGCGATGTAGTCTTGATCGATCCCAACGAACTCCATTGGCATGGCGCAAAACCCGGTAACTCGATGACGCATCTCGCTGTGCTGTTGCCAGGTGAAATGCGCATCAGCGACAAGCAACCGTAGACTTGCCCTGATCCATGAATGAGGTCTCACTGTTGGCTCTACGGTGCCGGAGTAGCCTCCAGCGGCGCATCATCCAACTCCTGGGGAGTCGATTCCGCACGTGCGTCGTTGCTGTTGGCAATGACGTCGAGGGTGGCCGCGTCCGGCGCCTTGCGGTATGTCACGCTGTCCCCATCGAGCGTGATCTGCGTGATCACACCTTCGGACTCGAACCGCATTACCGAATCGCCAAGGTAAGCCGGGGCGACATTCCAGCGATCCGACTCGTATGTGGCAAACGCCTGGGCGAATTGCAACGCGTCTGCTTCCGTGTCCCAGGTCGAAACCCAGTGAATGGCGTCCTCGGTGTCGGTTCCCGCGACGACATACGTATCGCCGCCCCAACCGGCGGCGGCTTCGGCAGCCTGATCATCGGGAATGGAACTTTGCTGCAGGATCACGCGGATCTGGTACTCGCCAAAGGTGTTGATGTCGAACGTGTCCCAGTCATCGCCCAGCAGCGGCGTGAAGTCGGCTACGTCTACCTCGTCCGGTACTTCGCGCATCAGGTATTTCTCCGGATGGATGATTTGTTCAGTGCTCTGGGGAGGATCGGCGAAGGCGGCATTGACGGCCTCCCAACCACCATCGTCGTAGATGGCTTCGACGAAGATGTATCCTGAGTCATAGGGAAACAACAGCGTCTCGACGATCAGTGGCGGCGCGCCGTCAAGTGTAGTCGTGTCGAAGTCAGTGTCTCCAATCTCGGCCAGGAACTCGTTGAGCAGTTCAGGCCGTTCCAGAAGGTATTGAAGCTCGCTGAGCGTCGCATCGCCTTCGATCAGCGCGGTGATAGCGAGTGACTGGTCATCGGAGAGGTCTTCACGCTCCAGGACTCCCGCGTCAATATCGAAGTGCTGGTCCTGCAATGCGTGGATAACCTCGTGGGCAAAGGTAACGTGTTCGGAGGCGGTGAACCGCTCGCCCATCGGGCCCTCCTGAACGACGACCATCTCGCTCGATTTCGGATCGTAGTAGCCCGCCACTTGCTCTGTGTAGAGTTCAACAATAAGCTGACCCAGGTCGACATCGGGGTCCATAAGCCCAAATGCGATCAGTTCCCGCTCGTCAGCGTATCGCTCCTCCGGGGGATAATCCTCTTCGAGATCGGCTTCAAGCTCAACGCCGAGCTGCTCCCGATTCTTGGGCGTGACGACGATTGGTTCTAGCACATCTAAGCCACGAAGGTCCGAGACTTCCTCGGTGATGTCATCGTAGTTCTGACCACTGTCCTGCATCGCCATCGCCGGGCTGGACAGCATCAGCAGGGAAAGCAGGATGAGCACAAACTGAGGAAGGCGTATTCGCTTCACGAGGTACTCCTTGGGAGCGGTCGAAGGGACAACGGCGAATCTGAACTGGCAGCCGGAACGTTCAAGGCAGCCGTTGAGAGTATTCCACAAAGGATAGACCGAACGGGTTCACGCGATAGCTGAGATGCGGCCGATTTCCTCAAAAGGATTGAATGTGATGAATATGGCTGATACAAGGTTTCGAGCGCTCGCGGAGGAGATATTCCACCTTCGGTCGGAGACGATGCCGACGTGGGTCGACGGCGCGACATTTGCCTATCTCGATGACCGGGGCGGAGTTCCCAATCTCTTCGTCGCCGAGGCTGAAAGCGATCGCCGGCGCCAGGTGACTTCCGGCGACGAACGCATCCAGTCGTTGCTCAGCGGCTCCGGAGGCGCCGTGATTGTCGGCATGGATGTTGGCGGCAACGAGCGCCAGCAGCTGCGTGCAATCCACGTGGAAGACGGCTCCGGGAACGCATTGACGACGAATCCTGACCAGATGTTCGAGCCTTTCCTGGTCTCGCCGGATGGGACAGAGGTGGTTTACCGGACCAACGATGGTCAGAGCGGCGAGTTCTCGCTTTGGACCCAGCGTCTCGACTGCGACGAGCGCACCTGCCTGTGGGAGGACGCGGGTCAGGTTCGCGCCCATGACATGAACGTGAATGGTGATGTGCTGGCGTCGCTCTTGACCTCGAACATGGACGCCGACCTGTACATCGTCCATCGTGATGGATCGCGTGAGCCGATCTTGCAGGTGGCGGACGAAAGTTGGATTCTCGATGCCGCGTTCGCGCCGGAACAGCAAACCGTACTCGTCCTGACAAATGCGGGACGAGATTTCGTCGGACTGGACCTCATCGACCTGAATTCGGGCGAGCGCAAGACGCTGATCGACGCGGACGGCGATATCGAGACGTTCAAGGTTGCCCCAGAAGGCGCGCGCCTGGCGTGGAGCGTCAACGATGCGGGCTACTCGCAGGTGTTCGTTGGTGCAACGTCATCCCTGGCGAAGGTCGAACGCATTGAGCTACCCGACGGCGTGGTCGATCGGTTCTCATGGTCACCGAATGGCGAACACCTGCTGTTCGGCTGGCTGTCAGCCATGTCTCCTTCCCGCATTTACATCGCTGACAACGGAAAGTTGGCGCGACAGGTCTTGCCGGATCTTCCAGACGACCGTGAGTTCGTGGGCGTTGCTCCTGTGACAATCGCATTCGAGACGTTTGATGGCCGCGACATCCCGGCATTCTGGTTTGCATCAGGTCGAGGGGACCAGGCGCCGGTGGTGATTGACGTCCACGGTGGACCAGAGAGCCAGCGCCGTCCAGGCTTTCATCCCTTGCTTCAGTGCCTCGTCGCCTGCGGTTTCAATGTGCTGACAACCAATGTGCGAGGCAGCACCGGCTACGGAAAGGAGTATTCGCATCTCGATGATGTAGAACTACGTCTGGATTCAGTGCGAGATCTTGAGTTCGCGCATCGGTGGGTTCTGGCGCAATTTCCCGCCTTCGCCGATCGGATTGCGGTCATGGGACAAAGCTACGGCGGGTTCATGGCGCTCTCGGCGATCACCGAATATCCCGATCTTTGGTTCGCGGCAATTGATGTCGTCGGCATCAGCAACTTCGTGACCTTTCTGGAACGCACCGCGGCATACCGTCGCCGGCATCGGGAGGCGGAGTACGGATCGCTCGAACGTGATCGCGATTTGCTCAGGACCATCTCGCCGATTCGGAAGGTCGACCAGATCGCCGCGCCACTCTTCGTGATACACGGCAAGAATGACCCGCGAGTGCCGCTTTACGAGGCGCAACAGTTGGTGGCCTCGCTGGAAGCCCGCGATCATCCCGTGCAATCGTTGTTCTACGACAACGAGGGCCATGGCCTTTCCAAGCGCGACAACCGCATCGACGCATATGCACAGGCGGTGGAATTTCTCTGGTCAGTTGCCGACCCGTGGCGCGAGTCCTGAGTGCGCGTAGGCCACAGAAATTGCGTTATTGTGTGACGGACGAAGGCGCGAACTGATCGGCGCACACCGCCGTGAACAAACGTCCAGCCGATGACCTGGAGAAATGTGTTGCAGACTGCGGAGAAGTCGTGGAGTGAGGTCGGGCTGAGCGATGCCGAGTACGAGTCGATCCTGTCGCTGCTCGGACGGGACCCCACGCTGGTCGAGCTTGGCATGTTCGGCGCGATGTGGAGCGAACACTGCGGCTACAAGCACTCCAGACCGCACCTGCGGCAACTCCCGACCGAAGCGACGTGGGTGCTGCAAGGCCCGGGTGAGAACGCGGGCGCGGTCGACATCGGGCATGGCTTGGCGGCCGTGTTCAAGGTCGAGTCCCACAATCACCCGAGCGCGGTCGAACCCTACGAAGGAGCCGCTACGGGAGTGGGTGGGATCGTTCGCGACATCTTCACGATGGGCGCGCGCCCCATCGCCATCCTCGACGGACTTCGGTTCGGCTCGTTGGACAAAGTGCGAAACCAGTACCTGTTTTCTCACGTCGTTGCCGGGATCGGCGGCTATGGCAATTGCCTTGGCATCCCCACAGTAGGCGGCGACACCGCCTTCGACCCCCAATTCGACGGCAACCCGATTGTCAACGCGATGTGCGTCGGCATTGTGCCGCATGAAGGGATCGTGCGGGCGAAGGCAAGTGGTGTTGGCAACCGGATCGTGCTCATCGGAGCGAGGACAGGTCGGGATGGGATGCATGGCGCGACCTTTGCGTCGGTCGATGACCCCGAGGCGTCACATCGGGGCGTGATCCAGGTTGGGAACCCGTTCCTCGAAAAGCAGCTGATGGAGGCGTGCCTGGCCCTGTTGCAGACCGACGCGGTTGTCGCCATGCAGGACCTCGGCGCCGCTGGCCTGACCAGCTCGATCATCGAATGCGCGAGCAGGGGAGGAGTTGGTGTCGACATCGACGTGACGGATGTTCCACGGCGCGAGGAGGGCATGACCGCTTACGAGATCATGCTGTCCGAGAGCCAGGAGCGAATGGTGCTGGTTTGCGCTCCCGAACGCGTGCAGGAGGTGGTTGAGTTGCTCGCACGGTGGTCGCTAGCTGCCCAGGACATCGGCGAAATCACTGACGATGGCATGATCACGATTCGGGAGCGAGACGAGATCGCCTGTGCGGTACCGGTCGAGTTATTCATCGACGCTTGCCCGACATACCACGTCACCGCGACCGAATCGGAATCGCAGCGGTCACGGCGTGAGACGGTCGTTGAGGTGGATCCTGGATCACCGGCATCGATTGCCGATGATTTGCTGATGCTCCTCGCCGAGCCCGATGTCGGGAGTAGGAGACCGATCTGGGAGCAATACGACCACACGATCCTGACGAACACCGTGATGGGACCTGGCGCCGCTGACGCGGCGGTGATGAGGGTGAAGGGCACCGAGGGCGGAATCGCCATCTCGATGGATTGCAACTCCAGATATTGCGACCTCGATCCCTACAACGGCGCGCGGCTTGCAGTGGCGGAGGCCACCAGGAACGTCGCCTGCGTCGGTGCTCGACCATTGGGGATCACCAACTGCCTCAATATGGGCAACCCCGAGCGAGAACCGGGCAGCTGGCATCTTCAGGAGTGCGTCCGCGGAATCTCGGATGCGTGCCTGGCGTTGGGAGTGCCTGTCGTGAGCGGGAACGTGAGCCTGTACAACGAGAGCGGCGGCTTGCCGATCCAACCGACACCGATGATCGGGTGCGTGGGATCGATAGCCGAAGTGTCCCGAGCAAGGGGACTCCGTTGGTACGACGGCGACCATCTGCTGCTCGTACGGACTGGCGAACCCACGCTAGGCGGAAGCGCCTGGCTGGCGGCGACACGAGCCACGACAACGGGTAGCCCTCCGGCGATCGATCTGGCGATCGAGGCTCAACTTCAGGATCTCCTGCAACGGATCGCACGCGAGGACGGAGTCCATGCGATCCATGATGTCTCTTTGGGAGGAATAGCTGTTACCATTGCAGAGTGTTCGCAGTTGTCGGGAACCGGCGTTGCGATCAACACCCCCGCCTCACTTGCGCCCTTGCCCTGGCAACAACTCTGGTTTGGGGAAGTGGCCAGTGCCGTGATCATCGCGGCAAGCGCTGCAAGCGCAGAAGAAATCATCCCCGCTAGTGCAGAAGTCGGAATCACGTGCGAACCAATCGGAACGATTGGCGGAGACGCCATTCGGTTCCCGGACGATTCCGGACTGAGTGTCGCGCAGATTCGAGCAGCATTCGAAAGCGCGCTCATTGCGCCGATCGAAGCGGGAGACCTCATCGCGAACTAGTGCCGCGTTCATTCCCTACACCGTGCTGAAAGGTGCGAAATGTTTCCAGAATCTGGTGTCTGGCCCGACGATGACAAACCGCATGAAGCGTGCGGTGTGTTTGGTATCGTCGCTCCGGGCGAAGACGTGGCGCGCATCAGCTACTTCGCGCTCTATGCCTTGCAGCACCGCGGACAGGAAAGCGCCGGCATCGCGACGCTCGATGGCCAGCAGATGCGGGTCCATCACGGCATGGGACTCGTCGCGCAGGCGTTTGACGAGGCCTCTCTCAGCCGGCTGGGCGGCACCATGGCGATTGGCCACACACGCTACTCAACGGCCGGCTCGAACCGGCAGATCAACGCCGGACCCATGGTCACTGAGAGCGATCTTGGCCCGATCGCGGTGGCCCACAACGGCAATCTCACCAACGTCGTCGAGCTCCGAGCGCAAATGGAAGCGGTCGGGGAATCATTCGCGACCTCGACCGACAGTGAGGTGCTAGCCCGCTATATCGCCCGTTCGCCGGGAATCACGCTGGTTGAGCGTATCCGGCACGCGATGCACGAGATGGTCGGGGCGTTCTCCCTGGCGGTCCTCCACGATGGCAGCATCTATGGAGTTCGGGATCCTTTTGGGGTCCGGCCATTGTGCCTCGGATGGATACATGACCATCCGGTGCTGGCGTCGGAGACCTGCGCACTGATGACGATCGGCGCGAATTTCGAGCGCGAGATCGAGGCCGGCGAGATTGTCGAGATGACCGAAACAGGCATTGTCAGCCATGGGACAACAGCTGCTGACCATCAGGCGCTATGCCTGTTCGAGATGATCTATTTCGCTCGTCCGGACAGTCAGATTCACGGTCTGCGGCTGCACCAGGCACGGCAAGATATGGGGCGAGAGCTTGCGCGTGAGCATCCGGTCGATGGTGACGTCGTGGTGGGATTGCCAGACTCTGCCATACCCGCGGCGATCGGATACGCGCAGGAGTCGGGCATTCCGTATGCTGAAGCGCTGATCAAGAACCGTTACATCGGCAGGACATTCATCCAGCCCGACCAACGCCTGCGAGAGTCAGGTGTTTCCCTCAAGTTCAACGTGCTGCCGGAGGTCGTCCAGGGCAAGCGGGTGATCCTCATCGACGACACCATCGTCCGGGGCACCACCAGCAAGCCAATCGTCAACCTGATCAGGGACGCGGGCGCCAGTGAAGTTCACATGCGGGTACATGCCCCACCGATCAAGTGGCCTTGCTATCTGGGGGTAGACCTTGCCCGGCGCGAGGAGTTGATTGCAGCGAGGATGTCGGTGCCGGAAGTCGGCCGCGAAATCGGCGCGGACTCTATCGCCTATCTTTCCCTGGACGGGCTTTTTCGGGCGATTGGCGAGCGCCGGACTGATTTTTGCACCGGATGCCTGACTGGCAGCTATCCGGTGCCGGCCTTCACCAGCCTGGACAAGCTGGCGCTGGAGCGTCGAGCGGGATAGCCGGCATTTCGTGACGAGGGGATTGACAAAAATGGCGCAGGAAACATCGACGGATCAGCAAACCGCGCTCCATGACCGGCATGTTGGTCTCGGAGCGCGAATGGTGTCGTTTGCCGGGTGGAACATGCCGATCCAGTACACTGGCATCCTCGCCGAGCACCGGGCGGTGCGGACTGCCGCCGGGTTGTTCGACCTCGGGCATATGGGGCAGGTTTCGTTTGCCGGGCCGGACGCCTTGGCATTCCTGCAATGGACCACGACCAATGATGTCAGCGCCCTGGAGCCGGGAAAGGCGCACTACGCGCTGCTTCCCAACGAAACCGGAGGAGTGGTCGACGACATCATCGTCTATCGCCAGCCGGAGGGCCAGGACGGATACATGGTGGTGGTCAACGCCTCGAATCGCGAGCGGGATGTTGCCTGGTGGGAGGAACTGCGGTCGCGCCGTGACGATTTCGATGTCGGAATACAGGACATCTCCAATGAACTCGGGATGCTCGCGGTCCAGGGGCCTGTTGCCGAGACGATCACTTCTCGCACTGTTGATGTCGATCTCTCGGGCATCGACAATTTCTCATGGCGGCGAGCAGATGTCGCCGGTGTCTCTACGATGATCGCCCGGACCGGCTATACCGGCGAGGATGGGTTTGAGTTCTACGCCGCCAACGAAGATATCGGCATCATCTGGGACGCGCTGTTGAAGGCTGGCGAGCAGGACGGGCTAGTGCCCGTGGGTCTGGGCGCTCGCGACACGTTGCGTCTGGAAGCCAGGATGCCGCTCTACGGTCAGGAGCTAGGCGACGACATCAGCCCGTACGAAGCCGGTCTTGGCTGGGCGGTGAAACTTGAAGCCAAGGAGTTCATTGGGCGGGAGCCCATGGCCCAGATCAAGGCCGCGAAGCCGCCCCGACGCGCGGTCGGTTTCACGACGGTGGGGCGAACCGCCGCGCCGAGAAGCCATTGCCCGGTAATCGTGGACGGCAAGGACGTCGGCTATGTCACCAGCGGGGCGTTTTCGCCTACACTTCAGAAGAATGTCGGGCTCGCGCTCATCAGTCGCGAGTTTGCCGGTGTTGGCAAATCGTTGCAAATAGATGTTCGTGGCAAGCTGATTGACGCGGAGCAGGTCAAGACTCCCTTCTACAAACGCGACGATGGATGAGTTTGCCACCGAGGCATTGCCTTTTGAAGACTTTAACCACCACTGCACGTCCAAAACCGACAGGAGACGAACGATGGCATCGCCCAAGGATTTGAAGTACACCAGAACCCACGAGTGGGTAAGGCTCGATGGCGAGACCGCCGTTCTCGGCATCACCGACAATGCGCAAAATGAGCTTGGCGACATTACCTATCTGGAGTTGCCGGAACCTGGTGACTCCGTGAGCAGCGGGGAGCCATTTGGCGTCGTTGAGTCGGTCAAGGCCGCCTCCGATGTCTATTCGCCTATCGATGGTGAAGTTGTGGAACGAAACGACGAGGCGGTTGACGCCCCTGAGTTGATCAATCAGTCTCCATATGAGAAGGCGTGGCTGGTGAAGGTGAAGGTCTCCGATCCGACCCAGCTTGATGCGCTTCTTTCCAACGACGACTACGACCAGTTCGCCGGTGAGCAGATAGGCTAGTTGCCAACCTGACCGTTCATATTCGGCACGTTTTCAAGGACGAAACACGTCAATGACTTTCAATCCCCATACTTCCGAGGACCGCGAGCGCATGCTCACGACCATTGGCGTGGCTGCAACCGATGATCTTTTCGCGCCGATCCCTCGCGAATACCGGTATCCGCATCTCGATTTGCCGCCCGCGTTGACCGAGATGGAAGCTGCCAGGCACATGGCGGACCTGGCGGGCAAGAACTTCGTTCCTGACCCGGAGGATGTCTATCTGGGCGCAGGATCGTATCGCCATTTCATCCCCTCGACTGTCGACCATCTCATCTCCAGGGGTGAGTTCTTTACTGCCTATACCCCATACCAGCCGGAGGTCTCCCAGGGAACGCTCCAGGTCATCTATGAGTTTCAGAGCATGGTCGCGGAGCTGCTCGGTTTCGAGGTGGCCAATGCGTCCATGTACGATGGTGCGACCGCGATGGCGGAGGGCGCCTTGATCGCCGTCTCATCGAGTCGCAAGCGCCAGCGCATCATCATGTCTCCGACCGTGAACCCCGCCTATCGGAAGGTGATGGAAACCTACGTCGAGGGCACGCCCATCGCCACCACGACACTCTCGGCGGGCGCTGATCCCTTTCGTCTCGATCCCGAGTCGGTGAGAGATGCGCTGGATGACGGTGTTGCCTGCGTGGTGGTGCAATACCCGAACTTCTTTGGAACGATCGAGGAC
>JACCVC010000051.1 GCA_013698305.1 Chloroflexia bacterium
TCCCGAACAAGCCGATGGCGAGTGGGATGAAGTCGATGCCGCCGATCAGTTCGGCGGACCCGAAGGTGTAGCGCTGCGCTCCGGTCCCGATGTCGACGCCGACGGTCCCGAGGGCGAAGCCGAACAAGGCCGAGAACAGGCCGTACAAGCGGTTGCCGCCGATGATGACGACGAGCATCAGCAGCCCGACCATCACCACCATGAAGAACTCGGGCGGACCGAAGCTGCGGGCCGCCCGGCTGAACAGGGGAGCGAGCGCGCTGATGAGGATCGCGCCAACGGTGCCCGCCACGAACGATGCCATCGCGCACAGCACCAGCGCCGCTCCCGCCCTGCCTTGGCGGGCCAGCGGATACCCGTCAAAGGTGCTGGCCACGGTAGAGGACTCACCCGGTGTGTTGATGAGCACGGAGGTGATGGTGCCGCCGTACATGGCGCCGTAGTAGATGGCGGCGAGCATGACGATCGCGCTGGTCGGATCGAGGCTGAACGTCAGCGGCAGCAGGATCGCGATCCCTGCCGACGCGCCGAGGCCCGGCATGATCCCCACGATCATGCCGACGGTGACCCCGACCAGCAGCAGCAGCAGGTTCCCGGGCGTGATGATCGTCTGCAGTCCGCCCAGCAGCTGCTCGAAGATGTCCACGCGCTCTCCTCGCCTCGGTGATGCCCGCTAGAAGGGGACCAGGTCGAACGCCCCCGGGGGCAGCGTCGCATTGAGCCCCCGGTCGAACAGCAGGAACAGGGCCAAGGGAAACACGACGCCGAGCAGCACGTTGAGCAATGGACGACCACGGTTGAACAGGAACAGTGTGATCAGGGTGAACAGCACCATCCCGATCAGCGCGCCCAGGTACAACAGCAACGGCACGAAGGCGATGATCAGCCCGATCATCAGTAGGGTGTCACCGATTTTGGCGGGCTGGTCCGCGGCGTCCTGCCCCTGGGGGTCCTGCTCCTGGGGGCCTTGGGACTCCGCCGTACGCCCGGTCAGTTCACTGATCAGGGCCGAGCCCGCCGTGATCACCAGGAGCACACCGATGATGCGGGGAAAGAAGCCAGGGCCGATGCGACCCGCCGTCGTGGTCCACTGCAAGTCGAACGCCACGGCCGTGTACAGTGCCGAGCCGATCAGCATGACCAGCAGGAACAGTCTCTTCGTGCTGGTGATCGCGGTCATGACATCGCCCTCCGGGCTGGGCAAGTGGCAGCGCTCAACCTTCGATCGCGCCTTCTTCGATGAGGATCTCCCGGTAGGTCTCCGTGGTCTCGGTCAGGATCTGTTCGAACTCCTCGCCGTAGGCGATCTGCTCGGTCAGCAGGTTCTCTTCGACGTAGGTGGCCCACTCGGGCGTCTCGACGACCTCTCGGATGACGTCTTGCCAGAACTCCGTGACGGCCGGGTCGACGTCGGGCGGCAGGACCAGCCCGCGAGGTGTCGCGATGTCGATTTCGAAGCCCTCATCGGCCAGCGCGGGGATGTCGCCAAGGGCTTCGGGCACCTCGTCGCCGGTGTAGGCCAGCCCTCGTACGTCACCGGAATCCATCAGGCCGAGGACCTCCGCCGGGTTAGACACCGCGCCGTCGAGGCTGCCCGATAGCAATGCCGCCGTGAGCTCACCCTCGTCGTTGAAGGGCACGTAGTCGAACTCGAAGCCGGCTTGGCTGGCCAGCAACTGCAGGACGATGAAGTCGACGTTGACCGAACCGATGCCCCCGAGTGCTGGCGGTTCTTCCTTGGCGGAGTCGATGAACTGCTGCAGCGACGTGATCTCGGAGTCGCCGTTGACGATCAGGATCAGCTCGTCAGAGGCCAGCAACGCCACCGGCGTGAAGCTCGTCGGATCCCAGGGCGTGTCGGCCTCAAGCGGCGTCGTGATGAAGCTGCCGCTGGTGGTCGAGATGTGATACGGGTTGCCTGCCTGGTTGTGCAGGAAGCCCCAACCCACGGCTCCGCTGCCACCCTCACGGTTCTCCGCCACGATGGGCTGGGAGTACAGGTCGTTCTGATCGATGATGTCGATCAGGGTCCGCGACAAGATGTCGTTGCCCCCGCCAGGACCGAAGGCGATGGTCCAGTTCAGAGGTTCCGACGGGTAGTCGCCGGCGGCTTCACCCTCGCCGCCGCCCGCGGCCTCGCTGCCACCGCCACCGGCCACGCCGCCGCCACAGGCGGCGAGGAGCA
>JACCVC010000057.1 GCA_013698305.1 Chloroflexia bacterium
GCATAAAAGACGCTCTCGGCGAGCACATTGATCCGGACCTCCTGCAGCTGCCCACCGGCGACATCGAGCAGGTTTGCCGCAAAGGAGAAGGTGAGAGGCCGGGGAGCTTCCACCCGTTCGAGGTGCATGGCGATGGCTGTGCCCTCGAACTCTCCCATCCAGATCGGCAGGAGACGGTCGCCGTCGACCTCCCTGAGCATCGCCATATGACGAGCATGCGTCCCGTTTTCCGCTGGCGCCCGCCGCACGTCGTCAACGCGCATCTCCACGAACTGGATCACCGCTTCCTGGTCAGCCATGCTCTCCCCCTTGTTCGATGCCAGTTGGGCGCTTGCTGGCCCAAGCCGCTCTGCCGCCGCATTTCCGGTCAGTGTTCCCGCCGCCTTCGCCAATGTCCGCCGGCTGAGTGTTTCGCCCACCTCTTCATCCTTCCATGCGTCGGAAAGCTGCCGCTTCAGCGTCTTCCGTGCCTTGTGCAGACGAGACTTGACCGCGCTGATCTCTATCCCAAGCCGTTCAGCCGTCTCTGCGTACGTCAGGCCTGATTGGTAGAAAAGCAACACTGCGGATTGCTGTCCCCGTGGCAGATCGGCGACGGCACGGCGCACATGACTCGCGAGCTCCGCTGCCTCCGCGAGAGTGTCGGGCCCCGGCGTCGGGTCAGGCAAATCGGGACTCAATCGACCACCGTACAATGCCTGCCACGACCAGCTATCGCGCGACCGCGCCCTGAGCCAGCGGCGGCAGATGTTGAGGCCAATACCTGCCAACCACGGCCCGAACCGGTCTGGTTGCCGGAGCCGTTCGATCCCAAGCAACGCCTGGAGCACCGCCTCCTGCGCCGCATCCTCGGCCAACATTGGGTCTGCAAGCGACCGCTGGCATAACGATAGGAGCAGCCGTCGGTGACGGCCGACCAACCTGGCAAATGCCTCCTTGTCGCCGGCTTGAGCTGCCAGCACCAAAGCGGTGTCACTGTCGTCGGTGTGCATCGCTGCCTATCCCGGGCGGCCGGACCCGTCAAGAGATAGTCGCGGAAGCAGGGTTCCGGGTTACCCCAACAGCGAAAAGAGGTTGGCGGATCGAGTGATCACACCACCGGGGCGACACGAGCGTTGATGAGTTGCTCGGTGGCGTAGGCGATCCGGAGCAACACCTGCTCGCTGTAGGCTCGGCCCGAAAGGTGCATCCCGACCGGCAGTCCACCCTCGGACCAGCCGACCGGCACCGTGATCGACGGATACCCGGACAACGCGCTCATCTGGGTCGACGAGCCCGGAAAGGAGTTGGACTCCAGCGTGGTCGGCACTGGCGCGGTCGGCGCGAGGATCGCGTCGAGGTTGTGCTCGTCCATCGCCACATCCATGCCGTTGCCCCGCGCCTGCGTCACCAGATTGGAGGCGATGTCCCGATATTCAGGGTCATCCAGCGACAGCTCCACCAGCGCCTCAGTCAGCCCGCCCTGTCCGTTCATCGCCAGCGCGACGTCGGCGTTGGCGTCGTTCCAGTCGCCGACATCCCGCAGCGACCGCACCGGCCCTTCAGGCATGTACCGCGCGAAGAACGCCGCCATGCCAACGGCAAACTCGGTGTTGATCATCGTCCCGATGCCTGGAGCGCTCTTCAACTCGTCCAGCGAGGGCATGGTGACCCCAAGCACCAGTTCCGCGCCAGCCTCCTCCATCCGGTGCATGGCCTCTTCGACGATGAGATCGGCTTCGGGATCGGTTCCCCACAATCCCCAACACACGCCGATCCGCGCGCCTCGCAACCCGTCCGGATCGAGCGATTCGAGGTAATCGACCTCGTCATAGTCATGCACCGGAGTCCCTCCCACCGCCGAGGCGGGGGACAACCAGCCTGCTGCACCATAGGCAGGGTCCTCGGAATCGTACCCGGCGATTACGTTGAGCACCGTCGCGACATCGGTGACCGAGCGCCCCATCGGACCAAGCGAATCCATCGTGGTCGACACCGGCATCGCGCCGACCCGGCTGACCAGCCCAACGGTCGGTTTCAGCCCGACCACGTCGCAGGCGGCCGCCGGACAGAGGATCGAGCCGTTGGTCTCCGCGCCGATCGACAGTGGCGCATAACTGAGCGATACGGCAGATGCCGAGCCCGAGCTGGAGCCCCAGGTCGCCATTTCCGGATCATAGGGGTTGCGGGCGTAGCCGCCGCGGTCGCTCCAACCGGTGACCTGACCATTCGCCCGGACGTTCGACCATTCCGTCATGTTTGTCTTGCCGAGAATGACGGCCCCGGCGTCTCGCAGACGCTGGACGATCCTGGCGTCCTCGACCACAGGCGTCTCTGCCAGGGCCAGGGCGCCGGATGTCGTGCGCATGCGGTCGCCGGTGGCGATGATGTCTTTCAGCACGATCGGCATCCCGTGCAGGGGACCGCGAGATTGACCTCGCGCCAACTCATCGTCAAGATCGCGCGCGATCTGACGCGCATCCGGGTTCATCTCAATCATCGCGCCGTAGAGCTCGTCGTATTGTGCCACCCGGGCCTCGGCCGCCTCGACCAGGGCAGTCACGGTGACTTCACCTCGGGCGATGAAGCCCTGCATGTCCGCGACACTGGTCTCGACCAACGCCTGCGCCGGATCCGGCTGGACGGTTGGGGTCGCCGGAGGAGCCTCAGGCGGAGTCGTCGGGCTGACC
>JACCVC010000060.1 GCA_013698305.1 Chloroflexia bacterium
TCCCCCGGCGGGTGATTGATGATTTTGTTATCTCTGAAGATGGGGGGTGACGGATGTCGCCTGATCTCGAAAGCTGGACGCCGAGACAACTTCCGACAACCGGTCCGCTCACGGGTCGGTTCGTCTCGGTCGTGCCCACCGATCCCGTACGAGATGCGGCAGCGCTATTTGCGGCGACCAGTGCTGGTGATCCGCGGCTATGGGACTACCTGCCGTACGGTCCGTTCGCCGAAGAGGCAACGTTTGCGGCCTGGCTGCGGACACACGTGGACGAACCCAGGCTGCTGCCGCGCACGATCGTCGATAACGAGACCGGCTTGCCGGTGGGCAACGCCAGCTTCATGTGGATCGATCAGGACCACGGTGAGCTCGAGATCGGACACATCTTCTTCAGCCCCGGCTTGCAGCGGACCCGGTCGGCCACCGAGGCGATCTATCTCATGCTTCGCCACGCGTTCGACGATCTCGGGTACCGCCGGCTGGTATGGAAGTGCGACGCCAACAACGCCCGGTCGATGGGGGCGGCAGAGCGGTTCGGATATCGGCACGAGGGGATCTGGCGGCAGCATCGCATCGTCAAGGGGCGAAATCGCGACACCGCCTGGTTCTCGATCATCGACCGGGATTGGCCGGACGTGAAGGCGGCATTCGAGGCCTGGCTGGACGACGTCAATTTCAATGCCGAAGGGTTGCAGGTGAGGTCGCTGGTCGAGATGCGAGAGTCGCTGCGATAACTGATCGAATGCCACGGATTAATTAGCGTACTCGCTCACGGAATGGTTCCGGTTCCTCTTCGAGTATTTCCGACCAGTTCGCTCTTCTGGGTTCCAAGCCGACTTCCGTGATGAGAAATCGCACCACTGATTGCATTGAGACGTAACCAGTAGGAATGTGGAGCTAGTTGAATGTCTTTGGGTCAAGAGGCGCCGTGTCCGAGATATTCACCGAACCGACATGGAGATGCGGTGTGGTGATCATATCCACATCCTCCTCCTCGGGCGTCCAGTGAAATCCCAGGACCTCCCGACCGTCTGCCGTTGAGATGGCATAGCGATACCTGACGACCTGGACCCGATATGACGTAGGATCGCAACTTGCGCCTTTACCAATCCTGAATACCTGAGCCGCGGCAAAGGAAAGCAATGCATTGCTTTTCACTGGTTCGGGCACATCACGGTTTAGGACCAGAGAATATGTCCTCCCCACCTCAAACGGTGTCCGCCGTATCGCTGCAAAGCGCTCGGATGTATCGCATCCGAGCGCTTTGCTCAAGTGGCCGCAGGTAATGCTGAAATACTATTTCGGGTGTGCTTCGACTCGCCATTCCCCGTTCATTCCGCGAATGGCAGGAGAAAGGAAATCCGGAACACCTCTGGACTGTCGGAGTCCTTGATAATTCCGGCACGGTACTGACGCAGGAACTCTTCGCCCGACATGTTCAGATATTCTCGTATCCGTTCATCAAGCAACTTTCGTCCCTCTTCGAACGATATCCAATTAAAAATCGATCTTCGTCGAATTCGATCTCCTCATCGAGTTCCTCGTGCACGCGCTGTGCTTGATTGAGTGACTCTGCCTTCTGGATCGTCTCGTCGCTTCGACCGGTCAAAGCCTGCTCTTGCTCGCTCGCAAGTTTTTGAGATGCGAATGCGAGGCGGGCCTGAACATCTTCAGTCGTCTACCGAGGAAATACACCGAAAAGACCGTTCAGATCCGGCTTCTCGGCGAGTTGGGCCAGCACTTGCTCAACCGGGATGCTCGTGCTTGTCACCACAGGTTTCCCGGCCATGATCTGAGAATCTTCGGTGATTCGATCGACATGGGTTCGTTGTTGTAGCATGATACCCGCCGCCTTGTTGTCACCATAACCGTACCACTGCCCGGGTGCCTCGTAAAGCAGGCATTCTCCGCCCACGTGGTCCGCTCTTCGGCAGGCGATTCAAGCGAAAGCAGTCAACGCCGCGTCCATGCTATACTTCCTGAAGTCACGAGAGCGCCCCGGCTCGTATTCCTCGTTTTTCTCCTCAGAAAACATGGGGCACTGTTCGCGCAAATGCGGCAGTACGGGACGTGACGATTCCACTATTGCATGTGTACAGCCCTTGCTCCGATCGTCGTCCTGACGCGGACCTCGGCAACACCGGGACGATGAACCCGTAGTGGAACAAGGGAGCGGACACGCGATGTGTCCGCGACGACGTGAGCACTGTGGCAAGACTTGGGACGCCACGATGCTCGCTTCGCACCAAGGGTGCGCAACGAGACGTGTGGCTGTCGCCGACGGAAGCCGACAGTGTGAGATAACTCTTCGCGAGTTCTTGACGACACCACACCACAACAATCCAAACAGTGCATGACGATCACTGGCGCCGTTGGCCGGTGTGTTGGTGTGTGTGCTGACAGACGCGGTGGATATCCATTGCAGGAATCTGCCCGCACAGGAGTTATACGTTCATGTTCTACCCGATTCGTTTCGGCGGCGCTTCGTTGCCCGTCACCCAACAATTTCTTTCCGTCGACCAGAACGGCACCGCCACCCTGGCCCGCGAGGAAGCCGAAGAAATGGCCGCAGATGTTCCTGGACAGGACGTTGAAGCGGTCGAAGCGGTTGTCGAAGACGACTCCGCAACCTTCGCTTCGCTCGGTCTGACCGAAGAGTTGCTGCAGAGCATTACCGCGGTTGGCTACGAGGTTCCCAGCCCGATCCAGGAGCAGGTGATCCCATCGCTGCTGGCCGGCAACGATGTCATCGCCCAGGCGCAGACCGGCTCCGGCAAGACCGCCGCCTTCGGCCTGCCGGTCATCGAAGCGATCGATCAGCGGCGTCGCGAGATTCAGGCGCTTGTCCTGTGCCCCACCCGCGAGCTGGCGATCCAGGTCTCGGAAGCGCTGCACAAGTACGGTCGTCACAAGCGCGTGGAGACGCTGCCAATTTATGGTGGTCAGCCATACGAGCGGCAGTTCCGCGGGCTCCAGCGTGGCGTTCACATCGTGGTCGGCACGCCGGGCCGGGTGATGGACCACATGCGGCGCGGCACCCTCAAGCTCGATTCGCTCAAGTTCTTCATCCTCGACGAAGCCGACGAGATGCTCGACATGGGCTTCGTCGATGACATCGAGTGGGTATTGCAGAACGCGCCGAAGCAGCGCCAGACCGCGTTGTTCTCAGCGACGATTCCGCCTCGTATCGCTACCTTGTCCAGCAAGTACCTCAAGGATCCGCACAGGATTGCAGTCCGCGGCAAGGCGCTCACGGTGCCGGAAGTCGAGCAGAGCTACTACGACATCCCCCGTGGTCGCAAGATCGACGCGCTGACCCGGATTCTCGATGCCGAGGTGCCGACGTCGGCGATGATCTTCTGCCGCACAAAGCGCATGGTCGACGAACTCGGCGAAGCGTTGATGGCTCGCGGCTATGCCGCCGAGACCATTCACGGCGATCTCAGCCAGGCTCAACGTGACCGGGTGATGCGGAAGTTCCGCTCTGGTCAAGCGGAAATCCTGATCGCGACGGATGTCGCGGCGCGTGGCCTCGATGTCCCTGACATCAGCCATGTGTTCAACTTCGACGTGCCGGAAAGCGTCGAGACCTACATTCATCGTGTCGGACGTACCGGACGGCAGGGCAAGGCGGGCAAGGCGATCACGCTGGTGAACCGCCGCGAGATCCGCTGGATCCAGTCCGCCGAGCGGGCGACCAAGGCCAAGATCGAGTTCAAGCGACTGCCAACGGCGATGGACGTCAACGAGCGACGTCGTGAGCAGCTGAAGCGGATCATGAGCGACGCCGTTGCGGATGAAGATGCGTTTCAGACCTACCTCGACCCGGTGCGCGAGCTCACCGAAGAATTCGACGCCATTGACCTGGCGGCGGCGGTGCTCAAGCTCTACGCCGAGGAGACAGGTCGGGCGACAAATGCCACTCCTGAAAACGATGAGCTCTCGCGCATGAGCAGTGGCTCGGCGCCCCGAAGCTCCAGTGATGGACCGCGCAGCCACGAGGGCGGCATGACGCGGCTCACGTTCAACATCGGTCGCAATTACCGGGTGCGGCCACAGGACCTGGTCGGCGCGATCGCCAACGAGGCCAACATCCCAGGTCGCGCAATCGGCGCGATCGACATCATGGACACCAACACCTTCGTCGATGTCCCGGAGGACATGGCTCAGCAGGTCATCTCGGCAATGAGCGCGTCGTCCGTCAAGGGGCGACCGGTCAATGTCGAAATGTCCGGCGAGCCGGCCGCGGACGGACCGCGAGGCGGAGGTCGAAGTGGCCCTCGCAGTGGCGGCGGAAATCGACGCAGCGGAGGCGGTGGCTATCAGGGCAACCGCGGTGGCGGCTTTGCCGGTGGGCAGCGCCGTGATCGACGTGGACCACGTCGGGAT
>JACCVC010000153.1 GCA_013698305.1 Chloroflexia bacterium
CGCCTGCACATGGCGAAGCTTGCGCAGCAGGATGTAGAAATCCTCCGGGGTGAGATTCGGCAGTCGAAGGACCGGTCCGGAATAGTCAACAAGCCCGTCTCGCGCGAAGGTGTTTTCCGCCAGGCGAGACTGCAGCGCCGCATACGAATAGAGGCCGCGGCGCGTATCCAGCAGGAAATCGGGCGTGCCGCCGAACAGGAAACCCAGGCCGCACACCGCGCCCTGCGTGCAGTCGTTGACGATGCGCAGGATTTGCTCATAGTTGGAGTTCCGCGCCTGGGTGTTGGTCAGCTTGTAGAGGTTGACCATTTCATCCAGGCAGACGAACAGCCCGCCGAAGCCGACAAGCCGGACGAAACGGGCCATCAGCTTCAGGTGATCGTAGACATTGCCGTCGTCGATGATGGTGCGAACGCCCAGCGCCTGCCGCGCATCGGTCCGGGTGAAGTACTCTCCGCGCAACCAGCGGACCGCGTCGGATTTCAACTGCTCGTTCCCGGTATCGTGACCCTGCCAGTATTTCGCGATCACCTCGGCGAAATCATACCAACCGGTCATCTCGGAGAGTTGGCTCAGCCCCTGGTGGATCACCAGTTCGGGAGCGTCGCCGCTGGCTCGGGCTTGTGTCAGCGCCTGGGTTACGAATCGCTCGACGATGCTTGCCATCGCGCCACCATCCGGCCTGGCCCTGGTTGCCATGTTTCGCATCAATTCCGCATAGAGGCTTCGCGCCTGCCCGCCTGTCGCGTGGAGACGCCGGTCGGGCGAGAGGTCGGCGTGGACCGTGACGAGCTTTTGCTGCAGGGCGATGGACCGCACAACGTGGAGGAAGAAGGTCTTGCCGGAGCCATACTCGCCGATGATGAAACGGAAGCCGGATCCGCCGTCGCTGATCCGATTGATGTCGTCAAGGACAGCTCTGACCTCGTTGACCCGGCCTACCTGAATATGTTGCTGGCCAATGCGCGGCACGACGCCGGCGCGCAGGGATTGGAGAATGGCGTCGCGCTCGCGGGGACGGATGGACGACTTGGGCGTGTCACTCATTTCAGCAGCTCCTGCATGGCATAGGCATTGATCGTGAGCGTCTCCTCGCCCTCGATCGCTGGCTCCTCGACAGCATCCAGAGCCAATTCGTTAATCGTATCGATAGCGCCGTCGGGCAGGACATGGTGTTTCGTCGCAAGCGCTTCGAACGCTGCCGCCTCCCACTGGTCGCGCTCGGCGAGCGCTCGAAGAAGGCGGGTGTGGGGAAGGTCGAGCCCCCGGATGGGTCTATCACTTCCACAATCCGGCGCGTTGTCTACCCTTGAGGTTCCGTTATCTCCAGGCGTCACAGGGCGGGGAGGCACAAACCGTTCTTGGTCTTCGTCAAAGATATCCACCAGGAGCAAGGAGACCGCGGCGGTTTCGCTCTCGATTCGCTGGAGGGTGGTGTCATCCAGCCTGAAGACGACTGGGGTCGCGGGCTGAGGCTGACGCTCTTCCACCTGTCGCGGCGGGATGGGATAGCCCGGCTCCTGAGCGCCGACGTCACGGACGATGATAGGGCGCTCCGCCGGAGCCTGATCAGGTGTCGTCCGGGAGGGGGAAAGTCGACTCGCAAGGGTTTCCGGGTCGAGATCGAGCAGCCTGAAAATCTTGCGCAACGTCGCAACCTCATCCGCCGAGATAATGCCATCGGCGGCGGCAACGGTCACCAGCACATCGCCAATGTGGCGTCGTTGTGGTTTGGTCAGGGTGTCCAGGCGCTTCTTCAATCCGGTAAGCTTGATGTCGACGCCGGACAGCCACATCAGATGGGCATAGAGCCGGGTGATCTCGGCGGGCGTCAGGCGCAGGGAGGACGCCACGTGGTCCCCAAGCTGCTTCACCTCAGCCCTGGAGATTTGCCCGTCCGCCGATCCGACGGCCGCCGCGAGATGCACCAGCGTCATCGCCGCGCCGTAGGCAGACGTGGCGGTATGGGGAGCTTCGGCCTTGATGCGGAACAGCACCGCCTTGTCGGCGCTGGTCAACGAGGCGCCGCCGAACCGCACATCCGGCTCGATGCCAACCCCAAGATGTTCCAGCAGCTGCGCCAGCAAGACGGATTCTCCTTTCGAGAGCTTGTCTGGCTGATCCGGCGACCACAGGGCGAGCAGCGCCTGCCCCGGTGCCCCTGCAGGATCCGCGCGTTCCAGGTGCCGCATCGCCCAGTCGCGCAGCTTGCTGACATCGCCGCCCGGTTCCGCCAGGAGCGCGGCCGGGAGAAGCGCGGATGCCGCCAGGCTCCTGGAGCTGCCGGGATTGCGGCCAATCCACCGGCTGTAGGCGTCGAGTTCGTCGGTCACGCTGTCGATCAGCGCCGCCAGCTTGCGTCCTGCTGCTTTCTGCTCGAAGACATCTCGCGTACCGTCGGGTTCGATCTCTATCGATGGTAGGCTCGCGCTCGCCGGGCGATAGGTGTGCCGGATTCTGGACTTGCCGGGGCGGATTACCAGGCCCTCGCCGAACTTCTCGGCGTACCGTATCGCGAACAGGCAGGCGAACTCATCTGTACAACGAGTCGCCGGTGTGCGCAGGTCGATGTCCGGAAGGAACC
>JACCVC010000154.1 GCA_013698305.1 Chloroflexia bacterium
GGAACCCGAACCGTTCAGAGGACCCGTGGGTGGCTGGAAGTATTCGAATTACCTTCGAATGCATCCTTTTCCAGATCTCGGAGGAACCCGGTCGGGAGCCAGCTTCGGCAACCGATGGGCGTCTGGCAAAAGTGTCGAACGCACCACTTCGATGCGTCCAGACGTGGTCGTCACGCAAAGTGGCGCCGCAACGGGGTTCCAGCAGGCGAGGCGATTCGTCGCCGTTTGAGCCTGGTGGCCTGCGACGTTAGCCTGTCCCAGGGCGGCGACTACAAGAAGGATGCTTCAGTGAATGCAAGCACGCCGGTCCGCGGAAGCGGACCGGCGTCCTGTATTCTGTTGCCGCTAGCTGGAAGCGGTGGGCCTGGCGCCCGCTCTTCGGACGACGCGACGTTGTCCCTGTGTTGCGCTTGATGACACGACCTAACTCGATCGGGAGCAACATGGACATCGCGGGCTTTGTGGGTTTGTTGCTCTATGGGATGACGATCGGCGTGGCGCTGGCCGCCCCGGTCGGCCCGATCAACATCGAGATCATCAAGCGAGGCATCCAGAGCGGATACCTTCAGGGGTGGCTGGTCGGGTTGGGCGCCTTATCCGCGGACACGGTCTATGCCGCGCTGATCGTCAGCGGGTTGACCCCGTTGGCGGATAGCCCCACTCTGCGCGTGCCGCTGTTCCTTGCGGGAGCGGTGATGCTCTGCTATGTCGGGTACAACAGCATTCGGTCGGCGCAGACGGGCAACGAGATCGAGGGCGCTGACAGTGTCAGCGGGCGACGAAGCTACGTCACCGGCCTGTTAATGGCGATTTTCAACCCGATGGGGATCGTCTACTGGCTGTCTGTGGGGGCGGCGCTGGTGGCGGAGGCGGTCGGGCGCGTGGGCACGGCCGGATCACCGGTGCTGGTGGGCGGCGTGTTCCTCGGCATTCTGCTGTGGGTGACGTTGCTGTCGTGGCTGGCGCAGGTGTCACGGCGGTTCGTGACCGGGGACGGCATGCGGTGGATCACCGGCCTCGGCGGCGTCGCGCTGATCGGCTTCGGGCTCTGGTTCGCCTATCAGGCCTTCGCCAGCGCCACGTAGGGATCGGCCTCGTGCCAGTCCGCCACGTCGGCGTTCTACATCTGCCGTCTCACCGTCGTGATCGTGCGCTCGAGATGGGGCAGGAACCTCGCCCCGAAGTAGTAGACGTGCATCAGCAAAGGGTAGAGCGCGTAGACGTGCCGGCGAAGCAGCCAAAACTCCATTGGCAGTGGTCGCAACTCCTGATACCGTTGAAGGAACTCCGGACCAAAAGCCCCGAACGCATCGACATAGGCGATGTCGAGTTCGGGATCGCCGTAGCACGCCGACGGATCGAGAAATGCCGTCACCCGGCCCCCCTCGGCGAGGACGTTGGCGTTCCACAGATCGCCGTGGAGCAATGCTGGTTGTGACGGCTCCACCAGCAGGTCGCCCAGACCGTCGAGAATCCGGTGGAGATCGTCGTGATACTGCTCCGGAAGCTGCTCGTGCTCGACGGCGCGTCGCATCGCGAATCTCAGCCGGTGCTCTCGAAAGAACGGAATCCATGAATCGGACCACGGGCTTTCCAGCATCACTCGGCCATTCAGCGTGAGCCCGCCGAATCCGAACGATGCGTTGGTGATCCCATGCAATGCGGCAATCAGCTCGGCGCAATGGCGGGCCGCTTCGGGACCGATGTGCTCGCCGCGCACCGCCTCCAGCACCAGCAGGTCGTCGGCGTAATGGAGCACCTCCGGGACAGGCAAATCCGAGACATCACGGAGATGGCGGAGCATGTTGGCTTCCAGCGAGAGGTCACCCGAGGGGGTGGCATGCTTGGCAACCACCGGCGGATGATGCCGGAACTCGATGCGAACCACCTCGCAGATCTTTCCGCCAGCCAGCGTGCGAGCGCGCACGACCGTATCGCCGAGGATGCGAGACACTCGTGTTTCCAGCGATTCGTGGTCGGTTGTCATCGCTTCGCGCAACATGCCTGAACTCGATTCCGGGAGACACACGAGGAGAATCATTGGGGCGGAACGCAGTGTGGCTGACGACGATAGGCTAGCATGGAATGACAACGGACATGGACGCTAGTGAAAGGAAAATCAGTGCCCGCCGACCAAGTGATTCTCGCGATCGATCAGGGGACGACTTCCAGCCGCGCGGTGCTGTTCGACGCGAGTGGAACGGCTCTTGGAAGCGCTCAGCAGGAAACGCGCCAGCAGTACCGTCACCCAGGCTGGGTCGAGCAGGACGCGACCGAGATCATCGACGTCACCTTCGCGATGGTGCGCCAGGTGATCGAAGAGACCGGCGTCGAGGCGGGTCAGATCGCCTCCGTCGGCATCACCAACCAGCGGGAGACCGCGATCCTTTGGGATCGGGCGAGCGGCGAGCCGGTTGCGCCAGCGATCGTCTGGCAGAGCCGGCAGAGCGCGCCGCTGGTGGCCGACATCCGCCATCGCGGCATGGCGGAAAGGTATCAACGCATCACCGGCCTCGTGCCTGATGCCTATTTCTCGGCGACCAAGATCGCCTGGTTGCTCCAGAGCGATCCGGACCTGCGGCGCCGGGCAGATGCGGGCGATCTGGCGTTCGGCACGGTCGATAGCTGGCTGCTCTGGCATCTCTCCGGCGGCACGCATCATGTAACGGATTACTCCAACGCGTCCCGGACGATGCTCTACGACATTCGCAAGCTGGCGTGGTGCGACGAACTGCTGGCCGACCTGGACATTCCCCGAGCGCTCCTGCCAGAGGTGCGGGGCAACTCCGAGTTGCTGTTTGAGTGCGACGCCGACCTGTTCGGCGCGGCGATCCCGGTCGGTGGAGTCGCGGGCGACCAGCAGGCGGCGATGTTCGGGCAGGCCTGCTTCGCGCCGGGCGAGGCCAAGAACACGTATGGCACCGGATCGTTCCTGCTGATGCAGACCGGGTCCGAGGCGACAACGTCGGAGCATCAGCTGCTGACCACCATTGCCTGGGGTATCGGCGGCAAGGTGGAGTACGCGCTCGAAGGCGCGATCTTTGTCACGGGGTCGGCGGTGCAGTGGTTGCGGGACGGGCTCGGCATCATCGAGTCGGCGGCGGAGGTGGAGGCGCTGGCCGGGTCGGTCGAGTCTAGCGACGGCGTCGCGTTCGTGCCCGCGCTGGCGGGGCTGGGAGCGCCGCACTGGGACCAGGACGCTCGCGGCACGATCACCGGCATCACCCGCGGGACATCGGCGGCGCACATTGCCCGCGCGACCCTCGAAGCCATTGCCTTCCAGACGCGGGACGTGATCGACGCGATGGAGGCCGACAGCGGCATCGGCTTGGAGGAGCTGCGGGTTGACGGCGGTGCGTCGGCAAATGACCTGCTGATGCAGATCCAGGCCAACCTGCTCGGCGTGCCGGTTGTGCGCCCGAAGTACGTCGAGACCACCGTGCTGGGGGCGGCGTACCTGTCCGGGCTGGCCTCGAGCGTCTGGGACGACCGCGAGGATGTCCGGGCGAGCTGGGAGGTCGACCGGCGATTCGAACCGGAGTGGGGCGACGACGAGCGCTCCGACCGATATGGGAAGTGGCAGGACGCCGTGCGTCGGTCGCTGTCTGGCACGTAGGGATCGACGTACTTGCATTCCGATCTGGCATTCGAACGCAACGAAAACGGGTTAAGTACGCTACCTCATTGACAATCCAGCCACTTGGGTGGGAGTAGTTTGTGGCCCGGACGGGGACTTCCGGCGTATCCTCTTGTGGATGAAACCTTGGAAAGGAGCGCCTGGTTGGCTGAAGAATCGTTCGATCTTATCGTCGTTGGGGCCGGTATTAATGGCGCGGGTATCGCCCGGGACGCCGCCATGCGCGGCCTGTCGGTGCTGCTGCTGGACAAATCCGACATCGCGGCTGGCACCACAAGCTGGTCGAGCAGGCTGATCCACGGCGGCCTGCGGTACCTCGAATACGCCGAGGTGCCGCTGGTGCGAGAGTCGCTGCGGGAGCGAGAGTGCCTGCTCCAGACCGCGCCGCACCTGGTCAAGCCGCTGCCGCTGACCATCCCGATCTATGAGTGGCACAAGCGGGGACCTTGGATGATCCGCGCCGGGATGATCGCCTACGACGTGCTGTCGTTCGACAAGTCACTGCCGCGGCATCGCATGATGAATCCCACGCAGGCGGTCGCGCACGAGGCTGGCCTCAACCCTGACGGGTTGACCGGCGCGGCACGGTACTACGACGCCCAGGTTGAGTTCCCCGAACGAGTCGCCGTCGAGTGCGTCGTCTCGGCGGCGACAAATGGCGCGGTCGTACGAGCTGGCGCCGAGGTGGTCGATGTGATGATCGAGGCCGGGGTCGTGCGCGGTGTGGTCTGGCGTGATCAACTCACCGGCGAGACACATCGCTCGCGAGGGACGGTCACGGTCAATGTCGCGGGACCTTGGGTGGATCGGGTGCTGGCGGAGCTGGACCTGGACGATATGCCGAAGCTGATTGGCGGCACCA
>JACCVC010000178.1 GCA_013698305.1 Chloroflexia bacterium
CGTCTCTCGTTGCGCTCTCGATCCCATGCCGATGGTCGCATCGGGCGCATCGAATGGCAATATCATGATCCAGATCGTCCATGCTTCACGAAGCTGCGTGTTCAGTCGTGGCTGGTATCGTGCCATCGCGCCCTGTTGCTGGCGTCTGCGCTTGTCGCTGCCGGTACAGGACTGCGGCACCAAGCACCGAGAACGGCAACGCGACCGCATAGATCAAGCTGCTCAGCGTGTTGACGAAGTCCACCCCGGCCGATTCCGTGACCATGAGCACGATCCCAAGCACCGGCCCTGGAGCCGCCCCGATAACGGCCAGCGCCAGGATGGTGGCGGCTGTCCGCCACCATCGACCGCGCACTGCCTCGGCGCTTCGCATTGGCGCCTCGCCGGGAGCGGCCTCATCGAGCACCACCGCCTGGGCCACGAATCCCCAGCGGACCGCCCGCTCGATCGCCCACGGGAGGCCGATCACCGTCAGTTGCGCCAGCACCACTTTCGCCAACGGCTTGAGATTTGCCCGGACCATCGGCACGAAATGCCGGTGGACCCCTCGCACCATCCTCCGCGCCGTGATCGGCTCGCGGCGCTCGATGGCGCGGAACACCTCCAGCACACCGGGCGCGACGATGAGCAGGCTGATCACCTGCTGGAGGCTGGAGATCGGCATGGCCGCCACGTAATACGCTACAGGCGTGAGTTCCATCATCACCAGAAGGTCGCGGATCGGTGACTGGCGCATCACCAGCGCATAGGCGCCGTTCGTCAGCATGCCGATGGGAATCAGAAGCAGCCCGAGCAGCGCGAACGCCGGCAGGTACCGGAGATAGACGCGCAGCGCCGCGAGCAGCGTCGCCCAGGACAGCCAGAGCAGCACACTGACCACCGTGACCGGAGCCGCCAGGACCGTAACGAAGTACCATGGCGCCCCGACGAACCGCAGCAGAACGATCGATCCATAGTTCGTCACGCCGCAGAAGACATCCGCTGGCGCGGGACCGAGCAGCGCCGTCCCTGGAATCTCGATGCTGCTGTCCCGCAGCCGATCCTCGTGCCATCCGACAGGATCGCGCCAGCGCTTGGTCCGCTGTGGCGCCCTGGCGCCGTCGTACTCCCAGCTTTGGCGCTCGCCCCAGCGACCGGGCCAATCCACCCACCCAGGCGCTTCTCCCGTCAGGATCGCCGGCATCGGCGCCATCTCGACGCGCACCGCTACCTCGCGTGTTGGCGAGAGCGTGCTGTCGCACCCGAACCCGGATCCGTTGTCGCCCCAGCCGAGAAAGACACCAGGCCCGAAATACGACGCGTGCGACCCCTGTGCGATATAGACTACCGGGCGCGTCCCTTCGCGCCGGAGCTTGCCGCTGTCCCAGCCCGCCCGCTCGCCGCCCGCGTGCTGCCCGTAGGCCACCTCGACCGGCGCGCTGCGCAACGCCGTGACGACATCCGGCGCCTCATAGAGCACCTGGATCGTCTCCCAGTCCCCCTCATGGTTGTTGTTGAAATCGTTGAACACGTAGAACAGATGGTACTGCACCGCGACGTGCGAGTCGTCGGATTCGATCACCCGCGCGTAGACGGTCGGCTCGTGGCCCACCATGCTGGCTCGGTACCACAGCTCGTAGGAGCAGCGCGGGTTGCGCGGGTCACCGGGAAAGTCGAGATAGGTGGTCAGGTCGGCGTCGGCGAGGTCGGCAATGCCCGGCGCGGTCACCAGCACCGGGGCGCGGAAGTCGCTGCGGCCGCTATTTTCCCGCAGACGCACGGCGGGGTTGTCGAAGACGATGTCCACCGGCATCGGCAGGTAGGGCTCGCCATCCCTTCCGCAAATCTCGTCACGTTGCCGGATCATGACAATCGGATGGTGGCGCAACGCCAGCAGCCGCGCTGCCGGCGAGTCAACCTGCCGGACGGCGCGGGCCTCCGGTGGCGGAAACCGCGGCACGGTCACAGCCGGCACCGTGTCGTGGGTAGTGCCGAGCGCCTCGATCGTGATCAGCGCGCCAAGCAGCAGCACCAGCGCCGCCAGCACCAGGCGCACGCGCCCGAGGCGGGGCATCGGGCGTCCGCTCACGACGGTTCGGCAGGCGCCTGCTGGACGACGCCCGCTGCGCACCAGGCGTCGATCGTTGCGTCACTGTAGCCCAGCCCGGCCAGGATCTCGCGCGTGTGCTCGCCCAGCACAGGCGGACCATACCGGTTGTCAATCGGTGTCCCAGAGAAATGATACGGGAACCCGGCAACGGTGACCTCACCGAGCGTCGAATGCGGCACCTGCCGGACCAGCTCCTGATGTTGGACCTGCGGGTCGTCCATCACCTCGCGAACGTCGTGGATCGGGCCGCAGGGCACGGAGGCCCGGTCGAGTCGCTCGACGATCTCCTCGGTGGGGAGCCGCGACAGCGCCGCATTCACGATCACGTTGAGCTCGGCCAGGTTGGTGATGCGCCCGGCGTTGGTCTCGAAGCGAGGGTCGTCGCCACACTCGGCCAGGTCCATCGTCCGGCAGAAGCGCTGCCAGATGCCATCGTTGCCGACGGCGATGTTCACGAAGCCGTCCGCCGTCGGATAGGTATCGTAGGGAGCGACGATCGGATGGGCGTTGCCGAGCATTTCCGGCACCCTGCCAGTGGTGAACAGGATGCCCGCCTGGTAGGTGAGCAAGGCGATCTGTCCGCCCAGCATCGACGTGTCGATGTACTGGCCGCGCCGCTCCGGATCGCGCTCGCGGGCGAACAGCGCGCCATTGATCGCGAAGGCGGCAAACATCCCGGCGGCGATATCGGCGATCGGCACGCCGAGCTTGGTCGGCGGTCCGCCCGGATGGCCGGTGATGCTCATCATGCCGCTCATGCCCTGGACGATCAGGTCGTAGGCGGTGCGGTCCTTGCCGGGGCCGGTCTGCCCGAAGCCGGAGATCGAGGCGTAGATCAGCGACGGGTGCTTCGCCAGCATCGCCTCGTGACCGAAGCCGAGCCGGTCCATCGTCCCCGGCGAGAAGTTCTCGACCAGCACGTCGGCCCGCTCGATCAGCCGCGCCAGCACGTCCTTGCCCGCGTCCGACTTCAGGTCGAGGGCGAGCGAGCGCTTGTTTCGGTTGACGGAGAGAAAGTAGGAAGCCTCGCCATCGACAAACGGCGGCCCCCAGTGGCGGGTGTCGTCGCCCTTGCCGGGCCGTTCGATCTTGATCACGTCCGCGCCGAGGTCGCCGAGCATCATCGTGGCGTAGGGACCGGTCATCACTCTGGTCAGGTCGACGACGGTGATGCCGGACAGCGGGGCGGCGAGGGATGGTGCTGGCGAAGATTCCGGGGACTGCACGAGGAACTCCTGAAGCGATACCCGGACACCAAGGTCCGGGTCTACATGGGACGCTACCCGGCCACCTGGGGCAGGGTCTACATGGGACGACGGCGGGAAGAAACCCGGCGAATAGACCGTCGCGATTATCGCACCGATCTGACGAATCACCGCCATCGGAACCTGAGCGGTCTCTCAACTCCGGGCGTTGCGTTCCGCGGTTTGACTCGCGACCGCATGGTCCCCGGCGAGCGAGGCTACCACGCGCCTCGTTCGCAGAAGGACCGCAAGACCCAACCCGGTGCACACCACGATTACAACAGCCATTGGCACCGCGGTGTTCTCGCCACCAAGACCGACCAGCGGTGACGCGGCGGCGCCAAACGTGAATTGCACCGCTCCAAGCAGCGCGGCGGCTGTCCCCACGGCCCGGCTTACCGAGGTCATCGCGAGCGCCGTCGCATTTCCGATCGTGAATCCGATGGACGTGATCAGCAGAAAGGTCAATGGAAGCACGATGGAGATCGTCGCGACACCCGTCAGGATGATCGCGGCCAGCACCAGGGCAACGACGAACAGCGTGCTCTGCGCGACGATCAGTGTCCTTGCCGGGTCGATCCGGTAGACGATCCTGGTATTTACGGCGCTGGCGAGGATCAGCCCGAGCGCGTTGAAGGTAAAGGCAATGGAGTACCAGCGTACCGACAGCCCAATGACATTCTGGAAGACGAATGGCGACGCCGAGATATACGCGAACACGGCGCCATAGGTGAACGCGATCGCCGTCAGGTAGCCGACATAGGCGCGATTCTGAAACAGCGCACCTGCCGTGCGAAACGTATCGCCGATACCACCATCACTGCGTTGTTCCGGCGCGAGGGACTCCGGCACGAACAGGAAAACGACGATGACCATCGCCAGCGTCGCGACCGCAATCGCCCCCAGCACGCCTCGCCAGCTCACCACCGGCAGGAGCAGCCCACCCAGCAGCGGCGCAATGACCGGCGCAAAGCTGACGATTGCCGCCAGGGCGGTGAACGCCTTGACCGCGGCTCGGCCATCGCTGAGGTCCCTGATGATCGACCGCCCGATCACCACACCCGCCGCCGCGGTGAAACCCTGCACAAACCGCAACGCTATCAGCACGGTAATGCTGGGCGCGATCGCGCAACCGATGCTCGCCACCGTGCAAATAGAGAGCGAAATCAGCAGGGGGCGGCGACGCCCGTAGCGGTCCGACAGCGTGCCGATCACGAGTTGGCCCAGTGCCAGACCGATCAGGAATGCCGTGAGCGTCAGTTGAATGGACGTCGCCGGTGTGTCCAGGTCACGCGCCATGTCCGTGAAGCCTGGCAGGTACATGTCGATGGCCAATGGTCCGACAGCCGAGAGCATCGCGAGGATGAACAGGAGCCTCGAAGGCACAGTGGCACGTGGGGAGTCAGGCGATGACAACAATGAAGTCCCTCAGGGGATCAACGCAGGGGCGTGCTGAGAAGAGGCGCAAACTCGCACCATTCATCGCCAGCGTACTATAGGGATACGATGTGATGGCATGGGCCGATTGCCCACACCAGATCACATGATACGGAGTGGTCCGGCGCCGTTGCTGCCGGTCGCCTGACGACACGCGAAGAACACGGCCACACGTTCGGCAAGCTCAGTGCAGGCTGTGAGCCGGGTCTGCGAAATGGCGATGTATGGGGTCTATTCCGGGCGCTCGATCTGCGGGGTGTCGTCGCGACCGGCGAGGCGGTTCCAGAGCTCGTAGTCGGTCTCGCTCTTGGAGACGAGGCGTTCCTTGCCGCCGGCTTCCTGGCCGCCGATCGCCTTGAACGCTCCCCGCTCCAAATCGTTGAGATCAAGAT
>JACCVC010000188.1 GCA_013698305.1 Chloroflexia bacterium
GTCGTAGGCGCTCTTGCGTTCGGGGCGGTTGAGCGGGTATCGGGCAGCTAGCGAGTGCCGAGTTGCGCGGCATGGGCAATTACCGCTGAGCGCGAAGACAGACCGAGCTTGCTGAGAATATGGGTAACATGGACTTTAACGGTGGGGACGCTAATAAACAGGAGGTCGGCTATCGCCTGGTTGGAGTGGCCCTCGACGAGCAAATCGAGAACCTCTCGTTCCCGGTGCGTGAGCATTGACTCAATCGCCCGCCCATATGGAAGCACGCCGCTCGGTGGACTTGCGCCGACGATCGCGGCCTCCACGGCTAACACGTCAGCGAGGAGCTCATCTGGCGCGCGCTCCCGACCGGTTTCGCGCGCGGCCTGGACCGTATCGGGGCCGATCCCGGCCTTGACGGCGGCGATTGTCTTCGCGTACTCACGGCGAGCGACGGGCGGTAGAACCACATTCACGCCCTCGCAGAGCGCATCGACCGCGCCGCACAGCCGAGCCGCGAGCTCCCACGACCCTTGATGGGCGGCGATCGCCGCAATTCCGGCCAGCGCTTCAGCAGTACCCCACTTGTGGTCAAGTTCTTGCCAGAGGGCGAGGCTCTCGCGGTATCGCGAGAGCGCCAGTGCCTGATCACCCTGGACATGCGCCAGCTCACCGAGGGCGTCCAGCGTCAGCGCCATCGACATCCTGTTGCCAAGGTCTCGTTGCAGGGCCAACGCCTCTTCATAGCACTCCGCCGCATCGCGGCGATCCCCCTGCTTGTATGCCAACCTGCCGATCGTCATCAAGAGGTGCGCCACAAAAAAGTGGTGCCGCTGTTCCCGGAACAAGCCCAGGGCTTCGTTCAGAAGCCGGATGGATTCTTCATCCTGGTCTCGACTTTCGGCCACCAGACCAAGACAGAGCAACGAGAATCCGATGCCCACCGGCTTGTCGATGGACCGATAGATGTCCAGGCTTTCCTCAGCGTAAATGTTGCTCAGTTGGAGGTCACCCTGCGCGTAGGCGAGAAACGCCCTTCCCAGAAGCGCCCTGACCCGAACCTCCGGGGCAATATCCACTGCGGCCGCGAGGGCACGATCCAACCAGTCGCTACCCTCGGTGAGGTGTCCACGATGATGCCAGAATGACCAGATGGCATTGGCGATGCGCAGGCTGGTTTCTGTCTCGCCCCGCTCCAACGTCCAACTCAGCGCGGCTCGCAGATTATTGTGCTCGCGGTCAAGCCGGTCATACTCACGACCATCGCCTGAGCCCATCAACGCGAGTGGCGAACGCTCCGCCAGGCTGACACACCAGTCGGCATGCAACCCCCGAATTCTCACCGTTTCGCCGGCCCGATCGAGCGCCTCCAGGCCATAGGCTCGGATCGTCTCAAGCATGGAGAATCGGATTTCGCCGTCCTGCTGTGTTTCATGCCGGAGGAGACTGTTATCGAGCAACGATTCGATGCCATCCACGATCGACGCGTCATCGTCGCCATTTGCGACAGCGATAGCGGCTTCCAACGTAAAACCGCCCGAGAAGACAGAAACCTGTCGAAACAGGGTCTGGTCCCGCGTGGCGAGGAGATCGTAGCTCCAGTCAATGGCTGGCCGCATGGCGCGAAGCCGTCCGGGAACATCCTGTCTGTCGGTGGTCAGCAGGCGAAGCCGCTGTGTCAATCGTGGCAACAGGGCATCTGGCGTCAAGGTCCGGCTTTTTGCGGCCGCGAGTTCCACGGCCAAAGGCAATCCATCCAATCGTTGGCACAGTGCCGCGATTGCCGGCACATTGTCGGGCGTGAGGCTGAATGCAGGGTTGACGGCGCGCGCATGATAGACGAAGAGGGCCGCGGCTTCGCTTTGGAGCAAGACAGCCGGTGACATCGCGATGTCGGAATCCGGGAGCGACAACGGCGGCACGGCGAACAGGTGCTCACCTCCGAGGCGAAGCCGCGCCCGGCTCGTGACCAGGATCTTGAGTCGGGGGCAAGCCAGCAAAAGATCGGTGATGTGTGACGCGGCAGGCAGGAGATGCTCGAAATTGTCAACCAGCAGCAACTGGGGCCGATTTACCAGGAATTGCCGAACCGCCTCTGCGAGCGAGTGGCCCCGGCGCTCCTGGACGCCAAGGCTTTCAGCGATTGCGGAGGGCACCCGGCGCGGATCGGTGGTCGATGCGAGCGGCACGAAGGTGATGCCGTCGACAAAGGTGTTCTTGAGGCTGGTCGCGACCTGGAGCGCCAATCGCGATTTCCCAATGCCGCCCGGCCCGGTGAGGGTGATCAACCTGATGTCGTCCCGAAGCAACAACGTTCTGATCGCCGTTGCTTCTCGCTGCCGACCGATCATTGGCGTGAGGGGGTGGGGCAACTTGCCTGTGCCTACGTCTTCCGGCAGAGACAAGGATGCGCCGGAGGACGTGCTCGGTGTGAGAGGATCGAGCGGTGACAAGGACATGATGGGCTCCCGCCCGTAGAGGACATTCGCTTCAAGGTTGATAGTATCTATGGTACATGGTCGCCATGGGCTGGTCTACCGTGTTGATTGAGTTGGCCGCGAACGGGAGAACAGTGTTCGTCTCACCTCAAGTGGCGAAACCCCTGGTGGAGGAACGCGGTGCGCCAGACGTATTCGGCAGGAGCTCATCCGAAGCCCGTATTATCCAGGCTTGCGGGCTAGGACGGCGTGCGCGACGAAGCCGGATGCGCCCGCGACCCGCGCCGGGTCGTCGTTAGGGGCGTCGATTGCGTTCAGAACGCGCATCGCCAGCCGGGTGATCGGACCCGGTGTCTGCCCCACGTCGTCTACCCTGCCCGCCTGTTGCCGCAATCCGGACGGCGCCCAGCCGCGTTGCAGGAGCGGCTTGCCGATGCCGTAGAGCAGCAGGTGGGCGAATGGCGGCGAGCGGAAGGTCAGCGGTCGCTGATCCATGACCTCGAGGCCGGCGCCATCCAGCAGTC
>JACCVC010000241.1 GCA_013698305.1 Chloroflexia bacterium
TCGGTGTCGGGATCGACCATCAGGTAGGCGATCAGGCCGCCGTCTGGCGACCAGAGTGGGGCGGAGAGCTTTCCGTGGACATTACCTATCTGTGCCGCCTCGCCGCCATCGACCGGAATCACGAACAGCCCGGCCTTGTCCTTCTTTTCCTTATGGTCCCTGGTGGAAGTGAAGACCAGGCGGGTTCCGTCCGGCGACCATCTCGGCTCGGAGGCTCCAGCGATGCCACCGGAGAACCGGAACGGTTCGTGACCGTCTCGGATCATCCAGATCGAGCTATCGGGGCGGTCGTCGGCCTTCGACGCGTAGTTCACCGTGACGGCGATCTGACGTCCGTCTGGCGAGAGGCGGGGCGATGACGGTCGCTGGCGATCGACAAGTAGGGTGAGATCGATTGGAGGTGAGGTGGTCATGGACAGTCCTGTGTGGATGGAGCGGACCGACGCAAGGTTGGTCCCTACGTGGCGGTGTTGAATCGCATGAGTTCGTAGCGGGCGTGGTCGACGCGTTGGTCATCGATGATCAGCAAGCCGGTGGCGACGCCCTCGCAGCGAAAGCCGCACTTCTCCAGGACGCGCCGGGAGGCGACATTTCCGACCGCGGCGACCGCTTCCAGCCGTTCGAGGCGGAGTTGATCCGGATCGAACGCGATGCCGATAACATGCCGCAATGCCCCGCTGGCAAGGCCGCGACCATGAAATGGCGGGGCGAGCGCGTAGCCGACACTGCCGATATGGTGATCTCTGCTGGTGACGTCGAGCGACACCCAGCCGGCAGGCTCAGCGTCCACGACAATCGTCCACTGCAGCTTTTCCGATTGCTCGGGCGCCAGCGGCAATGAACCACGTTCACCGAGTATTCGCTCCAGGGCGTGTTGATTGCCGGGAGTCATCGGTTGAAACCGCCGCGATATCGGGTGCGAGCGAATCGCGAGTATAGCCGTCGCATCGGAAGCGCAAGATCGCCGAATAGACCAGTCAGCTTGTTCAGTCATCAGCAACCCGTTGTGGGGTGTCAGGTTCGACACGCGATTAATTGTGATTAGCGCACAAGGAGTCAATGGTGTCCCGGATCTCGCGCAGCCGGAAGAATGATCGCATATGTGGCACTGTATCAGGAGCAAGCATCGTTCACGTCTGGCTTGATCGAACAGGATAGATGGATGGCGCAGGAGCAGGAACGCATTGAGTCGAGCCGGTCCCGGACACTGTCGGACGATGTGTATCTGCTGGCTGGGTTGCTTGGCGATGTGATCACGTCGATGGCGGGCGAGGACGCCTTCGAGTTGGAGGAAACGGCGCGAACCCTGGCCAAACGGCTGCGGCAAGGCGACCACGATGCCGGGCACGCGTTGCAGGCGCTGGTGCATGACTCTGGCACCGACGACCTCCGAATCCTGATCCGGGCGTTCACGAACTACTTCCAGCTCATCAACCTGGCCGAAGACAGCGAGCGGATCCGGCGATTGCGGATGCGCGATCATGCCGATCCGGATCAGCCGCGCCGGGGATCGATCCGCCACGCGGTGCAGTCGATGGCCGAGGCTGGTGTCACGGCGGACGACATGCAGCGGCTGCTGGACAGGGCACAGGTACGGTTGGTGCTGACCGCCCATCCGACCGAGGCCCGGCGCCGGACTGTGATCGCCAAGCTGGCCCGGATCTTCGCCGTCATTCGCGACCTGGACGAGCGACACGCCCTGCCACACGAGGTCAGCAGGGCCCGTGACCTGCTCTCATCGACCATCGCCGAGCTGTGGAGCTCCAACGAGCTGCGCGGCATCTCGCCGACCGTCCTGGACGAAGTGAGGGGAGTGCTGGTCTACTTCGGCTCCACGCTGGTCGAGGTGATTCCCCAGATCTATCGCGATCTTGAGGAAGCGCTGCGAGATGCCTATCCAGGGCACGACATCTCGGTGCCGCCGTTCCTCACCTTTGGCTCCTGGATCGGAGGTGATCGGGATGGCAATCCGTTTGTGACGCCGGAGGTGACCGAGCAGGCGCTCCAGGTGATGCGCACGGCGGCGACGTCGCTGCTGGAGCAGCGGCTCACCGAGTTGGCCGGTCGGTTGTCGCTGTCCGATGTGATGGCCGACAGCGGTGAGTTCCTGCAGGCAATGATCGCTGAGTACAATCGCCTGTTTCCTGAGCTGGGCCAACGGCTGCGGCAGCAGAACGCCGATGAGCCCTACAGGCAGCTCGTGATCCTGATGCGAGAACGAGTGCGAGCAACCCGAAAGGGCACGGCCCACGGGTATGGGAGGGCACAGGAGCTGCTGGACGACCTTCGGCAGATCGTCCAGTCGTTGCGGCATCAGTCAGCCCACATGATCGTCGGCGGCGAATTGCAAGACGTGATCCGGCTGGTGGAGGTGTTCGGATTCGACTTCGCGACGCTCGACATCCGCGAACACGCCAAGCGTCACGCTCAGGCGCTCGACGAGGTGTTCCGGGCATCGGGCGTGGAGCGGGAATACCTTGCCCTGGATGAGTCCCAGCGCCGGAAGTTACTGCTGAGGGAGATCAACGACCCCCGACCGCTGATCCCGCTCGACCTGGAGACGCTGCCGGAGGTGGCGAGGCAAGTTGTTGAGACGTTCCGAATGGTGCGGCGCCTGCAGGTGTACGGATACCCCGATGCGCTCCAGACGTACATCATCTCCGGCGCCGACGACGCCTCCGACATGCTGGAGGTGCTGCTGCTGATGAAGGAGACCCGGCTGGCGGG
>JACCVC010000250.1 GCA_013698305.1 Chloroflexia bacterium
CGTTCCGACCACGACTCGAAATTTTAAAAGACAAACAGCACGTCTCGCACCCAACGTTCGTCGAGGACCGCATTTGCGCTCCCGGCAATCTCCACATCGCCAGGCTGCCGCTGGTGGACGATGCGGGTGACTGGCTGCTCCTGCTCTCGCCCGCGCCAGGCCAGCGCGTCGTCGATCCAGGCGTGGCGTGGCGAGCGATTGCCCACCCACACCGCCGGACCGACGCTGTTCCTGAGCGAAAACGCCTTGGGGACAGCCAGTAATCGGCTGGTGGGTTGGCGACTCCCTGCGTGTTCCTGGACGGGGTGGTTGTGGCAATCACATGCGTACATGGCCTGGAGTATCACATAGCGACTCCCGCCAGTTTCGCTACCATGGACCAGAACGTTGTCTGAGCGGCTTTTCGGGAATGGCCCGGGAATGCTGATTCAGGACTCACCGTGAGGAACGACCATCAACGATGCCACAGAATCACGCAAAAACGCTCTTGCCATCTGGTGGGGAAACTCCGCCGTTGAGCCTCTCGTCGCCGACGTGTTACAGCAGTTGCAGAGTACGAAAAGCACCGCGACGCTGATCCCCGCATCGCTCGTTCACGACGATCCAGCGGCGCGACTGATACGGAACGCGGCTCGAGTCCTCGGCATGCGAACCAGAGTCGTGACGCCACGCTGGCCGTTGTCCGCTGTGGTTGGCATCTTCGGCGGCGGGGGCAATTGGCGAGAAGTACGAGTTGGAGCCGGGAGCGTCCGAATCGATAGTCGGGTGCTTCAGGGGCCCCGCATTGGTCTGGTTCCGATTTCCCTCGATTACCGCCAGGGGCCGTTCCCTCTGGACCTTGCATCGCGCTTCCTCCATCCCGTCGATCGCGCCAGGTTCCTCATCGCTCGCAACCGCGACCGCATGGCTGCCGACATCGCCAGCGGATCGCAGCCAAACTGCTGGATCATCACCACAATCGTTGGTCGGGATCGGCTGTGGCTGACCACAACCGACATCATCGCCGCCGAGCTCTGGTCGCTTGCTCTCGCGGAGCGTTTCTATGACGCTGCCCTGGAAGCGCAAGGTCCCTGGGAGGACCCCACCTTGCAACGGGCAACCGAGCTCGAGCTCGGCGTGCGCATCCCCGCGGAGATGCAATTGCGCCATGGCGTGCCTGGCGACATGCCCGACGACATCGCCGCCCTGATCGCCACCGGGTGTCAACGTCTTGGCATGGACAGTACTGCCAGTTCCAGCAGCGGGGAGAACTGAACAGTCGGAACCAACCTCTTCGACTGTTTGCGGAACAGGCGCCAGATAGTACACTGGCCCAGACGCTGGAAAGCAATGACCGGGACCATGTTCACCCGTGCATTTTGCGACGGGAGGCTTTTGAGGAGGGAACGTACTGCATGACGGATACCAGACAGGAGAGGACGCCGGTGATACTCGGCGTCCCTAGGGAGCGTGCCGAAGGCGAAGCGCGCGTCGCGCTTGTGCCGGATGTCGTCAAGCGGCTGACGGCCGAAGGCGTCACCGTGCTCATTGAATCGGACGCGGGACGTGAAGCGGCCTTTCTCGATGATGCCTACGTGGCAGCGGGCGCAGAGGTAGTTGCCTCGCCGGACGAGGTCTATGCTCGGGCCGACGTCATCCTCAAAGTCGGAGCGCCCGCTAGTCACGATGATTTCGACGAACTGGCGGCCCTGAAACCGGGGCAGGTCCTGATCGCGTTCCTGGCACCGTTGACCAGGCACGACCTGGTCGAGCAACTGCGACGCCAGCGGGTCGAAGCGTTCAGCATGGATGCGATACCGCGCACGACGCGGGCGCAGTCGATGGACGCGCTGTCGTCGCAGAGCAATCTGGCTGGCTACAAATCGGTCATCATGGCCGCCGATGCGCTCGGCAAGATCTTTCCCCTGATGATGACCGCCGCCGGCACGATCACGCCTGCCAGGGTGCTTGTGCTCGGCGCTGGTGTCGCGGGACTCCAGGCGATCGGCACCGCCCGCCGGTTAGGCGCGGTGGTCTATGGCTACGATGTTCGCGCCGTGGTCAAGGAACAGGTCGAGAGCCTCGGCGGACGGTTCGTCGAGCTCGATCTCGGTGAGGACCTGGCGGGATCCGGTGGATACGCCAAACAGGCATCGGAGGACCAGACCAGGCTCCAGCAGGAGGGACTGGCGAAGGAAGCCTCCCAGGCTGACGTGGTGATCAGCACGGCGTTGATCCCTGGCCGACCGGCGCCATTGCTGATCACCGCAGACGCGGTCCGGGCGATGAAGCCCGGATCGGTGATCGTCGATCTCGCCGGTGAGATGGGTGGTAACTGCGAGCTCTCGCAACCCGGTCAGACGGTGGTCGAGCACGACGTGACGATCATGGCGCCGCTCAACATCCCGGGACTCGTGCCGGTTCACGCCTCCCAGGTCTACGCGAAGAATATCCAGAACTTCGTCGACCTGATCATCCGGGACGGCCAGCTCGCCGTGAATTTCAACGACGACATCGTGGCGGGCACGGCGATCGTTCACGATGGCGAGATCGTCCACGGATTGACGCGGCAGCTTATGGGCCTGCCGCCGCTCGAACCGGAACCGGAAATTGCCCAGAGCGGTGTTTCCTCCGATGCTGCCGAAACGGCTGACGATTCCATCGATCAGGACGAAGGGGTCAATGCGAGCGCTGGCTCCGATGACGCTGTGGTCTCGTCGACCACGGCGTCGGACCAGCTCGGCGATCCTGACGACGACCTGGATGTCGAGCCTCCACCGCAAGAGAACAGATCTTCACCATGGGACCGTGAGTCCGACTTGCTCCCGGTCGAGGCCGAGGAGATAGAACCGGATGCACGGGATCGTTCGACCGAACGGGACAATGAGCCGGACCGATTCGGTCCACCCCCGACACGACGCAATTCAGAACCTGGAGGTGGCGCGTGAACGACGCATTCCTGATAGGCGCCTATGTGTTCCTGCTGGCGGTGTTCCTCGGAGTCGAGCTGATCGGGCGGGTGCCCTCGACGCTCCACACTCCGTTGATGTCAGCAACAAACGCCATACACGGCATCGTGATGCTCGGTGGCATGATCCTGATGGGCGTCGTCGACAACCTGGCGCTGAGCATTGTCGGATTCATCGCGGTGGCCTGCGGCGCCGCCAACATCGTCGGTGGTTTCG
>JACCVC010000260.1 GCA_013698305.1 Chloroflexia bacterium
ATCCAGGATGCACCGCCTGCCAGGCGATCCCAAGCACGCCATACCCGCAACCGAAGTCGACCGCCTCGCCATGTTCGGGCAGGGCGACCGATTCCAGGCTCGATAGCAACATCTTGCTGCCGCGGTCAACCTGATGGCTGCTGAACAGGTCTTGGGCGACGTCCAGCTCCAGGTGCAACGCGCCCCAATGCAGGCTCACCTGCTTTTTGATGTCCAGCGGCTCGTCCATGATGGCCAATCACCTCTCCGGAAACGTCCGGGCAATCTGGTTGCCACCTGCTACCGCAGGGGCTACCATCAGTTGAAGGCAACGCGAACCAGACAACTACAGGAGGCGATAGTGCCCGAATCAATCGGAATAGGAATCGTCGGCGTCGGCATCATCGGCCAGGTCCATGCCAATGCGCTCAAGACCATCGACGGCGCCAGGATCGTCGCCGTCGCAGATCCTCGCGAAGATGCTGGCCGATCCCTGGCGGACAGCCACGGCGCGGCCTGGTACGCAAACTACACCGACCTCCTCGGCAATAATGATGTCTCCCTGGTCATCCTTGCCACTCCATCCGGACTCCACGCCGACCAGACCGTGCTCGCCGCGAAGGCAGGAAAGCACATCGTCACCGAAAAGCCGATGGCGATCACCGCCGCCGGGCTCGACCGGATGATTCATGCTACCGAGGAGGCAGGCGTCGAACTGGCGGTGATCTTCCAGAATCGCCTCTCCGCCGACATTATCAGGGTCAAGCGCGGCGTCGAGGCGGGGATGCTCGGCGCCACCGTTTTCGGCAATGCCAGCGTTCACTGGTTCCGGAACCAGGACTATTACGACGCCAATGGAGGTTGGCGCGGAACCTGGGAACTCGACGGCGGTGGGGCGTTGATGAACCAGAGCATCCACACCATCGACCTGGCCCAGTGGATCATGGGCGGCGTTGCCTCGGTGTCCGCCGACATCGCCACCCTCAACCACGACATCGAGACCGAAGACACCGCTACCGCCACCGTCCGCTACAACTCAGGGGCGCTGGGCACGATCCAGGGCTCCACCGCCGCCGGCAAGGACTGGCCCGTGAAGGTCGAGATCGTCGGCACCGGCGGCAAGGCGCTGATCGAGGGTGGGCGCCTCGTCCATTGGGAGGGCGATTCCGACCTCACCGACGACGTCCTGACCGCCGGCGACCTCGCTTTCGTCGAAGGGTGGACGCCCGACGAGCCGTTCGGCGCATCCCACCGACGTCAGCTTCGGCTCATCATCGACGCCCTGCGAAAAGACGAAACGCCTCCCGTGCCCGCCCGCGAAGCGAGAAAGGCGGTCGACGTCATCCTCGCGATTTACGAATCCGCCAGGCAAGGCAAGCGCATCAATCTCGAATGATCGCGCCGAGTTGGGATGGATTCCGCCAGCATTGTCTTGAGCGGAGCCGAAGAAATTCCCAACCGGTTCGCAATTTGCGGCGGACAATGGTCCCGATTTCGTCCAACTGTGCAGGAACTTACACGATGAAATACGCCGTCTTCACCGTATCCACGCCTGACTACATGCCAGAAGAGGCCGTCCGCCGGATCAAGGACGCCGGTTACGACGGCATCGAATGGCGCGTGCAGGACGATCCACCATCCCAGGATAATCCGACCTTCTGGTCTGGGAACCGAGCGACGCTTCCGCTAAACGGCCTCGAGCGCGATGCCGCGAAATGGCGAGCGCTGACCGTTGATGCCGGACTCGAAACCCCGGGCATCGCGACGTACGTGAAGTGCAACGAACCGGATAGGGCCGAGCTCGCGATGAAGGGCGCATCAGCTCTTGGCGCTCCCGCACTCCGCATCCAGGTACCCCACTATGACGGGAGCGAGTCCTTCTCGAAGCTCTGGGACGCCTCGGTGCAGGAGTACAGGGTCATCGCGGAGCTGTCCGCCCAGCATGGCGTCAAGGCGCTGGTCGAGCTTCATCACCGCACCATTGTTCCGTCGGCAAGCGCGGCTCGTCGATTCCTCGACGGTCTCGATCCCGCCCATGTCGGCGCAATCCACGACGCTGGCAACATGATCCACGAAGGGTGGGAACATCCCCGGCTCGCCTTCGAGACCCTCGGCCCGTATCTCGCCCATGTCCACATGAAGAACACCCGTTGGGAGCCTGGTGAGGTGCTGGACGACGGCACGGTGAGATGGACCGCCACCTGGGCGCCGGTGCCCGAGGGCATCGCCGATGTCCGCTCCATCATGGGCGCGCTCCGCGCCGTCGGCTACGACGCCTGGATCACCTTTGAGGACTTCAGCACCGACCACCCGGTCGAGGTCAACCTCGAACGCAACCTCGCCTACATCAAGGCAATTGAGCAGGAGATCTCCAACGAAGCGTAGAGTCGCGGACCCCGAAGGGTGTCCGCCCGTTATCGAGATGGCTAACCATCCGTGTCGGTCGGACGGTGATTCCACCACCGACGCTGTACTTGGAGGCGTGACAACGCCCCGGCGCCTTTCGGTACCGGGGCGTTGTGTTGGCGAGGTTTGTGCCTTCCGAAGAAATCTACTCCGGAGCCACCGTCTCATCCGCCTTATCGTCGTCGTTGATGTCGCCGAGGTCTTCCGGCGCCTGGAGGCCCTCCGGATCATCTTCCCGGTCCATCACCGCCGTTGGCAGGTGCCCGGACTGCATCAGCTCTTCGTACTCAGCGTCAGTCGCCGGCTCAGCGGCGGGCGTGTTGGCTCGCATCGCAGCGCGTGTCTGCTCCTCGAGTGCGTCAGCTTCCGCCACCCGCAGGTCGCGCTCGAATCCGGAACCAGCCGGAATCAGCTTGCCGATGATGACGTTCTCCTTGAGACCGCGCAGATGATCGACCTTGCCGTTGATGGCGGCTTCGGTCAACACCCGCGTTGTCTCCTGGAAGGACGCCGCCGACAGAAACGAATCGGTCTCCAGCGATGCCTTGGTGATGCCAAGCAGCAGCGGGCTGGCCGTGGCCGGCTCGCCACCCTGAAGGAGGACTCCTTCGTTCTTGGTGTTGAACTCGAACCGGTCGACCGTATCGCCTTCTAGCAGGTCCGTGTCGCCCGGATACTCGATCCGGACCTTCCGCAACATCTGGCGATTGATCACTTCGATGTGCTTGTCGTTCGTCGTCACACCTTGCGACCGGTACACCTTCTGCACCTCATCAATGATGTAGCGCTGGGTGTCATCAGGCCCAAGCGTCGCCAGCAGCGCGTGCGGGTTCTTCGGCCCGAACGTTAGCTGTGTGCCTGGGGTGACGTCCTCTCCATCCTCGACCAGGATCTGATCGTCGTAGTTGATCCGGAACTCGTCAACCTCTTCCGATTCCGACCGGACGAAGACCGTGCGGTCATCGAGGAAGTACGTACCGTTCATGCCCGCGAAAAGCTCTTCACCGTTCGGGCCATGCGCGATCACGGTCTTGTCCTTGGTGACCTCGATGCCCTCGGTGATGATCGTCTCGTAGCCTTCAGCAAGCTTCTCATGCCAGCTGTGCTGCTCGAACGATCGAATCCGGAGCACGCGCTCCTGATCCTCGTCCTCGATCGAGACCTTGCCGGCGCGGGTCGCCAGCAACGCAGCGCCCTTGGGCTCGCGTCCCTCGAACAGCTCCTCGACGCGCGGCAGACCGGTCGTGATGTCCGCCCGAGCCACGCCACCGGAGTGGAACGTCCGCATGGTCAATTGCGTTCCCGGCTCACCGATCGACTGTGCAGCGATGATGCCTACCGCCTCGCCGCGCTCCACCAGCTTGCCGGTCGCGAGATTACGCCCGTAGCACATCTGGCAGATGCCGTGCGGGGCAGCGCAGGTCATCGCCGACCGGATTTGCACCCGATCGATCGTGGAGTCGAGAATCTCGGACACATGGTCCCGAACCTCTCCGTCCTCGCCGACGGCGCGCTCGCTGATCTCCTGGTTGCGCCGCACGATGATCTCGCCCGTCTCCGGGTGGACCACATCGACCGCCGCGAGCCGGCCCGCAATCCGCGCCCGGAACTCCTCCGCGCTGAGCTCCTTGCCATCACTATCGAACCGTGGCGCGATCACGCCCTGTTCGGTACCGCAGTCTACCAGCGTGACGATGACGTCCTGCGCCACATCGACCAGTCGGCGGGTCAGGTATCCCGAGTCAGCCGTACGAAGTGCCGTATCCGCCAATCCCTTGCGGGCACCGTGCGTCGACAGGAAGTATTCGAGCACCGTCAGTCCCTCACGGAAGTTGGACTTGATCGGGATGTCGATGATCTTGCCTTGCGGATCGAGTACCAGGCCGCGCATACCAGCCATCTGGCTGATCTGGTTCATATTTCCCTTCGCGCCGGAGTCGGCCATCATGTAGACCGAGTTCTGGCCCTTGAGCCGCGCCTCGACGTCGGTGGTGAGGGTGTCGCGCGCCTGGTTCCAGATCACCTCGAGCTCCCGAAGTCGCTCCGGTTCCGTGACCAGACCACGGCGGTACTGTCGTTCCACCGCGTCGGCCTGCTCCTGGGCCGTGTCTACCAGCGCCTTCTTGGTTTCCGACTGCGTCACGTCCGACAGGGCAATGCTGATACCACCCTTGGTCGACATCTCGAAACCGAGCTTCTTGATGTCATTGACGATCTTCGCGGTTTCGTGCGGGTCCTGGTAGGTGCGATAGCAGTCCGCAACCACGCCGCGAAGCTGCTTCCGGCCCATCGTCTCGTTGTAGTAGGTGCCCAACGACTCCGGCAGGATCTGATTGAAGATCGCCCGACCAACCGTGGTCGGAATGCGCTTCATCTTACCGCCATCACGATCGGTGCGGACGCTGATCACCGCCTGGATGTCCACCATGCCGGAGTCATAGGCAAGCTTCACTTCCTCAAGTGAGGAGAAGACCTTGCCATAGCCCCGTGGCACCGTGCCGTTCTCGACATCGAGCTCGTGGATACGCTCGCTGGTCATGTAGTACACGCCCAGCACGATGTCCTGCGTCGGAGACACGATCGGCTCGCCGTTGGACGGAGACAGCAGGTTGTTGATCGACAACATCCGCGCGCGCGCTTCGTCCTGCGCCGACTTGGACAGCGGCACGTGGACCGCCATCTGGTCGCCATCGAAGTCCGCGTTGAACGCCGTCGTTACCATCGGGTGCAGCTGAATCGCCGACCCTTCGATGAGTTGCGGACGGAACGCCTGGATACCCAACCGGTGCAGTGTCGGCGCTCGGTTGAGCAGCACGACGTAGTCCTTGATCACGTCCTCAAGCACGTCCCACACGTCTGGGTGGACGCGCTCGACGTAGCGCTTCGCCGCCTTGATGTTGTGAGCGAGCTCTCGCTCCACCAGCCGCCGCATCACGAACGGCTTGAACAGCTCAAGCGCCATTCGCTTCGGCAGACCACACTCGTCCAGCGCCAGGTTCGGCCCCACCACGATCACGGACCGGCCCGAGTAGTCGACACGCTTGCCGAGCAGGTTCTGGCGGAACCGCCCCTGCTTGCCCTTGAGCATGTCGCTCAGGCTCTTCAGCTTGTGCTTGCTCGATCCGGACACCGCCCGGCCACGCCGGCCATTGTCGATCAGCGCATCGACCGCTTCCTGGAGCATCCGCTTCTCGTTGCGCACGATGATCTCGGGCGCTCCGAGTTCCAGCAGTCGCTTGAGCCGGTTGTTCCGGTTGATCACGCGACGGTAGAGATCGTTGAGATCCGACGTCGCGAACCGGCCACCATCGAGTTGCACCATGGGGCGCAGTTCGGGCGGAATCACCGGCAGCGCCGTGAAGATCATCCAGTGTGGCTTGTTGCCGCTCTTGCGAAGCGCCTCGATCACGCGGAGCCGCTTGGTCGCCTTCTTCCGGCGCACATCGGACACTGCCTGCATCTCGTTGCGCAGCTCAACCGCGAGCTGGTCCAGGTCCACCTTGCGCGAGACATAGCTGTAAACCGCCTCAGCGCCCATGCCAGCCTCGAACACGCCCGGCGGAACGACCTCCTGCAACGACCGGAAGTCGGTCTCGGTCAGCACCTGACGCTCGCGCAGATCGTTGAGCTGCTTGATCGTCTCGTCGCGATCGGTCGTCTCGGCCGTGAGCTGCTCGTCAAGGTCCTTTTCGATCTTGCGAACCTCTTCGTCAGCATCATGCGAGAGAAAATCGCGCTCGGCGCTGGAGAGCATGTCCCCGCCCGAGATCTGATGTTCCGCCTCGTCAATGATGTCGGTGCGAAGCTTGTCGTAGACCGAGTCAAGCTTGAGCAGGCGATCGTCGTTGACGGCCTCGCCCTTCTTGACGACGACCTTGCGACGGAACGTCATCCGCTTTTCGGCGGCGGCGCCCATGACCTCCTGAATTTTGGCCTTGGTCTCGACGTAGTCGTTCTCGAGCTCATGCAGATCAACGTCCCGCTTCGCGCCTACCTTTTCGGCGAGCG
>JACCVC010000266.1 GCA_013698305.1 Chloroflexia bacterium
GCCCGCACCAGACCAGCCTTACGCAGTTTCGCCAGGTGATAGGAGACGAGCGGCTGCGACAATTCGAGTTCGTCGATCAGGTCGCAGACGCAGGTTTCCTCACGGGCGAGGGTCGTGACGATCCGCATCCGGTTCCGGTCACTCAGGAACTTGAGGGTCTCGACTACCTGATCGATGGCGGCGTCGCTGGTTGTGGTCTGCATGGTTTCTGCCTCAATCGCGTTGGGCCCGTCAGCAACTTGTCATCGGTCGTCACGTCATGATACCGAAAACGAGAGGTGATGGACTCCGTGCCGCCTGTCTCGTCCACGCCGATCAGCTGACTACCGCTTCCTGCTCCTGCTCCTGCTCGATCCGCGGAAAGACCGGCGAAGCCTTCGGCAGTGTCACCCCGGCGAGCGCGTCGCTCCAGTCGCGGGCATAGGCGTCGTTACCTTCACCAAGGTTGAGCTGCGCCGCGATCCTCGCCGCGCCGTCCGGAATGAACGGCTCCAGGTGAACCGCCAGCAGCCGCAATGATTCGATCAGATTACCGAGCACGACCTCGATTCTCGCGGCGGCATCCTCGTCGCCCGCCTTGGCGGCCTTGTTGAGATCCCACGGCTTCTGGTCGTCAACGTACCGATTGGCGGCTGTCACGAGGTCCTGCAACGGCGCCAGCGCGCCCCGGAAGTCGAACCGGTTGAGGGCCGTGTCTATCGTTTCCGGAATCACCCGCGCCACGTCGCGAAGCGTCGGATCGGCGTCACCGGATGAGATCGGTGACGGCACGACGCCACCACAATAGCGATGCAGCATGCCGACGCTGCGGTTGATCAGGTTGCCGAGGTCGTTGGCGAGGTCGACGTTGTAGCGCCGCTCCAGCCGCTCGTAGGAGAAGTCGCCGTCGCTGGTTCGCGGCATCTCGCGCAGCAACCAGTAGCGGACTGCGTCCGAGCCGTACTGCTCGACCAACTCGACAGGGTCGACCACGTTGCCCTGGCTCTTGCTCATCTTCTCGTTGTCCACCGAAAGGAACTCGTGGACGTTCACCACCGTCGGAATCGGCAGCTTCGCCGCGAGCAGCATCGCCGGCCAGTAGATGACGTGGAAGCGGATGATGTCCTTGCCGACGACATGCACCCGGTTGGGGTTGCTCAGCCAGTAGCGCTGGAACAGCTCTCCGTCGGTGGCGTAGTCCAGCGCGGTGATGTAGTTGCTCAGCGCGTCGACCCAGACGTACATCACCTGATTGTCGTCGCCGGGCACCGGCACGCCCCAGCCATGACCGCGACCGGCCTGGCGGGAGATGCTGAAGTCCTCGAGACCCTGGTTGATGAAGGACAGGATCTCCTCGCGCCGGTGCTCGGGCTGCACGAGGAACTCGTTGCTGGAGATCAGGTCACGAAGCTGGCCCTCGTACGCCGAGAGGCGGAAAAAGTAGTTCTCCTCATCGACCCGGTCCGGCAAAGTGCGGTGAATAGGACACTTGTCGTTGATCAACTCCTCCGGCTTGTAAAACCGCTCGCAGCGCACGCAGTAGAGACCCTGATACTGCCGGGAGTATATGTCACCGTTGGCTTCCAGCGTTCGCCACAACTTCTGGGCGCCAGGCTCGTGCCGAGGGTCAGAGCTGGTGCGGATGAAATCGTCGGTGGTGAGGCGCAGTGGCTCTCGCAGGGCCTCGAACCGGGGCGCGTTCCGGTCGACCAGCTCTCGAATGCCGATGCCCTCGCGCTCAGCTGCCTGGACGTTGGTGAGGGCGTTCTCATCGGTGCCGGAGAGGTACCGGGTGTCGTCACCGATCTGGCGGTGGTAGCGGGCCAGCACGTCGCACTGAATCGCCTCCAGCCCGAAGCCGATATGCGGCTCGCCGTTGACGTAGGGGATCGAGGTCGTGACGAAGTAACGGTTGGCCCGTTGCTCGTTCATGGGTGGTCCTCCTCTGGACAGAAAAATCACGTCACCGGTCGTCCGAGGGACGAGGGACGCGATCTCACTCGTGGTACCACCCTGGTTCGGCGCCGCCTCACGGCAACGCCCTCCATCACTGCTGGCGCGGCTCCTATCTGTCCGATGGGATCGCCCTGTCAGTGATTGCCCGGTAACGGGGGCGACCGGCATCATCTACTAGCGGTCGGGAGACCGGGTTCGGGATGCGGCTCGGAGGTCATCTTCGGATCGTGCCGGGGCCGCCTTTCACCATCTGCGGCTCGCTCTGCGCTTGGAAACGATCGTACTCTCCTCGTCAACGCCTGATTCGGTTGTGGCCGTATTGTGAGAGCAATTACGCCGTGAGTCAAGCTTGGCTGAATCGTATAGAGACAAGTGACAACTTAGAGTTAGACATCCATTTGCGGTAGCCACGCTTACCACGGAATTTAGTGCCGACTGCCAACGGAGAAACCCCCAACAGTTGCCCTTGGGTTGAATATTTGTAGGTCGTGAATCAATCCTGGGTTAGTGTGAACCACCAGGAGCTTAACTCGCTGCAGCAATCATTATCCGCGCCAAGCGTCGATACCGGTCCTTGCTGCCTTCGCTGCGATCCTGGAACGGTGTGCACTTTGCGTTCTTTGGATCCATTAGCCAATAAATTGCCTCCCCAGCTTCGTTTACGCCTTCTCCAAATCGTACTGAGTTCGCACTGATCAATGCGGCGCGCGCGATGGCACGGAACCGCTCCCGGCTCCCAAGTGCCCGATCCTGGAAATTTACTGATTTACTAACTTCTGGACATGTTTCGATGTATAGAGCTTCGGCTGCGGCGTCAACCGTATCCGTTGTGATGTGCATTCCATTGCCTCACAGAGTGACGTAGACTCGGGTTGCAAGGGACAATGTAGGCATAAGACGCGTGAATTTGCAAGATGATCTTTGTTGAGGTAGTGCGCGTACTAAGCCCGGCGTAAGAGCGCTTACCCCTGACAGAGTATGATTTCTAACCAAGTGTCTACGCCAGCAGCCTCGTCAGCTTGGCGAGGTCGACGTTGCCGCCGCTGAGCACGGCGACGGTGCGCGAACCGACCGGCGCGGCCACCCTGCCGCTCATCAACGCGGCGATCGACGCGGCCCCCGCTGGCTCGACCAGGATCTTGCAGCGTTCAATGATCAGCCGCATCGCCGCCACGATCTCGTCGTCGCTCACCAGCACCATGTCGTCGACCAGATGGTCGATGATCGCTTGGCTGACCTCGCCCGCGAACGGGGCGGCCAGGCCATCGGCGACCGTCTCGATCTTTTCCGGGATGATGAGGCGGCCCTCTTCGAGGCTGCGAGTGACGATGTTCGCGCCGGTTGGCTCGACGCCGACGATGCGAACGTCCGGTCGCTGGCTCTTGATCGCGACCAGGATGCCGGCCAGCAGTCCCCCACCACCCACCGGCACGACGACTGTCTCAACGTCAGGCACGTCCTCCAAAATCTCGAGCCCGACCACCCCCTGCCCAGCGATGA
>JACCVC010000310.1 GCA_013698305.1 Chloroflexia bacterium
GTCTTGCTCGATGGCTGGATTCACTCGTGTTCCCTCCCGTTCGTGGTCGTTCGCAGCTTCGCGAGGTGTTCCAGGATGATCGATTCCAACCTGGCTGATTCGTCGAATTGGAGTGTCAATCGCTCCGTCAGCCGGTCCATCTTCTCCGCGAATGGCTCGCCATCATCCTGCATGGCCGCCGTTCCCACGTACCGTCCCGGCGTGAGGACGTGACCGTGTGCTCGCACTTCGTCCAGCGACGCCGTTTTGCAGAACCCCGGCACGTCCTCGTACTCGCCACCGTCACCGCGCCAGGCGTGGTACGTCCCCGTGATCTTCGCCATGTCGTCGTCGCTCAGGACGCGGTGGGTGCGGTCCTCCAGCTCGCCGATCTGGCGGGCGTCGATGAAGAGGATCTCGCCGGAGCGGTCGCGCAGCGGCCTGCCCTCCTGCCCGAAGCCGTTCTTCCGGTTCTTCGCCAGAAACCAGAGGCTGACCGGGATCTGGGTCGAGAAGAACAGCTGTCCCGGCATCGAGACGATGCAGTCGACCAAGTCGGCCTCGATGATGTTCTGGCGGATCGCGCCCTCGCCGCTGGTGTTGGTCGACAGCGACCCGTTGGCGAGCACGAAGCCGGCAACGCCGTTCGGCGCGAGATGATGGATGAAGTGCTGGACCCAGGCGAAGTTGGCGTTGCCCGTTGGCGGGACGCCGTAGTCCCAGCGCTGATCGCTCCGGAGCCGGTCGCCGCCCCAGTTGCTGATGTTGAACGGCGGGTTGGCGAGGATGTAGTCGGCCCGCAGGTCGGGATGCAGGTCGTGGTGGAACGTGTCGGCGTTGTGCCTGCCGAGGTTGGCCTCGATGCCGCGAATCGCCAGGTTCATCTTCGCTAGCTTCCAGGTCGTCGGGTTGGATTCCTGGCCGAAGATCGAGATGTCGCCGATCCGGCCCTTGTGCTCCTCGACGAACCGTTCCGACTGCACGAACATGCCGCCCGAGCCGCAGCAGGGGTCGTAGACGCGTCCCTTGTAGGGCGCGAGCATGCCGACCAGCACCTTGACGACGCTGGCGGGGGTGTAGAACTCGCCGCCCTGCTTGCCCTCGGCGCTGGCGAACTGCGCCAGGAAGTACTCGTAGACTTGGCCGAGCACGTCACGGCCCTGGCTGTTCTGGCCACCGACCTTGAGGTTGCTGAAATTGTCGATCAGCTGGCCGAGCTGTTGCTTGTTGAGCGTGGGCCGGGCGTACTGCTTCGGAAGCACGTCGCGCAGCGACGGGTTCTCGCGTTCCAGCGACTCCATCGCGCCGTCGACCAGCGTGCCGATCGTGGGCTGGTGGGCGTTGTCCTTCAGCACGTTCCAGCGGGCGTCGGGCGGCACCCAGAACAGCCCCTCGGCGACGTATTCGTCCTTGTCCTCGGGATCGGCGCCCTGGTCCGCCTCCGCCTCGAGCTCGGCGTATCGCTCATCGAACGCGTCGGAGATGTACTTGAGGAAGATCAGGCCGAGAACGACGTGCTTGTATTCGGCGGCGTCCATGTGACCGCGGAGCGTATCAGCAGCCCGCCACAGCTCGGCCTTTTCGGCGCTGGTGAGACTTTGCGTGCGCGTCACTGGCCGGGTTTCCACGACATCACCTCGGTGTTTCAAATGATCTCAATCCAGTATGGACAGTTTCCCATATGCGGCCCTCTCATGTCTGCCAACATCCCCCTATACACAAAACCTGGCCGTCTTGGCCGCCTTCTCCTCGCTTCCCGCCAAGGCTGCCAAATAGTCTTGATCGCGGAACCAACCTGGTAGCCTTGAGAACCCCCACTGTTGCAACGAAATCGACCACGACAACGCTCAAGGCTGCCACTGGCCAGGTTATTCACTTGGCCACCTTGATGCTCATCCATCCGCCGATTCGGACGCTTCCGGAGAATGGCGTACATTCTCTACCAGAAACCAGCTTGTCTCCAAAATCACCCGGACACCAAGGTCCGGTTCTACAGGTGAACCAATCAGCACAATGCCGCAACAGGGTAGTGATGATGACCGAGCGCGCGCCGCACCAGCTGCATTCGGACGCGATCACCGACGATCCGCCCATGGACGACGTGGCTCTGCTCGCCGGAGTCGCGAGCGGTGATTCGCGGGCGTTGCGTCATCTCTACGAACGCCATGCCGGCTGGATCGCCGGTCGGTTGCGCCTGAAGATGCCACCCCACGCGGTCGAGGATGTGTTGCAGGAGACGTTCCTGGCGGTGTGGCGTGGAGCGGGCCGGTATGGAGGATCGGGCGATGTTGGCGGCTGGATGTGGGGTATCGCCCGGCGGCAGATGGCGCTCTGGTATCGCAGGCGGGGTCAGGAGCCGGTCGGGATGGTCGAGGAGTGGGTGCCGGACACTCGCGACATATCCCACGAGGTTACGGGCCGGATCGACCTCGACCGGGCGTTCGATCAGCTTGGAGACACCGGAAACGAGGACCGCCAGCTCGCCGAAGCTTACTTTCTCGAAGATCGTCCGATGCGGGAGCTTGCCGAGCGGTTTGGCATCCCGACCGGTACCGTCAAGAGCCGATTGTTTCGCATACGTCGCCGCCTGATCGCGGCGCTGGAAAGGGAACCGGGTCAATGAACGATCAATCTACCAACCCCCGACCCGTGACACCTGACATCCCGCCGGACATCGACTTCGGTCACGTCTGGAACCGGGTGACGGGCGACATTTGGGCGACGCAGCCGGGCTGGATAGAGCAAACCGCCGCCCGGTTGCTGAAGTCTCCCGCGCTGGCGCGAGCGCTGGTAACGACGCCGTCGCTGGTGTTGGCGTGGCTGCTGGCGAGCGTGCTCGTGTTCGGTCTCGGCGTGGTGGTGACCAACATGACGGACCAGCCGTGGGTGCCGGTGCTCGCGCCGATCGTGGCGATCGTCGGCGTGTCGTTCGTCTACGGCGCTGGGGCGGACCCCGCCTGGGAGATCACGCGGACGATGGCGCTGCCGCAACGCATGGTGCTGCTGGTGCGGGTGACGGCGGTGTTCAGCACCAACGTGGTGATCGCGCTGGCGGCGGCGTTGTTCACGGACGTTGCCGGTTCGATCATCGTGCTGTGGTTGTTGCCGATGGTAGCGCTGTCGATGATCGCGCTGGCCTTCGCGACCTGGACGCAGTCTCCGATGTTCGGGGCGGCGAGCGGGCTGCTGATCTGGTTCACGGTGGCGTTGCAGAGCCTCGCCAGGAGCCAGGAAGTGACGACGTTTGTTCACGAAGACGTGATTACCGGTATGGCGCCGCTGTATGTGGTCGCGACGATGATCGCCGGGGTGGTGGTGATGTTGGGATCGGGCGGCCTGCCCGGTCGGGATCGATGGGAGCCGATGAGATGGTCGTGATGGACAGGATAAACCTGCAACGAGCGCAACAGCACCGGGGCATGATCGAGGTCGGGGTTGACCTGGACGGGATCACGCATTCGTTCGGGCGGCACACGGCGCTGGAGGACGTCTCGCTGCACGTCGGCGCGGGCGTGTTCGGGTTGCTCGGTCCCAACGGGGCGGGGAAGTCGACGTTGCTGCGGATCATGGCGACGGTGCTCAAGCCGAAGCGCGGCGAGGTGCGGTTGCTCGGCATGAATCCCAACGATTCGCACGACCTGCGCTCGATCCGGCGCGAGCTCGGGTACCTGCCGCAGCAGTTCGGCTACTATCCTAACTTCTCCGTGTTCGAGTTCATCGAGTACTTCGCGCTGCTCAAGGAGATGTCGCCCAAGCGGGTGCGGCCCGCCGTCGCCAACGCGATTGAGCGGGTCGGGCTGGAGGATCGGGCCAAGACGAAGATGAAGTCGCTGTCCGGCGGGATGCTGCGGCGGGTCGGGATCGCCCAGGCGATCGTCAACGAGCCGGCGCTGCTGCTGCTGGACGAGCCGACGGTCGGGCTGGACCCTGAGCAGCGGGTGCTCTTCCGGCGGTTGCTGCGGGAGATCGGCGGGCACTCGACCGTATTCGTCAGCACCCACCTGGTCGAGGACGTCGCGGCGGCCTGCTCCGACGTGCAGATACTCAATGAAGGGCGCGTGGTCTACGCCGGTGACGCCACCGACCTGAAACGGATCGGGGCCGGGGTCAGTGACGACGCCGCGGCGGGGGATTCCGAGATCGAGCGCGGCTACACGTCGGTGTTGATGACGTCGAGGCAGGGCAGGGAGGCGGGATGATGGGAAACTCACTGACGACGTCATTGGCGCCCGCGGTCACGGAGAGAAAGGAGCGTTCCCCGTTGTCGGCTGGCGATCACCTGGCGGCATTCCTCCGCATGATGCAGATGAACGCACGTCGCTTGTACGGCATCTGGGTGATGCTGGCAACGATCATCCTGGCGGCGCTCTTCATCTCGCAGACGGCTGTGACCGAGGTCGTGCTCTGGAAGGATTGGTCCTACCACGTTGGCCGGATGTTCATCATCGTCGGGCCGATCTACGCGATCTGGTCGGCGATTTTGGCGCAACGGGACAGGGTGCCCAATCGAGCCGAGCTCCTGGCGTCAACCGCGAACCCGCGTATCCGGCGCGAGTTGGGCGTGGCGGTCGCGTGCGTGCTGATCGCGATATCCTGCTACGGCATCGTCGCGGCGTTGGTGCTTGGTTTCGCCGCGACGCGGGCGACATGGGGCGGCCCTGACCTCTGGCTGGTCCTCTTCGGCGCGGCGATGACGGGGCTGTTCGCGATGGTTGGCTGGCTGGTGGGCACCCTGGTCCCGAGCCGGATAACGCCGATCATTTCGGGTCTGGCGACGCTGTTGTACACGACCATCTCCTATACATGGGGACCGGCGACCTCCGACCTGAGCGCCCTGCAGCCCTATCGGTATGTCGTTGACAGTGGGAGTTCCCAGCAGCTGTTCTACGAGTTCCCCCGGTATCCAGGCGCGCCTCATCCCGGCGGTGGCTTGTTGCTGGCGACTGGAATGACGGGCGTGCTGATTGCGGCCTATCTGCTCTGGCGAAAATCGCTCGGCGCCGTTGTACCGCTGGCGGTTGCCGGTGCGCTGCTGGTCCCTGGGTGGATCGTGGCGACAGATGTGGAACATGTCGAGCGGTTGGAAGCCATTCCCAATGTGCCGATGGTCTGCGAGGGCGAAGTCGTCGAGCTTTGCCTGCATCAGGCATATGAAGCGCAGCTGGACGTTGGAGCTGCGTTCGCAGACGACTTTTACGCGCCGGTTATCGGGCTGACGGGTGTGCCCCGCGTTGTCACTCAACAGCCTCTGGATGGCGCGGTGCCTGCGGGTGTATTTCCCTTGAATTGGTACTGGACGGGATCGGACATCGAATCGGTGCTGGCGACATCGATGGGCTACGCGCTGGTTTCCGACCAGCCTGACACGGGCATCGGCACGCTCAACGCAAGCCAGCACGCGATCCTGACCTGGCTGACAGAGCAGACAGGTGGTGAGTGGCTCATCGGGCCGGTGGCTGAGATCAACTTCTCTGCGTACGATTCCGAGGTCTACCAGCAGTACCAGACCGATGTCGTCGCCGCCGCTGAACGGTTTTCAATGTTGCCCGCCAGTGAGCAACGCGCGTGGCTGGAGGCGAACTGGGACATGCTTCGAGCCGGTGAGCTGACGCTGGAGGATCTGCCATGAGCTGCGCCGTCACACGCCTCTCGACCAATCCGCGTGTGACCCGCGGCAGGCGTACCGCCACATGGCGACCAGGACTGCCGTTTCGACTCTTCACCATCGACGTGTGGCGCGTCCATGGGCTGCTGTTTATCGTGATGGCAAGCCTGGTCGCGGTACCGACCATCCGCACGGGCTGGTCACCGGGAGTGGTGTTCTGGTCGGAGATCACCCATGCTGGTGCAGAGGCTGCATGGATGGTGGCGACGATGGCCGCCGGATTCGGCGCCTGGACCGCTGGGCGAAATCGCCGCAGTGCTCGATTGGTCGAGTTGACAAACCCCGTGTCAGCTCCCGAATGGGCGCGTGAAGCATCCCTCCTGATAGCGGTGCTCTACTGGTCGATCCTTGCGCAACTGCTGATCTTCGGCGGATTGATGCTCTACGGCCTGCGTTTTGCGACGTTCGGAGGTCCGTTCATTGATGTCTGGGCCGCGGCGACGCTCGGCGTTGTTGTCTGCGCAATCGTCGGATTTCTCGTTGGCCGAATGTGGAGCCATCCGTTTGCGGCGCTCCTCTCCGCGGTCGTCGCATTTGGGGTGCTGATCGTGATCCCGACATTCGATAGCCGGTCAATGCTGGTATCGCTGGTCGAGCCTGACGCGTGGCGGTACGAGTCTCTCTGGTTTGACGAACGCTGGACGCTGCTCCCCGAGATACTGTGGCTGTATGGGGCACTCGTCTTGCTGGCCGTGACGATGTGGTGGGCAAGGTGGTTGCGCCGTGGCATCTCGGCGATCATCACCGCCGCGCTTGTTGCCCTGGTCATCGTTACGGGCAGTGGAGCCGTGAATGTGCTCGACGCAGGGCGCGCCAACGCGTTTGGCGGTCGTGCCGGTCCGCTCGACCTGCGAACCGACGTCGAAATGCAATGCCGAGTGCTGCATGGCTTCGATATCTGCCTGCACCCGGCGTTCGCGTCGCTGCGTGACGATGTGGAAGGCGCCATCGGGCCACAGGTGCTCATGTTCAGCGGCCTGGCCGGGATGCCGACAGGCATTCGGCAATCTCCCGGGACGGAGTATGGAATTACATCCGACGCACCTGGAATACCATTCTATGATGCCGGCGGGGTAGGGAGTGTCTCCTTCGTGATTGCCGACGCGGTTTTCCCGCACTCTTCGGGCGCCCTGGCGGCGCCGGTGCCAGGGCGGTTCAGCGCCGCCCAGCTTGTCGTGTTGCACGTCCTCAATCCGGAGAACGCAGATAGCTTTCCCGTTGGCGGAAACGGCCTCACCGAACCGCTGAGACCGTTTCAATTGGGCCACAGTGAAATGGATGACGAGAGCGCTGTGCTACGGGAGGTTGGCGCGGGATTGGATCCGGTAGAGTGGGAGGGGCCTTCTAAAGAGACTATAGAAGTTTTGTATCCGAGGATGCATGAAGCCGCGAACAGGTTTGCGGCGCTGTCGACCGTTGAGAAGCGCGCATGGCTGGAGACACACTGGGACGCGCTGACAGCGGGTGAGCTGACGCTGGAGGACATGCCGTAATGTCGGAAGCAATTATGACGTCGCCAACGCTCGAGATCGCGAATCAGGGGCGAGGCGCAGGGATCAGGCGGTTCGCGCGCCTGGCGCTGATCGAAGTGAGATTTAGCTACGCCTGGTTGTTCATGCCCATGGTCGTGGTCGCCACGATCTGGTTTTTCGATACGTTCATGTTTGTCTCCGGGCGCGACTGGTCGGCAATCTCCAGCAACATCGCGCAGACCTTCCTGCTGGTCGGTCCGGCAGGGGCGCTGTGGTCGGCCTTCGTCGCGTCGCGCGAGGATCGCAGCGGGTTGAGCGACCTGACCTCGTCGCTGCCGACGAGATCGCTTCCCCGGCACCTGATCGTGATCGGCACGCCCGTGGTGGGATCGGTGATGGCGTATGCCATTGGGGCAGTCGTAATCACCCTCTGGTATGGCCGCGAGGCAACATGGGGCGGGCCCGATTGGAACCTGATCGGCTTCGGGGCGCTGGTGGTGCTGACGTGCGCGGCCATCGGCGCGGCGGCTGGTCGGCTGCTTCCACAACGGTTCGCGCCGTTCATTGTCAGCGGATCGTTGTTTCTCTACTTCGTGATGTCGATTTCCATCGTCGACTTCGGCACGTCATTGCGCGGGTGGGCGCTGCTTTCCTATCCTCGTGACCGGAACAATTTCCTGTCTCCGCTGATGACCTATCCCCCGGAGGTCGCCGCGGACGAGCCGCCGCTGATCGCGGGGGTGGTAATCGGCCTGGCGGCGCTCTCGCTGGCGCTGGCGGTGTTGGTCGGAAGTCATGGCCGTTGGAAAACGGCGATTCCGATCATGGTAGTGGCGATGGTCGGATTTGGCGCTGCCATCCCCATGACTACGATCACGGATGAGGACCGGGCAGTGGCGATGGCGGCGGTTCACGAGGGCCCGGTTCCAGTTGAGAACCCGCCGCTGGTGTGCGCTGGTGAGGTTGTGACGACGTGCCTGCACCAGGTCGACACCAGGGATCTGGACCCGGCGGCGGCAACGGTGGACGCGTTGGTCGGCCCGATCGCAGGGCTGCCCGGCGTGCCGGAGCGGATCGAGATGCGAGCAGACGTGCCGAGCGAGCCCGGCATCCTGCGCGGTGGACTGGCTGGATTCAACATGACGCCTGAGCAATTGGCGAATTTTCTCACCGGCGAGATCTTCTTCGAGGAAGGCGAGTTCGGCGCATTGTCGCCACCCGAGCAGGTGATTCTGGCCTGGCTGATCGCGCCAGTGACAGACATCGAAGAGCTCTGGCTGATCGCCCCGCCGGAGACGATGTACCGCGAGGTTGCTCCGGCGGTCATCGCTGCTTGGCATGATGAGATTCAGACACACGCTGATCGATTTGCGGCGCTGTCGACAGTCGAAAAGCACGCCTGGCTGGAGACGAACTGGGACGCGCTGCGAGCTGGTGAGCTGACGTTGGAAGATTTACCGTGAGCGTGCCGCGAAGCCTTGATCCCGAGACGGCTACCTACGCCCGGTGGCGATTGGCTCGCGGCTATGCGGCGTCGCGGCGGTTGCCCGGCTACTGGCTGATGATGCTGATCCTGCTCGGGATGGTGCTGTGGGGCCGGGAGTGGGGGCAGGAGCATGCGCCGACGACGCTCCGGATGCTGGTCTTCCTGTTGCCGGTGGCGCTTGCCTCGGTGATCGGGGTGAGCCTGTGGTCGCCGTTCGGCGAGCCGGAACGGGCGGCGGGGCGGTGGTTGCCCCTGGGACGCTGCCTCCACCTCGTCACGATGCTGGCCCTGGCGCTGCTGGTCAACCGGGTAGCGGTCGAGACCTGGGTGCCGGACGGCGATGCCGGTCGGTGGGGACTCTACCTTCTTCGTCACACCGTCGCGCTGATCGGGATCACCCTGCTGAGCGTCACGATCCTCGACTCACGGCTGAGCTGGATCGGCCCGGCACTGGTGGCGATGCCGGGCCTGGTCGTCGGGTACATCCGGGTGGAGCAGGCAGCGAGCCAGGGTCGCGAGGTGGCGTTCTTCCATGACCCGGCAACGCACCTGATGTTGCGGCCCCACGATTCGCCGATGGCGGCGGGTGTCGCGATCGCGCTGTTCATTGCGGGGGTGGTCGTGGTTATCCGGCGGGGGGAACGGTTGGCCGAGCCGGATGACACGGCGGGGTAGGTTCAGGGTTGGCAGGGCGGTCGAGGTCGGCGATACTCGAGGACACCTGAGATCCTGATCCCCTTGCAACTCGGCGCTGAGCGGAGTTCCCGGAAATGACCTGCCGCGTCCGATGCCTGCCATGACGAGTTTCGCCGGAGGTCCGGTCTACCGGTGGCTGGCTGTTGGCCTCGGGATGCTCGCAGTCGCCGCCGCGGTCGTCTTTGTGACTCAGGAGTCGCACCGATGGGTCTCGGCGGGCACGTTGGCGCTGGCGATGATCGTGCTGGCGATCAGCATCGTCGTGGCGAACGGCAAGCCGCTCCACGCGCGCAAAATGCGAGGGTTGCCTGGCGAAGCTCCCGCGCCGCGATGGCTACTGCTTCTGGCGCTGATCGCGATAGGGGTAACGGCAGCGACGGCAGACAATCTTGGCACGTCAACTGCCACCTACGCCGCCGTCGCCCAACGGTGGCTGGTCAGTATCGGACTTCTCGTGCTGATCGCGTGGTGGCATCCGCTGGTGCGCACGGTCTGCGGCGCTCGGAACATGCGGTGGTCGTCAGTCACGATTCCCTCGTTCCGGGTTTGGGGTCCATGGCTCGGCATCATCGCCTTTGCCGCGATACCCAGGCTGGTCTTGCTGAACCGGTATCCGACAGTGGTTGGAGGTGACGAAGGCCACCACATGCTCACTGCCAGAGCGTCGCAGGAAGGATCGACGGTCCATCCCTTTGGCACCGGGTTCTTCAGTACCCCCAATCTCTATCCAGTGATCGATGGATGGGTGGCCGAGCTCGTGGGCCCGGATGTAGCTGGATACCGTGTGCTGAGCGCGGTTGTTGGCGTGATCGGGGTTGTCGCTACGTGGCGGCTAGGGCGCTATCTGATCGGCCCTCGACCCGCCGCGATCGGAGCAATCGTTCTCGCCACGATGCCCTTCCATGTGTTCTGGAGTCGTGTCGCGTTCAACAACATCACCGACCCAACGACGATCGTGCTTGCGATGCTGTTCCTTTTCCGAAGTGTCACATTCGGCCAACGGAGCAACGCGATCCTGTGCGGGATGGTGCTTGGATTCGGCTTCTATGGCTACTATGGCGGCAGGGCGATTCCGATCGTGGTGCTTCTGCTGCTGCCCATACTTGCGGCGTCTCGACGGATTGGGGTGCAAAGCACCATCCGGATTGGCGCCTGGATCGTGACCGGATTTCTTGCGACCGCGATGCCGCTGATCATGCACTACGTCAACAACCCGGCTCCCTTCACGGGCCATCTGGACCAGGTATCGGCGATTTCCCTCGACCGGCTTCGAGAAGATCCTGGTACCGTCATTCCGTTATATCTGGACAATGTGTGGGACGCGTTGCTGTTGCCGTGGGTCGGCAACGATTACTTTTTCTTTCGCCACGATGCGCCGTTTCTTGGTTGGCCGGTAGCGATCTTGCTGGCATGGGGTATCGGGGTCTGGATATCTCGATTCTTCCTGAGCCGGGACATCAGTAGAATCGCCTCTCTCCTGCTGCCGTGGATCGCGCTGGCAGCCGGTGTCGCGTTGACCACGCCGGTAGGCGGGCATCGCCTCCTGGTGATCACTCCATTCTGGGCCCTGGCGGCCGGGAACGGGCTGTTCGCGGTGGCGCGTTGGCTGGCGCTGGCATGGCCGTCCATGACTGGCCCCGTCTTCAGAACCGTGATCATCGCCGCGTTGCTGGTGATGTCGGTCAACGATCTCCGGTGGTCGGCGACGGAGGAACGTCAGCATACCTATTCCGAGAATCGGACGACGCTTGCCTGGGATATGGGGTGGCGGCTCTCCCAATCGGATGCAGGCGGCGGCGAGATGCCGACAGTGCTGTTCGCCGGTCCACCGATGATGTTCAGTGACGGGTGGGGGAATCTCAGGTTTCTGGCGCCTGATCTGGAGATCGCCGATGTCGAGGCGCCGTTCACGGAAGCGTCGGAGGGTCCTGCGCTTCCGGATGACGCCGTCCTGATCCTGATCGGCGAGCGCGGCAGCGAGCGATGCGCTGCGGAGCGGCTCTACGCTGACGCCACCGTGGCGGAGGTCCATGCCCGAGATGGCGCCTTGCTGTACCTGATGTTCTTCCACGAGCCGCTGTCCGGGTGGTCCAGCGCGACGACGCCAGCGGAAACGACATTCACCGTCGTGACGGAGTCGGAGTGTGACGCGGGGGCATTGGGTACGTCGAGGGACGACGCTGATGTCGGGGGATAGCTGGTAGGGTAGAGACAAGGATCATCGGCATGACGGCGGAGTGCCACGAGGGAACGCCGTCTAAATACGAAAGCGAGCCAGCCCGTGAGCGACGTTTCGTCCGCAATTCCGACCCGTGCCCCGTGGTGGCAGAGTGGCGTGGTGTACCAGATTTACCCGCGATCGTTTCAGGATTCGACCGGCGATGGCACTGGCGACCTGCCCGGCGTGATCCAGCGGCTCGACTACCTGGTCAGTCTCGGCGTCGACGCGATCTGGTTGTCGCCGTTTTACCCGTCGCCGATGGCCGACTTCGGCTACGACATCAGTGACTACCGCGATGTCGATCCGCTGTTCGGCACCTTGGAGGACGCCGAGCGGCTGATCCGCGAGGCGCATGATCGCGGGCTCAAGGTGATCGTCGACTACGTGCCGAACCACACCTCCGATCAGCATCCGTGGTTCGTCGAGTCGAGACGCTCGCGGGATGGCCCGAAGCGGGACTGGTATATCTGGCACGATCCCAACGAGGACGGCGGCGTGCCCAACAACTGGAGATCGGTCTTTGGCGGCAGCGCCTGGACTCTGGACGAGGCGACCGGGCAGTTTTACCTGCACAGCTTCCTCGAGGAACAGCCGGATCTCAACTGGCGCAATCCCGACGTGCAGCGGGAAATGATGGATGTGCTGCGGTTCTGGCTCGATCGCGGCGTTGATGGTTTCAGGGTCGACGTGCTTTGGCTCCTGATCAAGGATGACCAGTTCCGCGACGATCCGCCCAACCCGGACTACGACCCGGACAAGCCAGGGTCGTGGGAACTGAAGCAGGTATACAGCGGCAACCGGCCGGAAGTCCACAACATCGTCAGGATGATGCGCGACACGGTCGACGAGTACGACCGTCGCCTGTTGATCGGCGAGGTCTACCTCGAGTTTTCCGAGCTGGTGAGGTATTACGGCGAGGACCTTCAGGGCGCGCACCTGCCATTCAACTTCTCGCTGATCCTGAACCCGTGGGAGGTCGATGTCGTTGCCGACCTGATTACCCGGTACGAGGCGGAGCTGCCCGATGGCGCGTGGCCGAACTGGGTGTTGGGCAACCATGATCAGTCGCGGCTGGCGACCCGGGTCGGCGCGGATCAGACGCGCGTGGCGGCGATGCTGCTGCTGACACTACGCGGCACGCCGACGATCTACTATGGCGAGGAGATCGGGATGTCCGATGTGTCGATCCCGAAAGAGGAGCAGGTCGACCCGGCGGGCAAGGTGATCCCGTGGATGAACCGGGACCCGGAACGGACGCCGATGCAGTGGGAGGCTGGTCCTAGGGCCGGGTTCACGACCGGTGAGCCGTGGCTGCCGATCGCCGATGACGCGGACGAGGTCAACGTCGCGGTCCAGCGCGAGGATCGGGAGTCGCTGCTGTCGTTCTACCGGTGGCTGTTGCAATTCCCGCGGTCGGAGGCGGCGATCTCGCTGGGCGACTACGAGCGGGTCTGGCACGAGGGCGGGGTGCTGGCCTACGTTCGGACCGATGGCAAACGACGGTTTCTTATTGCGCTCAACTTCGGCGGCGAGGATGCGTCATTGCCGCTCGATGGCGCGGACAGCGGTACCGTGGTCGTCAGCACCGGCATCTCGCGGGTGGGGTCGCAGGTGACGGGGTCGGTCGATCTCGCGGCGCATGAAGGGGTGATCGTCGCCTTGCCGCTGGTGGATAATGACGCTTCGTAGCGATGCGTCATCATTTTGTCCGCCACTTCTGAGTGCCTTCTCAGGAGGTGCGCCAAACCATCCAGAGCGCGAGTATTGCATGAAATGACCATGCGGCAGTTCTGATCCAGTTCGTTGCGAGCAGAAGGGTATATGCGTCGCGGTCGAAACCATCAAGAAGTCGTTTATGTAGCGGCGCCTGGAAGCGTGCGGTAGAGACCAGTGTTATCGCGAAGAGCAGGAGACCAGCGAAGGGTGCTGAGAGCGAGACTTCCTCCGGACGTGAGAAGAGCAGCATCACACATGTGACGAGCGTGATCAGGAAACCGGGCCCAACCAGCAGGACGACAAGGCGCCTATGATCCGCTTCATATCGAGGAAAGGCGTCATCCCGACCCTGTTGAAAAGAGGGTAATGGACAAGTTGGATTGTCCAGATGAATCCTGTCATGAACGGGACTGCCGCGACGTGGCCCAACAGAATGAACACCAGTGGCTTGCTTCCTTTCTTGGCAGTAGTCCTGAACGCAGTCTTTTCAGAAGGCTCAGTTCAGCGATCAAAGCACCAACCAGCCCGAGCCGCCGTGCCAATGCCCGCCGTTGCGGACGTGGTCGATGAGGGCGCGCTGAACCGTTGATGTGCGGGGCAGGGTGTCGATCTCGGACGCCTGCCTGCCGAAGACGAACTGGAAGGCGACGTCGTCCATCGGTTTCCGCTCGCGGTCGACCAGGGTGAACCGCCGCTGGAACTGGACGATGTTGGAGCGCTCGGGCAGGTAGTCGGCAAGCTGCGGATCGAGCAGCCAGGAGTGGCACACAGCTACGCGATACGGCTCCTCCGGGAAGTGAGTGGGGAAGAACTCCCTGGCCCGGTCGAACGAGGCGCTGCAAAGGTTGGGCCGCATCGGTCCGGAGAAGTCGGTGATGTGGACGTTGAGCGCGAAGCCGCCAGGTTCAGCCGGGTGGCCGGCGTCCCGGATGGCATTCCCAGATGTCTCTCCGAGCTTCCAGCGCTGGAACTGCAATCGCCCAAGTTGGTAGATCGCGCCCCGGAAGTGCAGCTGAAGCCACTGGTGGAGGCTGATTCCGCCGGTTCCGTAGCGCTTGCGATGGACCGCGAGATTGCGTCCAAGGTCGACGAGCGTTCTCCGGCTGATGTCCTCCGGGATGCACCGTTGTCCATGCCATTCCTCGACCAGCGGCTTGAGCGCCAGCAGCGGGTAGACGTGGAAGTAGCGAGCGAGCGGGCCGTCGCCCGGCAGGTCGGGCGCGGTCGGGGCGTTGTCGATCTCTCCCATCCGCGAGTTGATCACGGCGACGATTCGTTCAAGCAGGCGCCAGGCGTCGGGATTGCGCTCCGGTGACGGCGTGAGCGCGATGATGGCGTCAATGTCCTCGTGGGGCACGGCGAGGTCGAGCAGGTCGTCGAGCATCCGCGCCGGGTCGAACAGACTGACGGTCGGGATGTCGGGGCCGAGCGACTCGAGATGGGAAATCCACGCGCGGGTGGCTTCGTTGTCGGGAAGACGGTCGAGGATGTCGGGTGAGGTCAAGAACTGTCGCTCCATGCCGTCATACTGCGTAATCATGGGCCGTCACGCGCCGCCGGACATGACAATGGACGCTTTGCTCTTCACCGTCAAGGCGACATCGCGTGACGTACTCGCAGGTTGCCAGCGAGGAGCAGTGCTGAGAAGCCGAGCCGAGCCATAGCGACAGACGCGGCCTGACCGGGCCGCGTCTGTCGCTCGCGAGCATCGAGGGTCAAACATCATGGCGACTTCGTGAGCGAATTCGAGTTCGCTACGGCACCGGAGTCCCCTCCTCATTGACGAACACCGTAAACGGCGCGTCGATCTCGAACAGGCGGGCTTCCCAGAGAATCGTCGGCTCGTCACTGGCGTTCCAGCCAGTGTGCGCCGTGTGGGCGGAGAAATGGTCGAAGGCCACACAGTCGCGCGGCTCGAGCACAACTTCGGTATTGAGTTCGAGCGTCTCCGCCGCCTCGGACCCGTCCCTGGTGACCGAGGCCGTGCCTTGCTGGATGGCGAAGCCGAGCGCACCCGACTGAACGCACACGACAATGGCTGTGGGGTGAGTATGCTGGGTGGCGTAAGCGCCTGGCTCAAAGACCACTTCGGCCAACACGAGCCGATATCCGGGGGCCACGGCCGAGTCGACGCCTCCCAGAATGACACCCTCGACGCCCTCGGAGCCAGGGTCGGCATCGGGCGGCGCCTGTGCGCTTCGAGCAAACGAGCCTGCCGCGGTCAGGCCGAACAACGAGAGAAAGATGAACACGAGCACGATCGGTCGTCGGAACATGAGACTCCTCCTATTGATGTATGGAGTCGCCGAGCCACGTGGATCACAGAGACTCCCAAACAGAAAGCGTTGGGTCGTCGTTCGACCCAACGTCACCATCATGAGGAGGTGTGCGATCATGCGCATCGTAGGAGTTACGGGGTGTTTGGTGGAATCATCGGTTGCTCTCGCACCGTAGCCCTACGGTAGCGGTCGGGATCAGGTGCCCGGAGAGACTATCAGACGAGGCCACGACGGACCGCCTCGGCGGCGACCGCTGTGCGCGAGGTAGCGTCGAACTTGGCGAGGATGTTGCGAACGTAGGAAGTCACCGTCCGGTAGCTGATGCCGAGCGCCTGAGCGATGTCTCGGTCCGAGCGTCCCTCGACGAGCAGCCGCAGCACGTCTTGCTCTCGCGGCGTCAAGCCGGTGGTGTCTGCTGGCGTGCCGGTGGCCGGCACTGTGCGGACTCTCATCAGGCCGAGCACGTCCGTCGCCTCCGCTGCCGCCTGACTGGCAGACAACATGTGTCCAGCGTCCCATGCCACCGCATATGGTTGTTCACCCAGTGCGGAACGGGCCTCCTTCGCGGCGCACTCACGTCGCTCCCGGTCTCGCTGCGGCGCTACGTAGCCGAGCGCTTCGCCAATCGCGGAGGCCGCTCCAAGCAGCCGCGCCGCCGAGTCCAGTCGACCACACGTTACGGCAAGTTCCGCCGTTGCGGTCATGGCATCGACGACGCCCTCCTGGCTTTTGACCTGAGCCCACAGGCGCAGGCTTTCGGTGAAGCGGGCAGCCGCCCCGCCAACATCCCCGTGATGTGCCTCAATCCGGCCGAGCGCCAGCAACGTGCTGGCGACACCGTAGGTAAAACCGTCCTGATGGTGCAAGGCGAGCGCATCCGTCAGCAGGGTTTCGGCGCGAACCATATCGCCCTGCTCCAGTGCCGCCATCCCCAGGTACATGCGGGTTGTCGCCAACCCGCCAATATCACTTACCTGCTCCAATATCGGCACCGCCTCTTCCAGCACCGATATTGCCCGGTCATAGTCCGTCTGGTCCTTGAGTACATTTCCGAGGTTCATAAGGGCACGGCCGATTCCTCGTTGGTCCCCCATCTGCCGCCGCAACGCCAGGCCTTGCATGACCAGGTCGGCCGGATGCGAGCCGCCCAAAACGCGCTCGAGCATGCCGAGCTTGATGCATGCCATCGCGCGCGCCAACGGCACGGTATCGCCGCCGATAACCAACGCTCGGTTGAGCCATGCCCGTCCTTCGACGCGGTGGCTGCGATAGTGCCATAGCCCGCCGAGCGCCGCTGCCAGACGCAGGAACGCCGCGCCGTCACCTGTCTTTTCAAACCAGGCAAGCGCCGCCCGAAGGTTCGCGAACTCGGTTTCCAGTCGATCCAGCCACCTAGCGTGGTCCGGGCCGCCCCAGATCGCCGGGTCCGCCCGCTCCGCCAGTTCCAGGAAGTACGCCGCGTGCTGGTCGCGGGTGATTTGCTCGTCGCCGCTTTCCGCCAGTTGCTCAAGTCCGTACTCGCGCACCGTCTCCAACATCGTGAAGCGGGGTCCGGCGTCGTGATCCTCCTCCTGCCGCAGCAGGCTTTTGGATACCAGCGACCCAAGCACGTCGAGGGCATCGCCGCCGAGGTCCTCATGGGTGTTGGCGATGCATTCGGCCGCCTCCAGCGTGCAGCCTCCGACGAACACCGCCAGCCGCCGGAAGACCCACTGCTCTTCCGGCGGCAGCAGGTCGTAGCTCCATGCGATCGTGCCGCGCAGTGTCCGTTGCCGGTCGGGGAGGTCCCGCGCACCGCCGGTGAGGAGCGGGAGGCGGTGTTCGAGCCGCTGGAGCAGGGCAGCAGGAGGGAGATGGGCGAGGCGGGCCGCAGCCAACTCGATCGCCAGCGGCAAGCCTTCCACGCGGTGCACGATTCCGGTAACGGAGCGAGCGGTGGCGTCGGTCAAGGCAAAGTCGAACCGGACCGCCTGGGCACGTTCGACGAAGAGCCGCACCGCCTCGCTTTCGAGCAGGTCGTCGACTGATCGATCGGAGTCGGGCAGCATTAAAGGGCCTACTCCGACCACCCACTCCGCAGCCAAATGAAGCGGCTCACGGCTCGTGACCAGCACCTTCATCCGAGGACAGCTGGAGAGCAGGCGCGCGACCAGCGGGGCGGCCGCCACAACCGGCTCGAAGTTGTCAAACACTAGCAGCAGACGCCGATCTCTCAGGGCGTCAACCAGCCGGTCCGCGACAGAACGGTCGTCTGCTTCCCGCACGTCAAAAGCTTGAGCCACGGTCGGCGCGACCTTGTCGGGTTCCGTGACTGAGGTCAAGTCGATGAAGGCGACGCCGTCAGCGAACTCGACTGCCAGCTCCTCGGCGACCTTGAGGGAGAGCCGCGTCTTGCCGACACCTCCGGGACCGGTCAGCGTCACCAAACGCACGTTGGATCGGCGCAGTCTCGCGGCAACCTCCAGCACCTCGCGCTCGCGGCCCACAAACGTAGTCAACGAGGCAGGCAGCGGCGCGCCGACTCGATCCCGACCGGGGAAAGCGAGAGGTTTGGGCAGGGCAGGCACAGGATCAGCGGGCGTTGGGTCGATCACTGGCACATCCTTCGCGTCTCGCGCCACGTGTTTGCCCATCATGCGCTTTTGGGAAACCTACGTCAACCTCGCTCACCGGGGGACCATTGAGCGAAACCAACCGGTATTGACCCTCGGCGACCTATGCACGCACACCTTCAAGGGCGCGCCGGAGCCGCGTTGGTACTGAGTCTAAATCCAATTGTTTGGCTGGTCGTAGCACATCAACTCCCTGTGTTTCCGACCCCGGACACCTCAGTCCGGGGCTACGAAGATGCCAACTCGGCCAGGAGGATCGCGCTGGTCCTGATGCCCTGGTGGAAGCGCTCGATCGCGTACGACTCGTTGGGGGCGTGGTTTGCCTGCTGGGGATCACCGTAGGGCACCAGGAACGACGGCTTGCCGAGCGTCCTGGTCCAGACGGCGTCGGGAAGGGAGCCGCCGACCAGCGGCACGTCGATCGGGCGGGCGCCGAACCCGCGCTCGACCGCGTTGCGGACGATCTCCGCCATCGGATGCTCGACCGGCGTGTACGACGGCATCATGCCGCCGTCGAGCCGGACCGCCTCGACGTTGGGCGCATGTTTGGCGACGTGAGCACTGACCTTGTCCCATATCTCATTAGGCGTTTGGTCCGGCACCAGCCGCATGTCGATTTTGACCGTTGCCTTCGAAGGAATGATCGTCTTGCTGCCCGGTCCGCCGTAGCCACTGGTGAATCCGGCGATGTTGAGCGTCGGGCGCGCCATGATGCGGTCGGCCCAGGGCAGGTCGGCGGGTGGTGTCATCCCGTCCAGGCCGACCTCACTGAGCATCTTCGCGGTGTCGAACGGCAACGCGTCCATCGCGGCGCGGGCGGCGGGCGTCGGTTCGCTGACGTTTTCATGGAAGCCGTCGATGGTGATGTTGCCCTCGTGATCGCGCATGGTGCGGAGCGCGTCGACCAGCATCCAGGCCGGGTTCGGCGCAACGCCGCCCCAGTGGCCGGAGTGGACATCCCGATTGGGACCGGTAGCGCGGAGCTCGATGTAGAGCATGCCGCGCACGCCAAACGATATTTGCGGATATCCGACATCCTGGACCGGGCCGTCGGAGGTGTAGACCAGGTCGGCCTCGAGCAGGTCCCGATGCTCAGCGATCACCTCGTCGAGGTGTGGGCTGCCGACCTCCTCTTCTCCCTCGGCGATGAACCGGACGTTGACCGGCAACTCGCCAACAATTCGCATCCAGTGGCGAATCGCCATCAGGTGGCTGAAGAATTGCGCCTTGTTGTCGGCCACGCCACGCGCATAGATGCGCCCATCTCGGATCGTCGGCTCGAACGGTTCTGAGTCCCAGAGATCGAGCGGCTCGGGCGGCTGGACATCATAGTGGCCGTAGAACAGGATGGTCGGCTTGTCCTCGCCGGCCTCCAGCCAGGTTCCGAGCACCATCGGGTGACCGCTGGTTTCCAGCAGCCGCGTCTCGAGACCGGCGTCGTCCATGAAGTCGCGGACCAGCTCGGCGCAGTCGCCAACGCCGACGTTCTGGGCGCTGATGCTGGGTTGCCGCACGAGGGTGAACAGGCCGTCAAGATCGGTCGCCACCCCCTCGTCGATCGAGGCGAGAACGTCATCGAGCCGGGTGGTTGTCATGGGAGAAACTCCTGTCGAGTAGAATTGGCGCAACACCGCCGTCATCTATTGTCACCGAGAATGTCCGTTCCGGGAACCAGCCAGGGTTAGAATGGGTCACA
>JACCVC010000017.1 GCA_013698305.1 Chloroflexia bacterium
AGCGGGTTCCAGTAGGCGAACTCCATGCCCATCGCCCAGCCCCGAAGATAACTGGTGTAGAGCTCGGTGAGCGAATCGTCTTCGATGTCTTCCCCGCGAATCTGGAACGAGTTGGACGGGAACTCCGACCACTCCTTGCCGAGGATGTAGTCGTATTCCAGCCCGACCGCGCCCCATTGCGCCCGAAGCCCTTCCCAGCAGAGCGAGGCGTCGGCCTGGCCGGATTCGACGGCCTGCGCCCAGCTCGAGCCCGCCTGCACATATTGGACCGAAGCGGGATCGACTCCCGCCTGGGCGAAGAGGGGATCGGTGATCAGCGACCAGCCTGGATCGCCCAGCGCCACCCGCATGCCTTCCAGCTGGGAAACCTCGGTCAGGTCCGATGCCTTCGCGACGGCGAAGTCGAAGGTCTCCTGGGCGACCTGGTGCCAGGCTGAGACGAGGCCCGTGCCGGCCTGGATCAGGGCGCTGAACACGCCGGGCGAGACGAACGACATATCGGCCTGGCCTTCGGCGACGGCGATGCCGCCGGAGGTCGCCTCGATGATGCCGGGGAGCAGTTCGGTTTCGAGATCGCCGAAGTAGCCCATCTCCAGGGCGACCCAGTACCCGTAGTCGTCGTACACCTCCAGCGTGCCGCGGGGCGAGGTCCAGACGACCGAGTTGCGACCGTCCTGTGTGCTCGCCTGGAGCCGTCCGCCAGTGAACGCGAGACCGCCCGCGAGCGCGGCGCCGGCGCCGATCATTGACCGGCGGGAGAGGCGGGAGTTCATTGGGTATCGAGTCATGATGTTCTCCTTGGTGGTTGATTACGTTGGGGCCGATCCCGTATCGGCCCGGCTCCAATTGCACAATCTCGGGCAGAAACGGGGTCTGTCCCTACGCGGTGGTGTTCATTCCGCATGATTCTGTCCCGGTCCCAACAGATGCGTCCCCCTTCCTTACGACTCCCAGCTTGCCCACTTCTTGCCGATCCAGAAGAAGAGGACGTAATCGGTGATGCCGATCACCGCCAGGATCACGATGATGGCGAAGAAGTTGTCCATCTGCACGCGCGATGAGTAGTAGACCAGCCGGTTGCCGAGGCCTTCGCTGGACCCGACCATCTCCGCGCCGACCGCGGTCAGCAGCCCGAAGATCGCCCCGACCATCAGGCCGACGATGATCATCGGCAACGCCAGCGGGAACCGGATCTTGGTGAATATCTGCAACGTCGATGCGCCGTAGGACTTCGCCAGCGCGATCTTGCCCAGGTCGGTCCGGCGAAATCCGGTGGCGGCGTTGATCATCACCAGCGGTCCGGACGCCAGCGCGACCACGATGATCCTCGGCGCCAGCGAGTCGTAGCCAAGCTGGGTGCTGAGCAGCGGCACCAGCGCGATCATCGGCGTGGTGACGAGCAGCAGGATATAGGGCGTGATCACCTTCTCGACGAACGGCATCTGGGTGATGGTCGCGGCCAGGAACAATCCGATCACCGCGCCGATCGAGTAGCCGACTGCCAGCACCCGGACCGTGCTGAAGGCGTGGGGCCAGAACAGGCCGAAGTTCTCGTACAGCGCGGTGGCGATGGCGGTCGGCTTGGGGAGGACGTAGCTCCGTGTGCCGCTCAGCTCAATCCAGAGCTCGAGGCCGGCGACCAGCCCGACAGCGATGAGCACGATGATGAGCGCGTCGCGCCCCGACCTGATCGCCCCGCTGGAGGAGAGCGCGGTCATGCCGGAGAGGCCAACCTCGTGATGTTGCTCGTTGGCGTTGTCGAACGTTGGGATCGTGTTGGCGATGTCGGAATCCGAGCGGCTCATGCGGTCACCTCTTCCCGATCAGTGACGACGTCCGGTGCGACGTGATGGCCGCGCTCGATCGTCGCTTTGATCTCCAGCACCTGCTCGATGAAGGGGCGCTCGAAGGTCTGCTCGATGGTGCGGGGTCGAGGAAGGTCGATCGGGAAGATGTGCGACAGGCGACCGGGTCGCGGCGACAGCACCACCACGCGGTCGGCCAGGAAGATCGCCTCGGTGACGTTGTGGGTGACGAAGATGATCGTCTTGCCGGTGTCCATCCAGATCTGCTGGATGAGAAGGTTCATCTCGTCGCGGGTGAAGGCGTCCAGCGCGCCGAAGGGCTCGTCCATCAGGATCACGTCGGGGTCGAAGCCGAGGCAGCGGACGATGCTGGCGCGTTGCTGCATGCCGCCGGAGAGCTCGC
>JACCVC010000325.1 GCA_013698305.1 Chloroflexia bacterium
GCACGGGGCGCTGGTGGACTATCGCAAGACACTGCGTGGCTCGCTCCGGCAGGGCGGAATGCCGCTGGAACTGAAATGGCGGGATCGCAAGCAACGAATGCGCCCGCTGGTCCTGATTTGCGACATCTCTGGGTCGATGGATCGCTACGCGCGGATGCTGCTTCGCTTCGTGCATGCCCTGGAACAAGGGCTGGATGCGGTCGAGGTCTTCGTGTTCGGCACGCGATTGACGCGAATCACCCGCGAGTTGCGGCGGCGGGACGTCGACCGGGCGATTGCCGATGTCGTGGCGTCGGTCGACGATTGGTCGGGCGGTACCCGCATCGGCGAGGCGATCAAGACCTTTAACTATGAGTGGAGCCGACGGGTATTGCGGTCTGGGGCGACGGTGGTTGTGATCAGCGATGGCTGGGATCGGGGCGATCCCGACCTGTTGGGTGACGAGATGGCTAGGTTGCAGCGTTCCTGCAGGCGTTTGATCTGGCTGAACCCGTTGTTGGGAGCGCCGGGGTACCAGCCGCTGACGCAGGGCATCCGAGCGGCGCTGCCATCGATCGATCATTTCCTGCCCGTGCATAATTTGCAGAGTCTGGAGACATTGGCCGCGTTGCTGGGCGAGGACGATGAGAGTCCGCCGTTGCGGCGTTCGCAACGTGCGCCGGGCCGCGCCACGGCGCGAGCGTAGGGGGCGACCTCCGTGTCGACCCGATTGAAGGATTCTGGGACAAGGGCAGACACAGAGGTCTGCCCCTACGTGGCAATCACGAATGTGCAACGTGAATCAGGAGACTAAAGATGGCTGAGTGGTTACCCGAAATCGATCAGTGGCGAGCAGAAGGCAATCCGGTTGCCCTGGCGACGGTGGTGAACCTGGTCGGGTCGGCCCCGAGACCGGTCGGCGCACGCCTTGCGGTGACGGAAAAAGGCGAGTTCGCCGGGTCCGTCAGTGGTGGTTGTGTGGAGACTGCGGTGATCCTCGAAGCGCAGCAGGTGCTCCGGACCGGCGCGCCGCGCCTGGTGCGCTACGGCATCTCCGACGAAATGGCCTGGGATGTCGGGCTCTCCTGCGGTGGCACCATCGAGGTGTTCATCGAGCCAGTGGAGGCGTCGGAGTGACGGACACAGCTGGTTCCGGCGCAATCTACGATGCCGCCCGCAAGCTGGCGGCGGAGGGCATCGTGGCCGTGGTCGCGACCGTCGTCGAGGGGGATACGGTTGGCGCCAAGGCGCTGATCACCGACTCGATGGTCACGGGCACCCTTGGTGACGATTCGCTCGACAAGCAGATCGAGAGCCAAGTCACGGGAAGCGGTGAGCGTCCACGCACCGGGTTGATCGAAACCGAATCTGGAGCCCGCGTCTTTCTGGATGTGTTCGATCCGAGTCCGCAACTCATCATCTTTGGTGCGGTGCATACCGCGCAGGCGCTCGACTGGTTCGCCCGCAAGCTGGGTTATCGAGTGGTTGTGACCGATGCCCGACGGGCCTTGGCGACGCGGGAGCGGTTTCCGAACACGGAACAACTCCTGATCGGCTGGCCGGACGATGCCTTTTCGCAACTGACCATAACCCCCGCGACCGCGATCGCCATTCTCTCGCACGATCCCAAGTTCGATGAGCCGGCGTTGCTCGGCGCGTTGAAGACCGAAGCCCGCTACATCGGCGCGGTCGGCAGCCGGAAGACCAACGCCGACCGCCGGGAGCGGTTGCAGAAGGCGGGCGTGAGCGATGAGCAGATCGACCGTATTCACGGGCCCATTGGGCTGAACATCGGTGGTTCGACGCCTGAAGAGATGGCGATCAGTATTCTGGCGGAGATGATCGCCGTGACGCATGACCGGGATGGTAGACCGCTTTCGGCGAGCCAGAGCGCGATCCGTGGCGAGTGAGTCCGGCTCAAAGGTCTACTTGATTGTGCTGGCGGCAGGTGAATCCCGGAGATTGGGACGGCCCAAGCAACTCCTGAAGCTCGATGGGACCGAGCTGGTCGCACACGTCGTCGAGCGTGCGCAGGCGTCGCCGATTGACGGCGTCATGATCGTCACGGGCGCCCATCGAGCCGCCGTCGAGTCGGCGATTGAGGATCGCGACGTCACCACCGTCTTCAATCCGGTTTTTGCCGAGGGGCAGGGGACGTCGCTGGCAGCGGGAGTGCGAGCGCTGCCCGATATTGCCGACGCGGTGATCGTGTTGCTCGGCGACATGCCGGCGATCTCCTCCGATGTCATCTTTGCGCTCGCTCACCTGTGGCGTGAGCATCGACCTGTCGCGGCGATTGCGCGGTACCGATCGGGGCGGGGACATCCGGTACTGTTCGACCGAGAACTGTTTCCCGAGCTTCAGCAACTGGCCGGAGACGAAGGCGCCCGCAAGCTGCTGAAGCGGCTCGGTGATCGCGTGGTGGAGATTCCTGTCGATGCCGACGAGCCACCACAGGATGTCGACACCGAAGAGGATTGGGAGCGGTTGCAACGGGAATGGAACGCGGTTGGCGACGATGCCAGGTAGCCTCGCACCTTGTGTGCGAGGAAAGTCGTAGATCCTGGGAATTC
>JACCVC010000328.1 GCA_013698305.1 Chloroflexia bacterium
CAGTCACGAGCAGCATCCAACTCCCGCCGATGACACACAGCACGATCACGGCAATAGACACCGAAAAGGCGCCGTCCAAAAGCGTTTGATACCCAACAGTCGGAAGATGCTGCGCTTGATATGCCCATATGTCCTGCAGGGACTCGTCTGTCACATGCCGCAAGGTTACCTCGGTGAAAGGATTGTAGGCGTATGTCGTGGTCGGCACCTTGCCAGCGGCGAGCCAGATCACCAGACCGATGACCCCCACAGCCCACGCGATCATGCGCCATCGACTTGCCTGCCGCGATGGCCGTGGTGATCGTTCGGCCCCAGCGCGCTCATTCCGCAAGGCCTGATCGTCCTGATGATCGAGTCCGCTCATGGCGCCCTGTCCTGAATGCAGATTGAGGTCGCGGAAACAGGGTAAGGCTGCGTTGACGCGCAACGGCGGCCCTTCCTGAACAGGCGGCTGACTTACGATGTAACGGTCGCCCGTTCCTTCTGGCGCTTGATCTCGTGGTACTCCGCCTCGGCGTTGACCTGTTCGAGATCATGCCGCTCACCAAGGATGTTCTTGGCCGCGAGCAGGCCGGTCTCGATCGAGTGATCGGTATTGTTGTAGCGAAACGACCCACCACGACCGATGTATTGGAGGTTTTCGATGCCGCGGATATAGTCCTTCATCTTGTTGAGCGGTTCCTGGTATCCGACGTCGTACGTTGGGTACGCCTTGGTCGCTCTCACAGAGAAGCCGCCGATCACTTCCTCCGGCTCCACGAACTCAAGGTCCTCGACGAGGTGCTTCACAGTCTGATTTACAAGCTCTTCATCGCTCATGCTCCAGATGTGATCGCCGCGCGTGCAGAAGTACTCGATCACCAGCGAGGTGTACTCCTCGCCTGGCACCATGGCCGGGCTCCAGTTCTTCGGCTCGTGAAACCGGCCGAACAGGATGTTGCGGTCATGCACATACAACCAGGTGTCGTTGGTAACCTTTGGCTTCCTGAACATCATGTTAACGGTGATGATGTCCCGGAAAACCAGGGAGTTAGCCGCGTCGATGACGTCCTGCGGCGCGGACGGCTCCATGATCTTGACCAGCACCGTCAGCGGAATCGAGGAGATGAAGTTCTCGCCTTCGAGCAGCGTGCTGCCCTCCTCGGTGCGCAGTTGGACACCCTTGACGCGATTCCCATCCAGGACGATCTTCTCAACCGGGCTCTTCAGCAGGATCTCGTTGCCGTTCTGCCTGATCGAATCAGCCATTCGCTCCGAGAAGCGGCCGAATCCATCCCGCGGATACATGAACTCGTCGATCAGGCTGACGACCTTGCCCTTGGAAGGGACGACGGCGTCCTTGATCGCCGTCACCAAAGACATACCCTTGGTGCGCTGGTTGACCCAGTCTCCTGACAGTTCGGAGCATTGCATGCCCCAGACCTTCTCGCTGTACGCCTGGAAGAACAGCTTGTAGAGCGTGTTGCCATACTGGTTGATGTAGGCGTCCTCCATGGACACCACCTCAGTCGGATTGAGCTTCTGCTGCGCCTTGATGAGGCCATAGTCGAAGACAGCCCGAGCGGCGGTCACCGGTCCGACAGCCTTCAAGGCATTTGCGAGCTTCAACGGATAATCGACGAACTTCCCGTCAAAGTAGATACGGCTGATCCGGTGTACCCACAGCAACTCATCGTCGACCACTTCCTTGAAGAGATCGTTGAGCTCTTCATTCTTGGTGAACCAACGGTGACCGCCGATGTCGAACTTGAACTCGCCATGGTCGGTCTGGCGCTTGATGGTGCGGGCTAAGCCTCCAACGAAGGGAGCCGCCTCCACCACGGTTGCCGGATGGCCAGCCTTGCTGAGCACATAGGCGGAACACAAGCCCGCCGGTCCGGCCCCCATGACCACGGTTGTGGGAGTCGTCGATTCGGGTTTATGACCGTTCTGCATCGAAACGTGTTCCTTCACTAAGCTGCGATTCCGCGTACCAATGTCGGTGTCGCCTTCGCTATGTCGGCCGCGTCAGTTGAGGTGGCGGATGGTTGTCGCGGCCGTACCACACCATCGCATTCTACATGCCGTCCGATCTCTCAAACCGCCGAAGCCTCTGTCGATCTGGGGGAACGCATCTGGATTCGGACTATCTTCTCCAGGTGATGGCGTTGTTGAGAAGAAAGTTCCAGACCGCCGCCACCCCCGCGCCAATCAGGTTTGCCAGGAGATAGTGCATGCCATGGCGATCATTGAGATAGATCAGAATGCCCCAGTTGATCACGAGGCCGCCCAGGTTGATCGGCACATACGTCATCGCCCGGGACAACACGGGCCCGGTGCCGCGATCGTGCCAGGTCCACTGCTCATTGAGAGAGAACGTCAAGATCATCGACAGGAAAATGGCGATGGGCGATGCAATCGCCACCGCCATACCAATCACATCGTGAAGCGAGGCCAATCCCACCTGGTTGGCCACAAGTCCAATCGCACCCACAACCACAAATTTTCGGAATCGTTGTGCGAGGAACCATACCCGCGCGGCGGGTTGCGGCCAGGACTCAACCGAGATCATTGCTACCCCTCGCCTCCTCCGCGACATCGCGAAGTGGCTTCAATCGAAATCCCGGATTGCGCGCTTGCCCGTCCGTGGACGAGAAAGGACGCCGCTCAACGATACCACGCGGGATATGGCCCCTGTAAGTGAACGTACCCCGGTGCGGCGCCCTCAATTCGGGAGCGAGCTACTCGGGCGCTGTCGCGCTTGCCTCGTCGAAGCCAGCAAGCAACTGAGCATCATCCAGGCCCGCCAGGTCGTCGTCACCTACCGTCTCCGTTTCGAACTGGAACGGCAGAGTTGGAGACACGCCCGGCTCCAGCGTGACCTCGACGTCCGGGTCGACTCCCTGCTTCCAGATCTCCTCGCCATCGGCGGTCAGCCAGAGCTTGATGCCAAGAAGCGCCACGGAGTCGTCGCCCACCGGGAAAGGCAGCAGCACGGTCCCAGTTCCGAAGGTGGTCTCACCGATCAGGGTGCCGCGGTCATTGGACTTGATGCCAGACGATACGATCTCGGACGCAGACGCCGAGCCAAGGTTGATCAGCACGACCAGGTCGCCGTCCTGCCACTCGCCGCCACTGCCAAGGGTGGTCACTTCCCGCACGCTGCCGTCGGCGTCCTGCTCCTGATACAGCACGGAATTCGCCGGCAGGAACTGCGATCCGATGCCTATTGCTTCGAAAACAAGCCCGCCAGGGTTGTTGCGTAGATCGAGGATCACGCTGGTCATGCCCTGTGACTGACCGTAGCGCAGCGCCTCCACCACGCCCTCGGTGGCGCCCGCCGAGAATTGCGACACTCGCAACCACAGCACGTCGTCTGGCATCATGATGTACGAGACCGGATCTACGTTGATCAGCGCTCGTGTAATGGTCAGCTCGATCGGTTCGAGCTCGTCCTGATGCCGGATTGTCAGCGTGACGTCGGTTCCAGCCTCGCCACGGATCAGATCCACGACATCTTCCGACCCGACTTCCGTCGACAGGGAGCCGTCGACCGCGATAATCACGTCTCCGGATTGAATGCCTGCCTCGAATGCGGGCGAACCGTCAATCGGCGCAATCACCACCGGTAGCGGTCCGGTCACGTCGACCTGGATACCGATGCCGATGAGCTCGCCGCGCGACGAGCGCTCGAAATCGAGCGCCTCCTCAGGATCGAGGAAGCTGGAATGCCCCTCGTCGCCCAGCGCTTCAACCATGCCACTGGCCGCGCCGTACATGAGTTCCTGATCGGAAATTTCATCGTTGAGCACCCAGTTCTCGCGAATGGCATCGTAGGTCTCTTCGACGACATCGAACTCGGGTAGCTGCGTGAGCATGGTGGACGCGGTGACAGCAGAATCGTCGCCGGACTGATTGCCGACCACGACGCCGAATGATGTTGACAGCACCATCAACACCGCGACGATACTCATACGTGACCATGTGTCCCTGGATGCTGGTCGCCGCCTGAAGGAGGGAAGTGAGAGGGATGTGCGCCGCATGCGGCCTCCTGATTGTAATTGCCGGTGGTGTGTTTCAAGCAGGTCACCGGAGCATACTCGACGATACGCAACGTTGCGGACGGCCATGCTCATCACTGAGATTAGCAAGTTCCGCGCAACCGTGCCAAATTGTGCGGAATCACGCCCACCGAGTTTGGTAGTGAAAGGATGTTCCAATGCCCCGCGCCAACATCTCCACAGGAAGTGTGTATGAGCAGAAGGTGGGCTACTCTCGCGCCGTACGCATCGGCCAGCACGTCGCGGTGGCCGGGACCACGTCGATGAAAGATGGGTTGCAGGTGGGAGAGGATGATCCCGCCGAGCAAACCCGCGTGATCCTCGACACGATCGCCTGGGCACTGAACGAGGCGGGTGCCTCGGTGGATGACATCATCCGCTATCGCGTCTACTTGGCCGACGTCACCCATTGGCCGGTGGTCGCGCCGATCCTCCACGAACGGCTTGGGCACATTCGACCAACAAACACGCTGATCGGCGGGGTAACGCTGGTCGATCCGAAAATGCTGGTCGAGATTGAGGCAGACGCAATCGTCGACGCGGACTGATTGCAGACGAATCAAGGCTGCCAATGCAACAACGTGGCAGTGTGGCAACCTTCCATTCCGCGATGCCGATTTCTCCGGAACGACGGGCGATACAAGCCTGCCACATTGCCTCTGGGGATGGAAGATACCTGGCAGCCTTGATTCAGACCACGGCAAGGCTGCCACTCTGCCAAGTTTCTCTATAGAGGGAGTATTGGCAGCCTTGAAAAGGTGGGAGAAGAAGGCCACAAGGGCCTCCCGTACGCGCCGCGCAGTGTGCCGTACACCTGAGAGTCCACTCAGTCGGCGGTGACGCCAGCAGCGACACCAACCGGCGTCCGCCAGGACGCATACCTATCCTCAGTGCCTCGTAGCACAGATTCGAACAGCGTTTGCAGCCGACCGGTGACATCACCGATCGCGCCGTCGCCGATCTGATAGCGATCGACCTCGACGATGGGGCTGATCTCGAACGCCGTGCCGCAGAGGAATACTTCATCGGCAAGGTACAGTTCCGTCCGGTCGAGTGACCGCTCGACGACGTCCAACCCCAGCGACTCCCGCGCCATCGTCATCACCGCATCGCGGGTGATGGACTCGAGAATGCCATCGGTGACCGGCGGCGTGAGCAGCTTGCCATGCCGGACGATCATCACGCAGGCGCCCGGGGCTTCACTGACCTTGCCCTGCGGGCTGAGCAGGATGGCGCCGTCGTAGCCATCGGCTTTGGCCTCCATGCTCGCCAGTTGCCCGTTCCGATAGTTGGAGATGTTCTTGATTCTTGGCGGCATGACATTGTCAGAAATGCGCGTCCAGGAGCTGACCTTCACCTTCATGGTCTCGCCGCTCGACAGCTTGCTCGGCATTGGGTTCGTGTTGATCAGTAGCGCGGCGTCGGCTGGCGCGTCCGAGAGCCGCTTGCCGGATGTCCCCGCCGAGTAGGCAAGCGGGCGGATGTAGGTGTCCTCACGGCTCTCGTTGTCTCGGATCAGCGTCAGCGTTGCGGCCAAAAGATCTTCGGCGCTATATGTCGTCGGCAACCGGACCAGCCGCATGGAATCCATCAACCGATCCAGGTGATCCTGCAACCTGAAGACGTAAAGTTCCTGCTGCTCCTCGTTCCAGTATCCGCGAATGCCTTCGAAAACCGCTCCGACCGTCGACCAGGCGAGGTCAGTCACATGCACGGTCGCGTCTTCCCAGCGAACCTGCTCGCCGTTCCACCAGAGATATGTCGGATGTGTATCAGCCATCAACGTGCGTCCTTCCGTACCCGATATGTCCAGATGCTACTCCAATCACCGCGAGTATCGCACGGCATTGGACGCGGCGAAAGGGTGACCGCCGAAGCGGTCACCCTTTCACTGACTCGTGATGAATGCGTCTGACCTACTCAGGAATCTTCGCGTCCTGAGATCTGGTACTGCGTCAGGGCGCGGACGAAGATGTTACCGTCCGGCACGGTGAAGCCCTGCGTATTCACCGGCAGGTTTTGCACCCACGGTTTGAACGCGTAGACGTCAAGGCGGTACACGACAGGGATGTATCCCACGTCCTCCTGGATGATTCGCTCGGCTTCGATGTAGAGGTCCAGCCGGGCGTCGGGATCGAGCTCACCCTTCGCTTCGACGATTGTCTCGTCGAACTCCTCGTTCTCCCAAAGCTGGCGCTTCTGTCCCGGCGGCTTCCCGCCATAGAACATGTCGTAGTAGCCGTTGTCCGGGTCCGGATAGTCGTACCACCAGCGGATCCAGACCAATTGGTCCACGTTTTCATACAGCCGAGGCCGGAAAGAGTTCTCTACCAACGACTCGATCTGGATCGACATGCCGAGGTTCTGCTGAAGCTGGTCTACGATGTCGTTGGCCATGATGTCGGAGTTGTACTGCTCCTCATCCGAGCGCATCACCATGGTGATCTCGGGCCAGTTTTGACCTCCCTCATACTCGGTTCCGACCAGCTCGGCCATGGCGGCTTCTGGATCAAACGCCTGCATGGCATAGATCTCTTCGTCCTCGAAGAATCCGTAGACCCCTTGCGGCATCATGCAGTGCGCGGGTTGCACCAGACCGGATGTCACCTGCACCAGCCGCTCGCGATCAATCGCCTTGCTCACGGCGCGCCGCACTTCGAGCTGGTCGAACGGCGCGACGTTGTTCGATGGCAGCAGCATCCAAAGGCCGGGATAGACGTACTGACGCAGCAGCTCCGCCTGTTCCGGATTCTCCTGGAAGCGGACGTAATCACTGGCGCCGAGCGCTACCCAGTCGAGTCTCTGATCGCCGGTGCCGTTCTCGAAGTTGTTGACCTGGTTGTCGCTTGGAATGAACGGATCCACCACACGCTCGAGCGTGATCTCTTCCGCCCCCCAGTAATTGGGATTCGCCACCAGCTCGCACTTTACTCCCTTCTCCCAGAAGTCGAGGTTGAACGGCCCGTTGGAGACCAGCGGCACTTCGCCCAGCGCCCAATCGGCGCCGTGCTCTTCCACCGACGGACGGTGCGCAGGATAGCAGGCAAGGTAAGCGGCCTTCTGAGGGAAGTTCGCGCGCGACCCGACCAGCGTCACCTCGAACGTCCAGTCATCCAGCGCGGCCAACCCAAGGTCTTCCGCAGTCGGAACGCGCGTCTCACCGTCGATCTCGACCTCATCGCCCGCGTTGAACGCCTGCCCGTGGAGGACGTCGTAGAGGATGAACGAATAGACGTTCGCCGTTTCAGGATCGAGTATGCGCGCGTAGGACCAGACAAAATCCTGCGCGGTCACGGGATCGCCGTTCGACCAGCCGGTGTTGTCCTGCCGGAGATTGAACGTCCAGACGGAAGCGTCCTCATTCGCCTCCCAGGTCTCCGCCCAATCCCCCACGGCATTCCCGTCCGGATCGAACGCCAGCAGCCCCGCGAAAGTTGACACATCGGCATTGCAGTAGAGGTCAGCGTTCCAGTCGAAGGACGACGGCTCGTTCGTCAGCGCGGAGTTGAAGAAGATCTGCTCCTCGTCGAGCGCACCGGCGTCCGCATCCTGCGCAAGCACGGCCTTGCTGCCAACAAAAGACCCCGCCGCCGCCGCGCCTGCGCCAACAACAGCGCTCCCGACCAGCTTTCTGCGCGAGAACGCCGACATTCGGAGCCGGTGATCGAGCTTCTGCAGCATTGCCTCGCGTTCATCATCATGATTGCGTGTCGTCATGGTGTACAACCTCCAGAAGTTCGTCGATGCCCGCGAGCGAGGCCGTCGCCACCATGGCGGGACCTGCCACCGGGATACCACTACGGCTCAGGGCCGCCCCAGAGCCACGAAGCCTTCATGCGCTACGAACTCGCCTCCTTTCGAACCAGGATTGAACGACGGTAGATGCAAGAGTGTCGCCTCGCCACGCTACTCACGACCACGGACGTCGAGCGCATCACGCAACCCATCGCCCAGGAACGTAAAGCCAAGCATCGTGAACGCGATCGCGACGACCGGGAATAGCAGGATATGCGGATAGGCCTGCACCAGACCGGTGTCTGTGCCCGCGCCAACCATCTGGCCCCAGCTGGATTGTGGCGGGTTGATTCCCACGCCGACAAAACTCAGGGCAGCTTCGGTAAAAATTGCTGTTGGAATGCCAAATGTCAGGGCCACGATGATCGGTGTCATGCTGTTGGGCAACAGGTGCTTCCACATGATGTACCCGCTGCCGGCGCCGCTGACCCGTGCCGCGTTGACATACTCGGCCTCTCGGAGCGTCAGGAACTGTCCTCGAACCAGGCGAGCTATCGTCACCCAAGTCACCAGGCCGATGCCCAGGAAGATATTGATCATGCCAGGGCCGAACACGTTGAGAAAGATCATCACCAGCAACAACTGCGGCACCGCATAGACGACATCGACCATGCGCATCAGGACGTTGTCAACGTTGCCGGAGAAGTACCCCGCCGCTGCCCCAATCGGAACGCCGATCGCCAGCACGATCAGCTGCGACACAACGCCCACCAGCAGCGAGACGCGAGCGCCATACAACACCCTGCTCCAGATGTCGCGCCCATTCTCGTCGAGACCCATCGGCCACAGCCAGTCTGGACCATACCGCGCCAGCCGAACGTCAACGACTTCCGATTGACCATAGGGCGCGAGAAGCGGCGCAAACAGCGCCATCAGCGTAAAGATCACCACGATAGCCAGGCCCATAACCGACAAGCGATTCCTGGTGAGCCTGCGCCAGGCATCAGTCCAGAGGCTTCGCGGTCGCGCTAACTTACCATCCTCCAACCGGGAAAGCGGCTGCTTCTTGCTCGATTCATCGCCTGGAACCGGCGTTGATTCGACCGCCGGCCTGATCGATGGCGCCTTGGTGGTATTCCGTTCGATATGCTGACCTGCCACCTGCACGCTGCCTTTCG
>JACCVC010000330.1 GCA_013698305.1 Chloroflexia bacterium
TCGGCGTCGTCGGCATCATCACGCCGTGGAACTTCCCGATCGCAATTCCGGCCTGGAAGATCGCCCCGGCGCTGGCGTTCGGCAACACCGTCGTGTTCAAGCCCGCCAGCCTGACGCCGCTCTGCGCGGTGCGCCTGGTCGAGGCGCTGGACGAAGCTGGCTTGCCTCCCGGCGTGCTCAACCTGCTCACGGGCAGCGCGGGCGCGGTCGGCGATCCGTTGGTCAGCGACGAGCGGGTCGATGCGATCTCCTTCACCGGCTCGAATGAAGTCGGCGCGGAGATCAAGCGAACCGCGGGTGAGCATGGCGCCAAGGTGCAGCTGGAGATGGGCGGCAAGAACCCGGCGATCGTGATGGCCGACGCCGATCTCGACCACGCCGTGGGCGAGGTGCTCAAGGGTGCGATGATGAGCACCGGGCAGAAATGCACCGCCACCAGTCGCGCCATCGTCGATCGTCGTCTGCTCGACGAGGTCACGAGCCGCCTGGTCGAGCGTGCCTCGGCGATGAAGGTCGGCGATCCACAGGCGGATGGGGTCCAGATGGGCCCGTTGATCTCCGCCGAGGCGGCAGAGCGGGTGCTTGGCGACATCGGCAAGGGCGCCGAGGGTGCGTCGCTTGCGACCGGCGGGAATCGTCCGGACGGCGCTGGCAACGGCCATTTTGTCGCGCCGACGGTGTTTACCGATGTCCAGCCGTCATCGTTCCTGGGACAGGAAGAGCTGTTCGGGCCGGTGCTGGGCGTGATCCCGGTCGATGACCTCGACGAAGCGATCGCGGTCGCCAACCAGGTGCGCTACGGGTTGTCGGCGTCGATCTTCACGCGAGACATCGGCCAGGCGCTCGCGTTTGTGCGCGAGGTGCAGGCGGGCATCGTCCACGTCAACTCGGAGACGGCGGGCGCAGAGCCACAGGTGCCGTTCGGCGGATACAAGGGCTCCAGCTCGTACTCGCGGGAGCAGGGCAAGGCCGCGCGGGAGTTCTTCACCCAGGTGAAGACGGTCTATTTCGATCAGCCTCCGGCGGGGTAACATTGGACCAGAGAATCTGTGCAATCGATCACGTATGAATGGAAGGAAACGACATGGCTGTGACGCAACGGAGCGCGAAGACGGTGTGGAACGGCGACCTGGCATCAGGCTCAGGGACGCTTAACGGCGGCAGCGGCGCGATCAGCGACCTGGGGGTGACCTGGGCGGCGCGGACTGAAGAATCGGGCGGCAAGACCAGCCCCGAAGAGCTGATCGCGTCGGCGCACTCAAGTTGCTACGCGATGGCCTTTTCCAATGTGCTGTCCGGCGCGGGGCACGCTCCCGACTCGCTGGAAGTAACGGCGACGGTCGATCTTGAGCCGAACCCGGATGGCGGGGTGATGGTGACCCGCTCGGCGCTCAACGTCGTCGGGAAGGTGTCCGGTCTCTCGGAGGATCAATTTGCCGAGTATGCAAAACAGGGCGAACAAGGCTGCCCGATCTCGAACCTGATCCGGAACGGCGCAAAAATCGAATTGAGCGCGAGCCTGAAATAAACCGCATGCTGGCGCACCGGGTATCTCCAAACAAACTGGTTGTCATTCTGAGCTTGTGAAGAATCTCAGTTTAGGAGTATGCGACGTTCGAATCTGGTGTTAAATCGCGATTGAGATTCTTCGACACGAGGACTGCGTTCTCGGCTCAGAATGACAATGAGGCGTCGATACGGTCCTGCAGGGCCAAAAGAAGGGGAAGGCGACATGGCCGAGACCATCATTGCGAGGGGCGCGATCAACCGGAAGATCGGGGAGCCAAGCGAAATCGAGGAGTTCAAGGTACCGGCGCCCGGTCCCGGCGAGGCGCGGGTCCGCATCCTGGCGAGCGGCGTCTGTCATACCGACCTTTCCGCCCGGAGCGGCGTCTTCGGCCCTGATGTCGTGCCGCTGCTGCTCGGGCACGAGGGCGCGGGCATCGTCGAGGACGTCGGCGAGGGCGTCACAAACGTCAAGCAGGGCGACTACGTCATCCTCGCCTGGCGCGCGCCGAACGGCGAGTGCCGCTTTTGCCGGGCGGGCAAGCCGCATCTGTGCGCGGCCAGCCTCAACGCCACCACGAAGATGACCGCCGTCAAGGACGGAATCGAGCTTAACCCGGTGCTCGGTATCGGCACGTTCTGCACGCATACGCTCGTGCATGCCGCGCAGTGCGTTCCCGTGCATCAGTCCCTTCCTCCCGCGCAGATGAGCCTGATCGGTTGCGGCGTGATGACTGGCGTCGGCGCGGCGCTCT
>JACCVC010000332.1 GCA_013698305.1 Chloroflexia bacterium
AGGCGCTGGTCGAGGCGCTGAAGAATAACCAGCTGGCGGGTGCAGCGCTGGATGTGACGGAGCCCGAGCCACCTGGGCCAGAAAGCCCGCTTTGGGATTGCCCGCGGCTCCTGCTCACGCCGCATACCGCTGGCGCCTCAGCCCGCAAGGAACAGCGCGTGGTCGAGATCTTCCACGACAACATCATCCGATACCAGAACGGCGAGCCATTGATAAACCTCGTCGACAAGACGCGGGGGTTCTAGCCCAGACGTGGGTATTCTAGGAACAGCCGATGCTCTACCTCCCAACCGACCACCTGGTGTGGGACTTCTGGTTCGCGCCACGCCGCGATGGGGAGCCCTGGCATCTGTTTTACCTCCGCGCACCGGCAACACTCACCGACCCGGAAGAGCGGCATTGGCAGGCGGAGGTCGGTCACGCGGTCTCCGATGACCTCCATGCCTGGACCGATCTCGGCGTCGCCCTGTCGCCGTCATCTGTTCCGGGTTGGGACGACAAGGCGATCTGGACCGGTTCGATCATCGAGCACGAGGGGGGTCTACTACTGGTTCTATACCGCCCTCACGCACCGCGAAGCCGCGCAGCGAATCGGGCTCGCCACGTCAACCGACCTGATCAGATGGACCCGGCATCTCGGCAACCCACTGCTCGAAGCGAACCCTCAGTGGTACGAATCCGCCGATAAATCAGCGGACGGACACGTCGCCTTTCGCGATCCCTGGGTGATCCCCGATCCGGCCGGTTCCGGCTGGTTGATGTACATCACGGCCCGCGCAAAGGATGGCCCCATGGACGAACGCGGCGTCATTGGCCTGGCGCGATCCGATGATCTGATCAGGTGGACGCTTGACGGGCCGATAACGGCGCCCGGCGATTTTGCCGAGCTTGAAGTACCGCAATACCTTCTTACTGATGGCAGGCACTATCTGCTCTTCTGCACCGGCAAACCGTCACGAAGGCGTCTCGCTGACCCGTCCGCGACGCCCTGGATCGGTACCCACTACCTCACCTCGGATCGCGCCGAAGGCCCATGGACCCTCGCGCCGGACCCACCAATGGCAGCGGACACAGAGGGCCAATGGTACGCCGGTCGTGTCGTCAAAGATGACGGTCGATTGCTCTTCCTTGCCTGGCGCAGATCGAGGGATAACAGGTTCGTCGGCGGGCTGTCGGCTCCGGTCGAGATCGACGTCGACGAGCACGGCCAGCTATCGGTAGGTCTCGACGATCTCTGAAAGAAAACCGCCTGATGCTTTTAGGCGTTGATGGATTCGAGCGTGGTACGCTTGATCTAATTCAACGCGGCTTCATCGCGCATTGTCGGACAGCGGTTGTCCGGCTTTTGCTACGTCCACGACCTGAAAACGGAGCCACATCATGTCCCTGCCCTTCAACCGCCAGACGATCACCGCAGCGCATCCGTCCCGGCCCGCGCCGTGGCTGCCGTGGATCGCCAGCGCACTGTTCCTGGTCGGTCTTGTCGCCGCGATCGTCACGCTCACGGTCGCTGCCGCGACGGACGCCGAGGCTGACGATGCGTTGCGCGTCCGGGTCATTGACACGGACTCAGCCGCCGCGCTGGCTGACGCCGAGGTGTCGATCAACGACGAAGTATTCAGCACCGATGGTGATGGCTACATCCGCGTCACCTACAGCCAGCTACCCCTGACGATTGAAGTGTCACGCGATGGCTACCGCGCTCAAGAGGGCACAATCGACGAGCTTTCGGACACCAATGGCTTCGTGGTTGCGCTCCGGCAGGATGACCAGCAATCCCAGGCGCTCACCGACGTCCCTGCCCAGGACTTCACAGGCGCTTCGCCCCAGGGAACGACCGAATCCGCCCCTCAGGCGAACGCCACCGACCTGACGGGGGCCGGGACCCCCGAATCAGCTTCCGCTGACTCCATGAGCGCAACGCCGGACACGGCCCTGGCGCAGGCGCTGACGGCTACGCCCACGCCCAATGCCGTCTCGGCGTTTGCGGGGACCATCACTGACGAGTCCGGGCAACCGCTCCAGGGCGTCATTATCACCGACGGTCAACTCACCGAGGTCACCGGTGCGGACGGGCTGTTCCAGTTCCAGCTTGCCAGCTCCAACGCCGACTCCATCCGCGTGTTCGCCCCTGGCTACGCCGAGATGAACATACCGACGTCCGACGTATCAGCAACGAATGATCTTCAACTGCAACCGCAGGATATCAGGGCGATCTACTACAACCCGAACATCTCCAACACCCAGGAAGATGTCGACCGGTTGGTCAATCTCATCAACACGACCGAAGTCAACTCGATGGTGATCGACATCAAGGAAGAGATCATCTTCTACGATTCGCAGGTCCAGTTCTTCGTCAAGGCGGGCACCGTCCGCCCGACAATTGATCTCTCCGGCCTGCTCGCCACGCTACAGGAACACGATATCTACACGATCGCCCGGTTGGTGGTGTTCAAGGACAGCATCGTCGCCGACACCTATCCGGAGCTGGCCGTTACCAACAACGTCACCGGCGAGGTCTGGCGGGACATGAATGGCGTGGCCTGGGTCAACCCTATGCTGCATACGCTCTGGGACGTCAACATCGAACTCGCGGTCGAGGCAGCCAACCTCGGATTCGATGAAATCCAGTACGACTACGTCCGGTTCCCGACCGACGGCGATCTCTCGACCATGGAGTTCGGCATCCCGTACACCGAGGAAAACCGCACGCTCGCGATGACGAAGTTCCTCGAACAGAGCAGACAGGCATTGATCCCGACCGGCGCGAAGCTCTCCGCCGATGTGTTTGGCTTCACCGCGCTGGTCCCCGACGACCTCGGCATCGGCCAGGACCTCGACATGTTGGCTCCACACGTCGATTACCTCAGCCCGATGGTCTACCCTAGCCACTTCCCCGATGGCGCGATGGGGCTGAACGGGCATCCCAACAACTTCCCTTACGAAACCATCGAGATCAGCATGCGAAGCGCGCGTGACCAACTTGGCTCTGCCAGGCAGCTTCGACCATGGCTCCAGGATTTCGACTATTGGGAGATGATCCCCTATGGCGTGGAGGAAGTTCGCGCCCAGATCCAGGCGTGTGAGGATGTCGGCACGGCTGGCTGGATGCTGTGGGACCCGAACAACGTCTACACCGACGGCGCGCTCGGCCCGGACGACGGAAACTTGGCGGCATACCAGCCCACCGACGCCACGCTGGCATCGACCAACCAGGCACGAACCGGCAGCCGCCGAACACGCTACACGTAGGGGCAGACCCTGTGTCTGCCCGAGAGATACCGATGCTGGCAGAAAACATCGACCACTTTCGGGTCGATGCTACCGTGTTTTCGGGTTCGGGGATCTGGCCGCCTCAATCACCTCCGCCGGGATTAACCAATCCTGACCGAATACCAACTGGGTCTGGGTGGTGAAGGTCAACGATCCTCCCAGCACCTCCACTGGTGAGCCTTCCGCGATCACCTCACCGTCGCCGAGCATCACCACCCGGTCGGCTGTCTGCGCCACCAGCTCGACATCATGCGTCGCCATCAGCACCGCCCCGCCCCGCCGCCTGTAGTCGTCCAGAATCCGAACCAGGTCGGCCTTTCGCCAGGCGTCCATGCCGCGGGTTGGCTCGTCCAGCATCAGCGCCACAGGGTCGCCGGTGAGCATGATCGCCAGCGCCAGCCGCTCCTGCTCGCCCCCGCTCAGATCCCTCGGATGGCGATCGCCGAACCCTGCCAGCCCGACCCGGTCAAGGATCGTGTCGATCTCGGCAAAATCCGACCTTGTCCCCCTGTTCCGGGCAGTGAAGGCGATCTCATCCCGCACCCGCTCGGCAAAGAACATCGTCCCCGCCTGCTGCGGCAGGTAGCCGACCCGCCGCCCAAACGACGCGGGACTTCGGGTATCAACCGACAGATCGGAAAATCGAAGCTCTCCAGCGGATAAAGGGTGATGACCCAGTAGCGATCGCATCAAAGTCGTCTTGCCGCTGCCATTGCGACCGATCACTGCCACCAGTTCGCCTTCACGGAGCGTGACATCGATGTCACGCAGGATTGTATGTTGCCCGTGACGCAAGGTCAGCCCAACTGCATCAAGCACCACATCGCCGTCTGGCGCCTTCAGCCGTCCAGGCGGGACCGGAAGCACAAGGGCACGCGCCGCCTGCCGCCCCTCCTTGACGGTCAGCGGCATCGTCTGCCACTCAAGCGCGGCTCCCACCTGCGTCACCGCAGGAAGCGCGATGGGATTCGCCTGACGGGCAAACGCGCGCGGCGTGGCGGCTGCGCTCAACCTGCCGCGATCCACCTCGAACACGCGGTCCACCCGGTGCAACAACCGTTCGAGCCGATGCTCGGAGATCACGACGGTCAACCCGAGGTCCTCGTTGAGCCGCGTGAGCGCGGTCAGCACGTCCTCCGCACCCCATGGGTCGAGCTGGCTGGTCGGCTCATCCAGCACGAGCAGGTCCGGGTGCAAGGCCAGCGCTCCGGCGATCGCTACCCGCTGGCGCTCCCCACCGGATAGGGTCGAAGGATCACGTTGCCGCAGTGGCGCGATCGACAGCAGGTCGAGGAGCTCTTCTACTCGCTTTCGCATCGTCGATCGCGGTACGCCATGCTGTTCGAGCGAGAAGGCGATGTCCTCATCGACTCTCGAGCCAAGCACTTGTGTTTCCGGATCCTGAAAAACGAACCCGACGTGGCTGCTAAGCTGATTCGGGCCGTGAAGGCGCGTCGGTATGCCACAGACCGTCACCGTCCCGCCGAACCGCCCTCCCGAAAAGTGGGGAACCAGCCCATTGAGCGTGCGCAGCAAGGTGGACTTCCCGGACCCGGAAGGTCCCACCAACAGCGCCATCTCTCCCGCATCGATATCCCAGTGCTGATGGTCGAGCGCGGCCCGCTCGCCATCCGGATAGCGAAATGACACGTCGCGAAGCTGGACGAGGGATTCACGGTCGGGGGCGATCAACTGATCGATCATCGCTTCATCACCTGATTGCCCGAATGGGGCGCGACGATGGCAGGGATCACCAATGCCGCAAGCAGCAAGACGATGACTGGCTGCGTCTGCGGAAAGGTGAGGTCGGGATACGGATCGTAGCGCAGCGACTCCGGCGCGAGCTGGAGCGCGGTCGCGATAGTCACGAGTGGGATCAGCGCCCCCACCGTGATCGCGGTGTCGCGGCCTGTCCAGGCCGTCCGCCGATAGCAGGTTGCCCCGGGCCATGCATTTCCGCGCCCTGACCACACGAGGCCGATCACCATCGCGACACACAGCCCCATGATTCCGAGAGAAGTCATCGCCTCGCCCACCGCAAGAAGGTAGAGTCCCGCCACGGCCAGGGTCAACGCAGCGATGACTGTGAGCGCCTCGAACCTGTCAACTCGATTGGACGCGGCACGCACGCCAAAACCGCGAGCCTCCAGCACCTCCGCGGTCGTCACCGACCGGTCGAGCCCACCCGCCAGCAACGGCACCATCAACGGCACGAAATCGCGCACTCCTCGCCACTGATGCCCTCGCGTCGCCTGGGTCTCACGAATCTCCCTCCAGGATCGGGCAAGCTGCGGCAGAAACGACCAGGCGACAGAGCCAGCGACAGCCAACCCTCCTGCACGATTCGGTAGCAACCGCATGAGCGCCGTCCACTCGATTGCCGCAGCGACCGTCGTTCCCACCGCCACCAGCACGACGATCGACAAGCCGCTCAATAGGCCATAGGCCGCGGCGTTCCAGGTCACAGCACCACCGATGATCGGAACCCGATCCGGAATCGTGAACAGTCGCTGCTCACCCACATGTACGGTCATCATGTTGAACAGCACGCCAATCGGGACGGCGATGGTGGCGACATGCAGCAGCCAGCCGCATCCTTGTCGTCCCTGCGCAGGCAGGCATACGGATCGCACGACGATCACGATGATCAACAGTTCAAGCAGGATCAGCGGATGTCGACCGGTAATCAGGGGCAGCGATGCCGCTGCTCCCCACAGCAGCCACGCGCGAACATCGATCGACGATTCGGAGGGGGCTTGCATCACCCGACCTTCACGTCTCGGAGTCGTTGTCTGCGAATGAGAAACAGTCCCACGCCGGCCAGCAGGACGATCACGCCTGTCGAGAGCAACGTGCCGGTGATTGACGGCGATTCGTCGTCCTGCCAGACGTCGGCCGGAGCGTTCACCCAGACCCCAGACGAATCCGACGCATTGCCCGCGACGATCTCCTCGGGAGCATCAGCCAACAACGCAACTTCGGCCCAACTCAGATCCGGTAGCTGCGGGTCGTCTCCTGTCCATGCCCACGCGACGACATCGCCGTTCTCGACCTGATAGGCGCCCCCGCCGAGCGCACTCAGCGCCCATTCGCCCGCATCGTCCTGGTTCCAGAACTGCCAGAACGATGATTCTGGATCGCCGGTCTGGCACAGGCGTTGCCGGCACTCACTGACGTCGCAGCCAGTGCGAAAGATCGTACAGACGCCCTCCCCCAGCCCACCAAACGAGACCGTCACCAGTGGGAGGTCTGCCACTCGCATGAGGTCAATCGCGGTCATGTCCGGATCATCAAACGCGACCACGACGTAGATCAGGTCAGCATCGCCGGTATCGACGATCATTGCCGCCGCGCCTTCAGCTTCGGCACGTTCTCCCGGCGCTTGCGCGGCAAGCGACGATGGCAACGCCAGCGCCCATATCAGCCCGAACAGTGTTGCCCAATACGACATCTCAGGCTGCCCAGGCGCCGCTCCGGAAACCGACCGGTGTGGCTGGCGGCTGCTCGACATTGGGCGCAGTCACAATCGGCAAGGCGAACCCCGCTGCCGCCGGGATGGCTTGCGCGGTCGCGAAGAGATTGTCGGAGGTGTCCGTCTCGTTGTAGAAGAACGCTCCGGATTCGTTCTGAAAACTGGCCAGCGCCGACTCCAGATCGCCCCACCCATTGCTCCCCGGGTCATCGCCGACGGCGATCACCGCCTGGATCACGAGCGCGGTCGAGTTGGCATCCGCCACCGCGCCATCACCCGATTGGAAGGTCGCGCCGGTGTCACCGACGAGGGTGGTTTGCAGGTAGGCAAGCGCATCTCCGACCAATGGCGAGTCGCCGAGTCCAGCAGCGACCAACCCCATAATTACAAGCGCGGTGGTGTTGCTGTCCGCCGCGCCTTCAGCAGTCTCGCCGTCAAACGACCAGCCTCCTTCCGGAGTCCGCGTGTTCTCCAGCGTGGTGATCGCTTCCTCCGGAATTTCGGTGCCGGTCGCGCCAAGCGCCAGCAGTGAAAGCGCGTGATCGAAGACGCCGCTCCCGTAAAAGCCGCTCTCGGTGTCCTGTCCCATCTCTACGAGGATGAGCGGATTGATTCCCGAGATGTCGCTTGGGTTGCCCCCATAGGCGACAATTCCATTCACGAGCTTGGCCGCCGGACCGATGCCTGACTGGGCATAGACCAACGCGCCATCATCCGACTCGAGGTAGCCAACCGCATCGTCGATGGATGTGCCCACATCGACGCCACGCAACTGCGCCGCGACCAGCGCGATCAGCGCATCGACGGTGATGGATACCTCCGGCTCACCGCTAAAACCAATCCATGCCCCACTCGCATCTTGCTGTCCAATCAGCCAGTCCATCGCCGCCTGCAAATCGGCGCCAGATTCTCCGGACGCCGCGGGTGTCGCCTGGAAGGCGACCGCTGTCGATCCGCCAGACAGCACGAGGACCATCGCGAGCGCGGCACTCATCAGTATCGCCAACAATTGTTTCATGCGTATTCGCTCCTTCCGAAACCGATGTCTATCATCGGCTTTTGAACCAAAAAACCCCGGACTCTTGCGAGTTCGGGGAATCGGTACGCAGCCACGCCAGTTACCAGAAGCGACCTGAATCCGATGACTCCGGATTGGCGAGGCTGTGTCCACATCCCCTTGAAAACGCGAAGGGTGCGCGACATATTCCGGAATCGGGTAGCCTGGCTTGGGTCAGAATGACCATCACAGTTGCGCGACAGCGCCGGATTCTCACCGGTCTTCCCCCTGCACTCCGGAGTTCGTCTTGAGTTGAGAACGTGCTACCCGCTCACTGAGTGGGTGTTGAGGGCATCATCCCACCTGGCACGGCAAGATGTCAACGCGCTGGCATCTGGTTCGATACGTGTGAAACACTGCGACGATCCCAACCAGGCGATAGTTCGCGATATCGCGTTTTCTGTTCCAGGTGGTTCGCGGCAGGGATGCGCTCGGGCGTGCGCACGGGCGCCACCCAGATCGGCAGGTTCTCATCGACCTGGAGGCCGACCAACCGGTCAAGGAAGATGGCTATCACGTCATCGGTGTCGTCCACATCGACAATTGCTCGCATATAGACCTCATCCGGGTAGTCAGCTTCACCTACCTCGAACGTGGTCGAGGGGAAGTGAGCGAGAATCAACTCTTGTAGCTCCGCAACCGCGGCTCTAATCCTCGGATCCGCAATCATATGCTGGTCGTTCATCATGATGATCGTTCCTCTACGAGCCGAATCGCCTCCACAAACTCACTGGTTCGTCGAAGTGACCGCGTCGCTTGCTTTGCGCTCATACCGGTCGTCTCATAGTCAGCGCTCTGTCGCAACAGCATCGTCTGACTCAACACACTCCGAATGACGGGTGGATAACGACGACGCCGATTGATCAATTGTTCAATGAACAGGGCATGGACAGTCTGGTGTCGATAATGCCCTCGGGCGGAGCGGGCATCTATGTCCACGGCCAACATGGCGGCAATCGCCGCGTGAAAGCACGCATAGTAGCACCGGTTCGCGCACTTGTTGAATTTTTCGTTCGCCATCTCACTTCATGCACCCTCCAGACCCTCTATCGCCTTTGCCAGGTAGCTACTGATGGCCCGTTGGTCTGCCATAGCGTCTGATGACACTCCTCGTCTGGATTTTCCGGTGAGCGAGCGGAGACGACGGGCTTCGACAATCGTAGTATAAGGGGGCATCCCATAGATGGGGGTGAGATCGTTCGAAAGCTTGGGAGTTGTCATTGGTGGATATCGGCGAAGCGTTCGCGCTCGGGGGGACGGCAGCCATCTCGGCGGTCCTGGGCAGCATGCTTGGGCTCGGCGGCGGGGTGTTCCTGGTGCCGCTGTTCACGCTCTTCTTCGGCGTCGACCCCAAGATCGCCATCGGCGCCAGCGCGGTCGCGGTCATCACCAACTCCGTCGTCGGATCGACCGTTCATCTCCGCAACGGCTTCACCAACATCCGGCTGGCGATGTTGCTTGGAGTGACGACAATCAGCGGCGCGATCATCGGCGCCTTGATCGCGATTGTCGCCAACGCCAGCGTCCTGAACCTGGTCTTCGGCCTGGTGCTGCTGTACGCCGCGATCAGCATGCTGGTTCGGCGTCAGGTGGCTGTGCCCAACGCCGAGCCTGCTGATCCTGATCCGTTCGAGCTTCGGTCGACCTTCACCGACCGCGCGACGGGCAACACCGTCATCTACATTCCCCAGCGCGTGCCTATCGGTCTGGGCGCCAGTGGCTTCGCCGGAGTGCTATCTGGTCTGCTGGGTGTCGGCGGCGGCGTGATTCAGGTGCCGATGATGAACCTGTTGATGCGCATTCCGATGAAGGCGGCCGCTGGCACCAGCTCCTTCCTGGTCGGCATGACCGCCGTGGCGACCGCGACCGTCTTCTACGCTGACGGCCAGATCGACCCCACCGTCGTCGTTCCCGCCATGATCGGAATCTTCATCGGATCGCAAATCGGATCGAACCTGACCAGCAGGGTCAAGACCGGCAACCTGGTCATTATCTTCGTCGTGATCATGTTCTACCTGGCGATCTCGATGCTGCTACGGGCATTTGGCATCACCCTACCGGGACAAAGCTCATGACTCTTTCTCCGACACCAATTCCTTCACCGTCGCAGGATTCCATCGCCCATCCGACCGCTCGGGTGCTGACCTGGGGTTTTCGGATTTCCGCGGCGCTCTTGCTGGTTGGGCTCATCCTGTCATTGATCCAACAGGAGTCACTCCACACGTCGCTGGAGAATTTTCCGACCATCGCGAACGAGATCGCTGATGGCAACGGCGCGGGCATCGTGGCGCTGGCGATCCTGGTGATGATCGCGACTCCCATCGTATCGACCATCGCCGTCGTCGTCTCCTGCGTCAGGTGCGGCGATACGCGCTACGCCCGCATCACGGGCGCTGTCCTGGTGATCCTGTTCGTATCGGCTCTGTTATCCGCCCGATAGACACGAGGACTTTCCATGAACGCCATCCAGCGTCTTGCCGTGATCGTCGCCATGCGATCCGAGCTCCAGCATCTGTCCGGCCTACCCCATCTGCCACCTGAACCCAACGCAGATTACCTCTGGCCGTCGGTCACCTGGAACGATCAGGGTCTGGAAATCACGGCGGTCGCCTGTGGCATCGGCATCATCCGGGCGGCGGCCGCGACCGAGGCAATGATCGCCGCGCACGCGCCGGACGCCATCCTAAACTTCGGCTGCACCGGCGCCCATGAGCGTCACGTCAACGTCGGCGACGTGGTGATCGGCACCCGCTCCGTTTCGCACACGTCGATGGTGATCGTTCCCGACGGCACTGGCCGCTTCGACCTGCATGACGGCATGAAAGCGCCCGCCGCTGGCCAGACCGGGATCGCAAGCGACCCTGCGCTGCTTGCCATCGCCCGCGAGGCCGCGAACGGGTGGACACCGGAACGCTGGGTTGCCGCATCGGACGACTCTCCTGTCCCACGCGTGCATGAGGGTGTTGTCGCCTCGGCGGATGTCTGGACACAGGCGCACAACGCGATTGCCAGACTCGCGGAACGTCACCTGTCCTTGTGCGAGGACATGGAATCCGCCGCCATCGCCACCGTCGCAGCGCTGCATGGTGTGCCGTACGTGACGATCAAGGACATTTCCAACAACGAGCTGCAACAGGCGACGATATTCGACCCTGGCCTCGAACATCTGCCCGAGAGCGAGGTTGGCCGTCGCGCCGCCATATTGACGGGGCGCGTGATCGATCACCTGGCCACGCAGTCTCCTAGTGCCGACCCGCAACCTGCCCTGACCTCGCCGAATGGGCCGGCGTTATGACCTACGAGACGTCTTCCGGGTAGACCGGCTTCGTCACGACGATCACGCCTTCGGCGGGGTTGATCTCATGCACGTAGACCGGGTGATTCGGGATCAGCAGATCCGCTGCCGAATTGGGAGCGGAGCCGCCGCCGTCGGGGGCGACCACCAGCACATCGTTGGCGCCGGTTTCCATCAGGTCGACCACCACGCCGATGTCGTCACCTTCGGGCGTGATGGCGCGAAGCCCAATCAGCTGATAGATGAAGTACTCACCCTCCTCCAGCGGCTTGGCGTCGCTGCCGTCGATCTTCACCACCAGTCCGCCCAGTTTGCGTGCATCCTCCGGGGTGTTGACGCCATTAAACGAGACCAACGCCAGATCACCGTGAAACCTGACGCTTTCCAATGACACTGGTTCATCGCTGTTGCCCAGGTACACATGATCAAGCTCGAGGAGGTGATCCGGCACGTCCGTCAGGAGCGCCATTCGCATCTCACCGCCGAGACCGTGCGGACCGCCAATCCGACCCACCGTCAGGCGAACAGCATCGATCGCGTCAGTCGGCTCTGGTCCTCTGGTATCAATCAGTCGTCGAGGGTTCGATTTGGGGCGTCGAGCGAGACGCGTCGAAGCCGGAGTTCCCTGATCGGGAACTCCGGCTTTGTTCGCGTTCCTTTTCGGTTCTGTTGCGTCACGCATCAGCTTCGCGCTCTGCTTCATTGTCTTGATCTTGCTCGATGTCTGCGTCGTAAGCCGCAGATTCGCTGATACCTTCGATATTGAGGCTGACTCGCACATCTTGGCGCGAACCAGCAACCATCAGCGCGGTGCGAATCGAGCGGGCGATACGTCCTCCGCGACCGATCACCTGCCCCAGTTGCTCTTCCGGTAGCTCAAGCCGCACGGCGATGTGATGCCCTCGCCGGTCGGCGGTCACCGCGACATCGACAGCGTCGTCCACCAGCTCGCTGGCGAGGTAGGTGACGAGTCCGGTGAGCGCGTCGACGGCGTCGTCGTGGGACTGCGCTTCTGGCGAGAGATCAGTCACGATCAGGCCTCAACGGCTACTGGCTCGGCATCGGTTTCGGCTTCAACTGGCTCGGCTTCGCCTTCACCTTCGGCGGCTTCCGCCTTTCGAATAAGAGATGCCACTGTCGGGGAAGGTTGGGCGCCCACGCTGATCCAGTACTTCGCACGTTCGAGATCGACCTTGATGGTTGGCGGGTTCTCGATCGGGTGATAGTAGCCGATTGATTCGATGAATCGCCCATCCCGGGGGGAACTGTGCTCGGTAGCGACAATTCGGTAGTGCGGTCGCTTCTTGGCGCCCATGCGGCGCAATCGCAGCTTTATCACGTAGTGGTGCTCCATGGATTCAGGTTCCCGACGCAAGTACATGCCGGGGCCGTTCAGATGCAGGTAAAGCCCATCATCAATGCTGATTCGGGCGTGAGATCAAGTGATGATCCGCTCGCGACGTTGCCGACGATCGAGGGCACTACTCCTCGCTCGAGATGTCCGCAAAACACCACCACTCATCATGATGAGTGATCGACAATCGTGACAGGCCAGATGCCGTTCCCAAAAACAGGACACAACAGCGCCGCCCTGGCGGCGGATTCAACGACTAAATCTATCATATGTCGGGCATTGTGGCGAAAATCCTCAGCCGGAACATCCAGGGTCGCCTGAAGCTGAATGGTGATGTCCCGAGCCGCCGCAGGCGTGCTGGGTCCACTCCTGACCGCAGCAGGCCGCCACCACGGCGCTCGTCAGCCCCTTGGGCAGCCCCATCTCCTGAGCGCGGTCAACGATATGGGTGGGACCATGCCCCTCGACCAGTGCCTCGGCCACCAGGCGGCTTGCGCGCGTTTGGCCCATCGTTGCGCCATCTGCGTCTACTGTCATATGACCTTCTTGTCCTTCCTGCACAAAACCAGCATGCGGTCGATTCCACCCTTGTGTCGTGTGCCCAATGTTCGATTTCCGTTTTGGGGTTCGCGCGACACCTGCGGC
>JACCVC010000193.1 GCA_013698305.1 Chloroflexia bacterium
AGTTGCGGTTGAAACACGGATTCATCGCCACGGCCGGCGCCGTTGCTGAAATCCTCGAGCTCGCCGAGCTGACCGAACAGCACGGCTGGGACGGCTTCTTCACGTGGGACGGGATATCGGTCGGGCCGATGCCAACCTGGGACCCATGGGTAACGCTCGGCGCGGCTGCGAAGGTCCTGCAAGGCAAGCCCAACACCACCGAAGACGGTGAGTTGCCCGGCGCTGGTCTTGCCAGGCGCCTTGCCAGCCAAGATCTCCCCCAATTCGGCGTCGATATCATCGAGACCGAGTCCCACGCGGCGCGCGTCGACCGGTCGTCCCCGCCGCTGAAGCCTTTCCGGTGTTGCGTCTTGAGTGACGTTCATCATCCCTCACTGATCGATTGCAGCGCGGCGACATCGAGCAATCGAATCTCGTGTCTCTCGATCTCAACGATGCCCCTGCGCTCGAAGCGCCGCAGCGTTCGATTCAGGGTCTCTCGCGTCGTGCCCAGCGAAAGCGCCAGCGATTCCTGCGACTGGTCGAGTGCCAACCGGCCATCTCCATCGGCATGGGCCAGCAGCCACTTCGCCAAACGTCCCGGCACATCGAGCGACAGCACGTCGCTGAGTCGCTCACTCGTCGCGCGCATCTTCGCGGACATGTTCCGCATCATGGCGATCGCCAGTTTGGGGTCTCGTTCGACGAGGGTCATCACGGTCCGCCGACCGAGGTACCGAACCTGAACGGCGCTGGTTGCGGTCACGGTCGCGGGGTGGGGGGCGCCATCGAACAACGCCAGCTCGCCGAAGGAAGTTGGCGCGCCAATTTCGTCGATCACGATCTCCTGGCCGGTCGAAGAAAATCGGCTCACCTTCACCTGACCTGCCTCCAGCAGTAGAAGCTCTCCGCCCGGATCACCCTCGTTGTACAGGACCTGGCCTCTGGGATAGCGGCGGACCCTGCTCTCCCCCGCAAGTAACCAAAGCGTGCCATCTTCCAGCCCGGCAAAGATGGTTGTTGCAGCGAGCGAGCGCGCAGGGGATGCAGGTGTCATGTACGAACTCCTTGCTCAACACGGTGTCATGCGCTCATCTTACGCCTTCCAGCCCCTTGTGACACAGGTCACAGTCCCGATGTGGCACTTCTCACGGTAGCATTCTGCGGCAATCTTTACACTGAGAGTGGGCCCAAGCTGAATAGTCGATTCTCATCTCCTGAAGGAGGCGCAATACGGGACACCGGAGAAATCCATCTAGCGTTGAGGAGGACAACCGCGCGGAAGTGGCGAGCATCGCGAGGTGATGCTCTTACTCACATCAGGGAGATACCAAATGTCAGCACAGACGATTCAGGGAACACCGACTGTCACGGCGGAGCAGATCGGCCAGCTTGCCGCCAACCTTCGCGGCGACCTGATCCTGCCGAGCGATCCGGACTATGAATCGGTCCGCGCGGTCTACAACGGCATGATCGACAAGCGTCCCGCAATGATCGCCCGTTGCGCCGACGTCGCCGACGTGATCGCCGCCGTCACCTTCGCCCGCAAGCACGACCTGCTCCTCGCTATCCGCGGGGGCGGCCACCACGGCGCCGGCCTCGGCACCTGCGACGCCGGGCTGGTGATCGACCTCTCGCAGATGAAGGGCATTCGCGTCGATCCGGAATCGCGGTCCGTGCGCGTCGAGGGCGGCTGCACCTGGGGCGAGGTCGACCACGCCACCCACGCCTTCGGAATGGCGACACCGAGCGGCTTCATCTCCACCACCGGCGTCGGCGGCCTTACCCTTGGTGGCGGCCTGGGTTACCTGACGCGCAAATATGGCCTGACCATCGACAACCTGCTGGCCGTGGACATCGTCCTGGCCGATGGCAGCTTTGTCACGGCCAACGCCGACCAGCATGCGGATCTCTTTTGGGCGGTCCGGGGTGGAGGCGGCAACTTCGGCGTCGTCACGTCGTTCCTCTTCCGGCTGCATCCGGTCAGCACGGTGGTCGGCGGGCCGACCCTCTGGCCGATTGACCAGGCCGCCGAGGTCATGCGGTGGTATCGCGACTTCATCACCGAGGCGCCGGAGGACCTCAACGGCTGGTTCGGCATCCTCGTCGTCCCGCCGGCGCCAACGTTCCCGGAGGATCTGCACCTGAAGACGATGTGCGGCATCGTCTGGTGCTACACCGGCCCCGAGGAGCGAGCCGATGAGGTGTTCGCGCCGGTGCAGGAGGTCGGCGCCCCCGCCCTGCACGGGGTGGGGGCCATGCCCTACCCGGTGCTCCAGAGCGCGTTCGACGGACTCTTCACGCCCGGCTTGCAATGGTATTGGAAGGCGGATTTCGTCGACGAGCTGAGTGACGAGGCGATCGAGCGGCACCTGGAGTTCGCCGCCGAGATCCCGACGATGCTCTCGACCATGCATCTCTACCCGATCAACGGGGCGGCGCACCGGGTGGGCAAGGACGACACCGCCTGGGGCTACCGGGACGCCACCTGGGGGATGGTTATCGCCGGGGTTGATCCCGATCCGGCCAACGCCGAGAAGATCTCGACCTGGGCCAGGGACTACTGGCAGGCGATACACCCGTACTCGGCCGGCGGCGCCTACGTGAACATGATGATGGAGGAAGGGCCGGACCGCATCCGTGCCGCGTACCGCGACAACTACGAACGCCTCGTCGAGGTCAAGACCAGGTACGACCCGTCCAACCTCTTCTGCGTCAACCTGAATATCAAGCCGCTGTCATAGATCAAAGAACTGGATCGACACGGATTGAGCGTAGCGC
>JACCVC010000005.1 GCA_013698305.1 Chloroflexia bacterium
CCCTTATTCAGTTGTGCTTGCACAGCTACCCAGAAGCATGAATCGAAGACGGCGTGAACACACCGCGATTCATATTCCCGAGCATCGCGCCCGTCCGGGGAGGTGTTCACCAGAGGGCATCGCGCCCCTTCATTCCCGCTACTCGTGTGTAGAGAGAGTGAACCCGGTTCTCTGGTCGGGAAGGCATCGCGCCTTCCAACTGATTCGAGTATAACGCATGGACGTACGCTGTCAACATATAGTGTCCAGTGGCGTGTACCTATGGTAGGCAATGTTGCCGCTAGCGACGCGCGAAAGCCACTGATAGCAGGAGATGTAGAATACAGCCACTCTAATGCCGAGATCAGAGAGTTACAGACCACACCACTGGACACCATAGACAACCAGACAGGATCGATTCTTAGGCAGTGGCGGGATTCCGGGATTCCCTGTAACGACGCCGAAATCTTTGGTAAAATGAGGTGTTGCGATATAGCAGGTCCCCAACATCGAATTGCATCAGGAGTAATTGAACGTGGATATTGGAAACGTCAGAACCGCAAGCATCGAAAGCGAGATGCGTCAGTCCTATCTCGACTATGCGATGAGCGTCATCGTGCAGCGTGCGCTGCCAGACGCGCGCGATGGGCTCAAGCCAGTCCACCGCCGCGTGTTGTATGCGATGCATCAGATGGGCATGCGTTCGAACACGAGATACAGGAAGAGCGCGGGTATCGTCGGCGAGGTCATCAAGAACTTCCACCCCCACAGTGACACCGCCGCCTACGACACGCTGGTACGTATGGCGCAGACGTTCTCGCTTCGATATCCCCTGGTTGACGGTCAGGGCAACTTCGGCTCGGTAGACGGCGACAGCGCCGCCGCCATGCGGTACACCGAAGCCAAGATGACTCAGATCGCCGAAGAGATGATGGCGGACATCAACAAGCGCACGGTCGACGAGTATCCCAACTACGACGCCACCATGAATCAGCCGACGGTGCTTCCCTCCCGTATCCCGAACCTGCTGATCAACGGCAGCGCCGGCATCGCCGTCGGCATGGCGACCAACATCCCGCCACACAACCTCAACGAAATCTGCGATGCGGTGGCATACGTCATCGACAATCCGGAGGCAACGCTGGAAGAGCTCCTGCCGATTGTGCCGGGTCCGGATTTCCCCACTGGCGGAACGATTCTCGGTCGAGAAGGTATCCAGGCCGCCTACGCCACCGGTCGCGGGCGCGTGGTGATCCGGGCCAAAGCGTACATAGAGGACATGGATCGCGGCAACCGCAGCCAGATCGTCGTGACCGAACTGCCCTATCAGGTGAACAAGGCCACCCTGCTCGAACGCATCGCCGACATGGTCCGCGACGGCAAGCTGGATGGCATCTCGAACCTGCGAGACGAGTCGGACCGCTCCGGCATGCGGATGGTGATCGAGCTCAAGCGCGATGCCCAGCCTCGCAAGGTACTCAACAACTTGTACAAGCACACCGCGCTGCAGCAGACCTTCGGCGTCAACATGCTGGCGCTGGTGGAGCGAGGCACGCAGCCTCGCGTCCTCACGCTCAAGCGGGCGCTTCAGGAGTTCATCGGCCATCGCCAGGAAGTGCTGACTCGCCGCACAGAGTTCGAGCTCGAGCGGGCGCAGCACCGCGCTCACATCCTCGAGGGTCTCAAGATTGCTCTCGACAATATCGATCAGGTGATCGCGATCATTCGCAAGTCCCGCACGACCGACAGCGCCCGCACCAACCTCCGGCGAGAGTTTAAATTCTCGCTGGTTCAGGCCGACGCCATCCTCGACATGCGGTTGGCTCGCCTGGCGGCGCTCGAGCGTCAGAAGATAGAGACCGAGTACAACGAGGTCCTGGCGGAGATCGCCCGCCTCGAAGCCCTGCTCGCCAACCCCGGTGACATCCTTGCGTTGATCAAGACCGATCTTGAGGAGCTCAAGGAGCGGTACGGGGATGAGCGGCGCACCCGAATCCAGAATGTCACTGGAGAGATGAGCGAAGAGGATCTCATCCCCGAAGTAGACGTGTTGGTCACGATTACCAATCGCGGGTACGTTAAGCGGATCGCTGACGAGACCTATCGAACCCAGCGGCGGGGCGGACGCGGGGTCACCGGTCTCACGATGCGTGAGGCGGATGGCATCCAGCACATCCTCAGCGCCAACAGCCACGATTCGCTACTCGTGTTCACGAACCGCGGACGTGTCTACCAGATCAAGGTCCATGAGCTCCCGGATGCCGGGCGGACCGCCAAGGGTCTGCCGATCGTCAACGTGATCAACATGCAGCCGGATGAGTCGGTCGCCACACTCCTGAAAGTCCGAGACTACAACCCCGGCAGCTACCTGTTCTTCGCCACGAGGCAGGGACGCGTCAAGCGAACGAGCCTAGACCAGTTCCGCTCGGTGCGATCCAACGGCATCATTGCCATCAATCTGGACGATCATGACGAGCTTGCCTGGGTCCGCATGACCGGGGGCGAGAGTGACGTCATTCTGGTCACGCAGAAGGGCCAGGCGATCAGATTCGACGAAAAAGACGCCCGCTCCATGGGGCGCTCCGCCGCTGGCGTGCATGGCATCAGGCTCGGCAATGGCGACCGCGTGATTGCCTTCGACGTGATCGACCCAGACAAGGACCTGCTGGTCGTGTCGGAACTCGGCATGGGCAAGCGCACTGCCATGGATCAATACCGAATGCAAAGCCGTGGCGGCAAGGGCATCCTCGCCATGAAGCTTACCGATCGGACCGGCGACATCATCGCCGCCGGCATGGTCTCCGAGGAAAACTCGGTGATGTTGATGAACACGAGCGGAATCGCGATCCGCTTCTCAGCACAACACATCTCTCGCATCGGTCGCACAACCCAGGGTGTGCGGTTGATGAAGCTCGGCGCCAGCGAAGCCGTGGCGTCGATGACGATTATCGAGCCGAAGGACCCGGCCAGCGAAGCACAGTTGGGTGACCTTGAGGAGTCGGAAGTCGGAAGCGAAGGCGCCGAGGCGTAGGAATCTCCACAACAGCAAACATGCTGAGAAGGTAGCCGGAAGGTAGTGTGCCACCCGGCTACCTTCGTGTTTCGACGACGTCAGGTTATACCGAATCCGCCTGAACACCGTTCATTCCACTCGCAGAGCCACGTACGGAAGCCCCGTGTGGCCTTCCTCGTTTCCGCGCACGATTGAGGGCCGGCACAAGAACGGCCCGTAGGTGTTTTTCGCATCCTGTCTATGCGGATTCCGTATTACGCCATTCGCTGCCGGTTGGAGAGACGGAGCTGATCGATTCTGCTGAACCACGCGCTCAACGATGGCAGCACCACGACGAGCGCAATGGCCACAACTACCACCGTCGCGAACAACACCATGCCGGCCTCGTTGACGCCCACCGGGAAGATGCGGTCCTGCCGCACCATGGTCACGAACAGCACTTCCGCCGCCACCGCCAGTGGCGCGACGAACACCACGTAGCTAGACGGCAACATGGAGGCGAAGACCGTCAGGATCGTCGCCACTACGAATATCGAACCAGCTACAAGCAATGCAGCGCTCAGTTCGGCAAATTCGGTCGCGCTGGTCAACAACGGCACCATCAGCGCCGCTGGGAGGAACAGCATCGCGGAAGACTCGGCGTCCTCCCTGGCTATCCAGGCTGCCGCCAGCGCCACTCCAGACAGCGCAACGACCACGGCGGCGGTTGAGAGCATTGCCGCGAACACGGTTCCGTGCGCCATGTCCAGATACGGCACCCGCACAGCACTTTGCCTGATGATCAGCAGTGGAAACAGGATCAGCATCGTCCCCAGGTTTATCCCAACTGATTCCCGCCAGCGACTTCCCGCCCCGCCTCCGCGAAACGCTCCCAGGATCAATCCAGGCACTACTAACGGCGCCAGGAACCAGGCCGAGTTGGCGCCGGTCATTGAAGCAACGGCAAACGCGAGAACGATCGACATTGTCATGACCACGCCGGGCGCGACCAGAGAAAGAACCTGACGGGCATCCGGGAAGACAACGTGCGCTACTTGGGCAATTTGGGAATTCTCTACAGAATGCCGGACATGGCGATGAGACGTCACTCGATCTACATTGCTCTCGGGCGCCAAAAGAGGCGTTTCCCGTGTTACCTGGTCGTCATCTTTTACGAACTCACCAGTGCGAGGGTATCTACCTGGTCGATCACGAACGATCTCATGATTGTGAGGAGCGCGGGACGGCATGCGGGGATCATCCCTTCTCTACGTTGAGCGCGACCGACGGCGCAACTCGCTTATCTGGATCTGCTCCCGGGTGCGGTCCCGAAAACGTGAAACGGCGTGGACTCCGCACAACTCTAACATGTCGTACGTCCGCTCGAAACCTGCGCCGATCGTGTCCGGAACGTGCGAATCGCTGCCGATCGTCACCAACTCCCCGCCCAAACTTGAATACAGTGCCACGATCTGGGCCGATGGCATCGACGTTCTCGGCGCCTGGCGCAGCCCAGACGTGTTGATCTCGAAGGACACCCTACGGTTGACCATGGACTGAAATATCATCGTCAGCGAATCTCGATATCGAGCCGAATCGTACGCACCCGCCGCGGAGGGGGAATACCGCTTTGGCAGGTCGATGTGACCGATTGAATCAAACCATCCCGTCTCTACCGCCGCGTGAACCTCTTCGAAATACGCCAGGAACACGTCGTCCAGGGAACGATTGTCGAAATACTCGGGGAAGATGATCTCGCCCGACTCACCATAATGCACTGAACCAATCACGAAATCGAAGGCATGCTTGGCGAGAAAACACTCGACATCGTCCTGGATCCCCCGATTGAAGTCGACCTCAGCGCCCGCCAGGATCACCAGCCTGTCGCCGAATTCGCCTCGCGCTTGTTCCAGTTCGTCCAGATACTGGTCGTACCGGTAGAATCCAAAGCTCATGTCGGCCGGTTCGTGCTCGATGTGATCGGTGAACGCAATCTCGGCCACCCCCGCCCTGATCGCCGCCTCGCAGGACACACGCATTGGTGTATTGCAGTCGGCCGATTGCGTCGTGTGTACGTGGTAGTCCAACATGGTGGCGTGATTCTCCTGCCTGTACGATCATTTCGCGAGCAACGCCAGCGATCTTCCTGCTACAAGGAGTTTAACGGTTCATCGGCATGCCTGACTTTACCAGCGACACACTGATCGATTTCCTCATCGCGCTCGGCAGGCCGCTGTTGTCCGCGGCGGTCTACCTCCTCGCCGGTTTCTGGATTGCCCGGTTCGCCGGTCGATGGGTGGAACGGAAGATGGCGCGGCGTTCGGTAGGGTGGAACGGAACCGCCCTGCTCGCTCGGCTGGTTTCGATCTCGATCCAGGTCACGAGCGTATTGCTCGCCTTGATCGCGGTCGGCGCATCGGCGACTGGTCTGCTGACCGTGTTCGGCGCGTTTACCGTCGCCATCGGCCTCTCGCTTCAGGACGTGTTCAAGAACTTCTTTGCGGGAATCTATCTCTTGTTCGAGCGGCCATTTCGCGTGGGCGACCGGATTGCCATTCGCGACGTGGTCGGCGAGGTGCAGGGCATCGACATCCGCACGACCCTGGTCAAGAATCTGGGCGGAGAGTTGGTGATGGTCCCGAATGCGCTCGTGTTCACCGAGATAGTCCACAACAACACCTACTATGGCGTGCGGCGGCTTGACCTGAAGGTCACCACGTCGAGCAGGAGCGCGATCGAGATCGATCGGCTTGTGCGCAGTGAACTCGAAAACATTGACGAAGTGCGACGGCCGATTCCCGTCGCCCGGATTGTCTCAAGCAAACCTTCGGAGTTGACCTTGCTGATCTCGCTGATGATCGACAACACCGACAGTGCCGAGATGAAAGTGGCGGAGTTGATCGTGTCCGTCCTGTCAGAGGACGCCATCGAGGTTGCAGCCACATGACCGCTCGACGCCGGGTCGGCATCCTTGGCGGGACGTTTGATCCCATTCATATCGGCCACCTGCACATCGCCCAGTGCGCCTTGCATGATCTCCACCTGGACGATGTGATCTACGTCCCAGCGGGCTCCCCTCCCCACAAACCCGATCAGCCGCTCACCAGTGGGGCGCTGCGCCTTGAGATGATAGACGCGGCCATCGACGGCATCGCCGGGCTGAAAAGCTCCGACATTGACTTGCATGGCGCGGCTCCCTCGTACACCAGCGTTCTGCTGGAGAGGTTCAGGGCGCGCCATCCAGATACCGAACTCTGGTTCATCATTGGATCCGACTCGCTGCATGAGTTTCACACTTGGCATCGGCCCACCGGTATCATCGAGCTCGCGCGGCTAGCCGTCGTCGAACGCCCCGGATGGCCAATTGGAAGCTTGACCGAACGGCCTGATGTACCGGGGCTGGCGAGGTCCGTAGATCGTATTGGCAGCGTGCCGATCGACCTTTCAGCGACAGTGATCAGGAAGCGTCTTGCCCAGGGTCTTCCCGTCGATTGGCTCGTCCCCCCACGGGTACTAGACCTGATCCAGGAAGCGAGAATTTATAGGGAAGAGCTCGATCAATGATGTCGCCGGTACTCTATACTCTTCACGGCGAATCAGGTGTTTGGAACCTACGCCTGATGCAATGGCAGTCCAAAATTTCCTGCGCCATCATCCTCTGATTCGCTCTCGAGTCACCCTCTGCCGCGAAACGGTCGCGACACTTGCGTCCGATTCGAGCAGTTATGAATGCTCAAGACACCTGCTTTGGAGGCGCCTCGGCTATGGAACAACGCAAGCGAATTGGCGTGATTGGCGGAGGCTTTGCCGGCCTTACCGCGGCATATCGCCTCGCCCACCAAGGATTTGAGGTAACGCTCTGGGAGCGAAATCAGTACGGTGGGCAAGCGGGAACCTTTCCCGTCGGAGACACCCAGCTGGAGATCTTTTACCACCACCTCTTCAAGAGCGATACGTCGATTGCCGGACTCGCGGAAGAATTGGGAATTGGCGACAGGCTGGTTTGGCTGCCATCAAACGTCGGATACTTCACCGACGGCAAGATTTATCCTCTCAATGGCGCAAAGGACGTGCTCAAGCTCGGATCGATCCCCTTTCACGACCGGATCCGGCTTGGCGCGGTCACCTTCTACCTGCAACACGTCACGGACTGGAAGAAGTACGAGAAGATAACTGCGCACGACTGGCTGCAACGTGCCCTTGGGAAACGCGCCTACGACAAGACCCTTGGCGCCCAACTTCGCGCGAAGTTCGGTCGTTACTACGATGAGGTGGCGATGGTCTGGTTTTGGGGCAAGATCTGGCTGCGCACAACCTCGCGCAGGAATCCACTCGACCAGGAGAAGCTGGGGTACTTCACGGGCAGCTTTCGCACCATGGTGGATGCGCTGGTAGATGGTTGCGAGCGTGTCGGCGTCACAATGCGGGTGGGCGACCCGATCACCTCACTGGAGCAGGTTAGAGACGACAAGGGATGGTCGGTGGGTACCGAGAGCATCGACCAACCCGAACCCTTCGACGCGATCATCGCCACCGTGCCGTCTCCCGTCTTCCAGACAATGGTTCCGAATCTGCCTCAAACGTATGCGGACCAGCTTGGCAGGCTGAACTATGAAGCCGCTGTGGTCGCGATTCTCGAACTCGACCGGCCACTGACCGACATCTACTGGCTCAATATCGCCGACGATGACATGCCGTTTACCGGAATCATCGAACACACCAATTTCGTCGACTCCAGCGTGTACGGGGGCAGGCGGTTCGTCTACCTCAGCAAGTATCTCGAACCGGACCACCCCTACTTCACCATGGACGATGATCGCCTGATTGACGAGTATGTCCCGCATCTAAAGAAGGTGAATCTCGACTTCGATCAGTCCTGGATCAGAAACACCTGGGTGTTCCGGGAACGCGCCGCACAGCCAATCATTCCGCTCAATTACTCGGAGATGATTCCGTCACATCGCACCCCGCTACATGGGCTTTATCTCGCCAATACCACCCAGATTTATCCGGAAGATCGCGGCACCAACTACAGCGTGCGTCTCGGCAATGACATCGCCAAACTGGTGCAGGAAGATCTCACGATATTCGACCGATCTCGACCTGGCGACGTTTCCAGCAGGCTTGCCGATTGAGCATCAGATGCTCGACGGCTCCTCGTGCTTCGAGGGACGCGAGGTACGCCGCGATAGTAGACCGAAGCAGGTAGTAGGACACGTGGCTTTCCATAGGCACGTCCATGGCATCAAATACCCCGCAAGCTATGGTTTCCAATGGCGCGGGCTCCTCCAGACGTTTCAGGATCGTCTCCCTGGTTTCGTGGACGACCGCGAGATTGTGCTCGAGCAAGGATGTGATATCGCGCTCGACGGTTCCATGTCCCGGAACGATCCAGCTCGCTGGTGTCCTGGCAGCGAGTTCCATCGACGCCAGGTGGCGATCCAGGTCGAACAGGTATGGGATCCGGAACTTCTCGATAGCGGCTGAGGGAAAGACGACGTCACCACAGAAGAACACGCCATCGATAAGATAGCCGACCTGATTCGGGGAATGGCCCGGCAACGGCACGACTTCCACCGCTACATTAGCGAAATGCACAACGCCCGCATCGATGACGCAATGTACCGGCGACGGGCGAGCTAGGATGAAGCGTTCCTTGAGCGCGGCAGGTGGAGCAGCGCCCCCGAACAGCAGCGATGGCTGAAGCTCAGGGTTTTTCAGAATCGTCGCTTCAATTGGCGACGCATACACTTCGGCGCCTGTCCTCCTTGCTACGAATTCATGACCGCCGAAGTGGTCGGCATGGGCATGCGTGGTCAGGATCGCGATCACGTTCAACCCCACCTCTTCGCGCACATGCCGCAGCAGCTTCCTGGCATTGCTCTCATTCGCGCCGGTATCGACCAGAATGGCGTGATTGTCAGCCGCCTGAATGATGCCGACATTTACCCCGCCACCGAAAACTCCGACCCGATCCGCAAGTTGCTGATACACCAACGCCCTCCCGTTCACCGCCAGTCGCGGCTGACACCGTATACTTTTCGGCAATCTACCATAGTGTCTGACGCATGACGGAAGGCGGGCAAAGTCCGGTGAGACACATCGTGCAAGTCGAACAGTTCACACGGGATTGGATCGAGGAGCTCTTCGGCCAGGCCGACAAGATGCGTGACCCTGGACCAAACGAGCGACTGATCGGCAACAGTATTCTGGCAACCTTGTTCTACGAACCGTCGACCCGTACGCGGTTGAGCTTTGAGAGCGCCATGCTTCGCCTCGGCGGCCACGTCATCTCGACAGAGAACGCGCGAGAGTTCTCTTCTGCAATCAAAGGCGAATCCGTAGAGGACACCGTGCGGATCGTTGCCGGCTACAGCGATGCAATCGTCATTCGTCACCATGAGCAAGGCGCCGCGGCGATTGCAGCCAGGGTATCACCGGTCCCGATCATCAACGGTGGAGATGGTTCCGGCGAGCATCCGACTCAGGCGCTGCTCGACCTGTACACGATCCAGAACGAGCTTGGCGACATCGACGGCCTGACCATAGCTCTGGTCGGCGATCTGCGCTATGGGCGGGCGGCGAGGTCGCTCGCATTGCTCCTGGCGATGGCGAAGGACACCACGGTCGTGTTTGTTGCTCCTCCGGCCGTGCCGATGGGAACCGATGTCAAGGACAAGCTGACCAGCGCAGGTGTCCGCTGGAAGGACGAAACCGACCTCAACGCTATGCTGCCGAGAGCCGACGTGGTCTACCAGACCCGGATCCAGCGAGAGCGTTTCGCGACACCTGACGAGGCCAGGGCAGCTGAGGGCCACTATCAGTTCACCGCTGAGTCAATGTCGCGCATGAAAGAACATGCGATTCTCCTGCATCCACTTCCGAGAGTCGATGAGATCGCACCTGACGTCGACGCGGATCCTCGAGCCGCCTATTTCCGCCAGGCACGAAACGGTGTGCTCATCCGAATGGCATTGCTCAAGATGCTCATCGACGGTTAGCTCCGGGACGCCGAGCCAGCACATCCGGACCCTGCCGATGCAACGTTCGTGCCCGGTCCCATCGGGACTTTTCCGCCCTTCGTTTGTGGACGAGTGTCGACAGCCCGAGCCCCAATACCAGCACCGCGAGAATTGCCAGGACCTGCACGACCCCGAAGAGATCTGCAAAGGCGGCCGCGAAAAAGATCGGCACGAACGCGGCGGTGTTCGAAATGGCGAAGAACGTCGCGTATACCCGTGCCCGGATACCCTCATGGGATCGCTCCTGCAGCATCGTTTGCGAAGGCACCAGGATGAACGCGTTGCAAAGTCCAAGCCCGGTCGCCATGGCCGCCGC
>JACCVC010000019.1 GCA_013698305.1 Chloroflexia bacterium
GCTTCGCTCGATTTGCACATCCGCTTTCCAGAGTCACCCGCAGATGTTCGTGACCAGCCGTTCGGGCTGAGCATCGCCGAAGGAGCGGTTGCCGAAACCGGCTCGGTGCTGCTGGTCGAACGCGACCTCAGGGACCGCTCGGTCGGCCTGATGACCGAGACGCACATCGTCGTCTGCCGCGAGGACGCACTCGTCGGGAGCCTCGACGATGCGGCAGCTACCCTGGCGGACATCGCAAAAGAACATGGTTCTTACGCCACGCTAGTCACCGGTCCCAGCCGCACCGCGGACATCGAACGCCAGCTCACCATCGGCGTGCAGGGGCCAGCGCAGCTTCACGTGATCCTGATCGCCGAACCCGCCTGACATCACCAAGTTGGAGACGTTGATGCCCCAGTCCACGATCGACAACGAATCGCGAATCGCCACTCATGAGGACGTTCCGTTCGCCGAGCGGTTCGATGTCGCGATGGCCAACGAGCGCCTGTCCCGCAATCTGACGAACTTCCAGCAGGCATGGCGGACATCGCGGGCGTCGGTCATGGCGGACATCGAGTTCGAGACGCTTCGCGACCGGATGAAATTCGCCAAGACGGACGCGATCGACCATCTCGATCATTACCTGGATCAGTTCATCGCCGCCGCCGAGCAGTCCGGCAGCACGGTCCACTTGGCGCACGACGCCGACGACGCCAACCGGATCATCGGGCAGATCGCGCGGGAGCATCAGGTCGAGGTCGTTGCCAAGTCCAAGTCGATGGTGAGCGAGGAGACCGAGCTCAACCACTACCTCGCCAATTTGGGCGTGGAGGTCGTCGAGACCGACCTCGGCGAGTGGATCGTCCAACTCCGTCACGAACGTCCCAGCCACATGGTGATGCCCGCGATCCATCTCGCCCGGCAGCAGGTCGGCGAGGTCTTCACCGAACACCTCGGCCACGAAGTCTCCCGGGAGGACGTCACTGAGCAGGTCCACGTCGCTCGCGACGCGATCCGCGACGTTTTCTTCCGGGCGGGACTGGGCATCACCGGCGCGAATGCGCTGATCGCGGAATCCGGCACGGTTTTGATGTGTACCAACGAGGGCAATGGCCGGCTGACATCGTCGATCCCGCCGGTTCACGTCGTGATTGCCGGGATCGAAAAGCTGGTCCCGACCTGTGCCGACGCGATGACTCAGCTCCGGCTGCTTGCCCGCAGCGCCACCGCCCAGCGACTGACGGTCTACTCGACCTTTATCCAGGGTCCGACGCCGGGCCACGAACAGCACATCGTCCTGGTCGACAACGGACGCCGGGCGATTCGGGACCGTAACGAGTTCCGCGAGGCGCTGCACTGCATCCGCTGCGCCGCCTGCGCCAATGTCTGCCCGCCCTACCGCGAGGTCGGCGGGCATGTCTTCGGGCACATCTACTCCGGCGCAATCGGCCTGGTCGTGACGCCGTTCCTGCACGGGCTCGACGCCGCGGCGGGCCCACAGAGCCTCTGCCTGTCGTGCAACGCCTGCGAGACCGTCTGCCCGGTCGGGATTCCGCTGCCGCGCCAGATTCTGGACGTGCGGGCGATGGTAACAGAGCACAAGGGCATCCCAAGAGCCAAGCGAGTCGCGCTCGCCGCCTGGTCCAACCCGAGGGCGGCGAACCTGCTGATGAAGATTGGCAGCCGCGCGCAACTCCCACTTACCAGAGGAAGATCCTTGGTTCGGGGGCGGTCACTTCCCGTCCTCAAGGGCCAGACATCGTGGCGCAGCCTGCCTGCTTTGAGTCGAAAACCGTTGCGCGACCGCGTCCGGGATCGCGAGGCCCCTGATACGTGCAACAATGCCGCCGTCCAGCCCCTGATTCCCAACGCTGCGGTTGGCAAACGGGTCGCGATCTTTCCCGGTTGCATGACCGATCGGCTGTATCCGGAACAGGGCGAGGCGATCGTCAGCGTGCTGGAGGCGCTCGACGTCGAGATCGTCAACCCCGACAACCTGCATTGCTGCGGGCTGATTCACCAGAACTCCGGCGACCTGCCGAGCGCCCGCTCGATGGCCCGCCGAACGATTCAGGCGCTGGACGCGGTCGATGCCGACTTCATCGTCTCCGGCAGCGCCAGTTGCGTGGCGGTGCTCGCCCAGGACTACGCGCACCAGCTACGCGACGATCCCGAGTGGCTGTCTCGCGCCCAACGCCTGTCCGAACGAGTCTTGGACTTCACGTCATTCCTGGTCAACATCGCGAGAATCCCAGCGGGAGCGCTGACGAACGCTGGCGGTGGGACACGCTCTGTCACCTACCATGATTCCTGTCAGGGGCTGAATGCGCTTGGCCTGTCGGCGGAGCCGCGCTACCTGATCGAACAGGTAATGGGCGATACCATCGCCGAGCTGCCGGAGAACACGCTCTGCTGCGGCTTCGGCGGCACGTTCAGCATTGACTA
>JACCVC010000026.1 GCA_013698305.1 Chloroflexia bacterium
CGGAACGGATGAAGGAGTACCTTTCCTTTTTCGATCCGGAGTTCATCGGGCTGACCGGCACTGAAGAGGAGCTGACGCCGGTGAAGCAGGAGTTCGGCATCACCACGTTGGAGCGGGATGCGACGCCCGAGGCCGACAACTTCTACTACGTCGATCACTCCACCAGGACCTACGTCCTCAACGCCGATGGCGAGCTGGCGCTGGAATACCCCTTCGGCGTCACCGCGGACGAGATGACCGAGGATGTCCGGCACCTGCTGGACTCGTAACCCACGCGTCGACAAGTAGGGGCAGACCCTGTATCTGCCCGTCAAACGCGACGAATTTGGGACTTATTGGAAACGGCAACGATGATGACGATGCGACGTGGCTTTACAGTTTCGATGGGTGTCCTTGTATTGATGGCATTGGCGCTGGCAACGACCCTCACCACCGCCCAGCACGACCACGCTCCGGCCACGCCCGACCCTAACGCCGATCATGCGATGGCGACTCCGGACGGATCACCTTCGACCGGAAACGGCGTGATCTACCTCACCATCACCAACGACGGCGATACCGATGACACCCTGCTGGAAGCCACGACCGACCGGGCGGAACGAGTCGAAGCACACGAGACCAGCGTCGAGGACGACATCGGCCGGATGACTCCGCTGGACGGCCCGCTCGCGATCCCGGCGGGCGAGTCGGTCACGCTGGAGCCAGCGGGCATGCACCTGATGCTGGTCAACCTGAACGACGACATCCAGCTCGGCGACAGCTTCGAGGCAGCGATGACCTTTGAGCAAGCGGGCGAGATCGTCGTGCCGGTCGCGGTCGCGCTGGACGCAGATGACATCGAGAGCGAGCCGGTAACAATCGGCGATCTCTCGATTGAAGGTGTCTGGAGCCGCCCCGCGCCCAGGCTCGATGGGGCGAGCGGAACACCCGTCGCCTCACCGGAATCAGATGATGAACACCAACACTGACACCGAACGTGACATCCCCAACCGGCGTGGCCGCACTATCCTGATCGCCTCCGGGCTGTTGCTGGTGATCGCCGTGTTGTCGCTGGGCGGGATCGCGTTGCTGTGGGACGGCGGCGAGCAGGAGGGAATGATCCTGGTGATCCCGCCCGGTAGCGCCGCGACGTTGGATTACCCGACGATCGACTCGGCGATCGAGGTACCGACCGACATGGTGTTCGAACAGGGCGACATCCTTACAATCCGCAACGACGACTCGGTCGCCAACCGCGCGGGACCGTGGGTGCTGGCGGTGGGAGAGTCACTGCGGATGCGGTTCGATACGCCAGGCGAGTTCTTCTACCTCTGCGCGGTCGACGCCACAGAGTCGGTGACTGTCACGGTGGTCGAAGAGTCGACATGATCGCCGGCTCTGCCGTGGGGTAAACTGGGTGGGCGCTGGTATACCGGACTGGTTTCGGAACTGGCGACAACAGGCCGAATTGGTGGAATTGGCAGACACGCCAGCCTTAGGAGCTGGTGCCCGCGAGGGCGTGGAGGTTCGAGTCCTCTATTCGGCACCGATTTCCGCGTAACGACGGGCTTTTCTGCCTTGAACGTCGCCTGTTCACGCGGTATGCGGGGTTCCTTGCCGTCTAGCAACTCGTCAATGGTGAGAATCTGAATGGCGGGGTACGTTGCCCCTATCGGCGTTTCGTACACGCCTGCATTGGCCGCTTCCTGCTTCATGGCGCTTGTAGGCGACTGCAAGGTTACGAGGATAGCCATAGCGGCGTTCTCTCGCGTCATGGTGCCTCTCGCGTATGACAGACGGTTGCACCTTGCCACCTTTCACCTGCACAATGGCTTTCTGCCCCCTCCGTGTTCGTGCCTCGCGAAGCTCACCAAGGAGAACGTTGAGAGTTTATAGGTTTTATTTCGCCTGACTGACGAGAACGTAATCTTCATCTTCACTAGGAGGTTGCCAATACCTCAGATAATTGTCCAACATGACGCTGCTAATCTTAAACGAGTCTTCTGTGAAATTAAAGTTTCTTCCCAAGACCCTCTCCCGTATCGTTTCTATCGGAGTGTCAACATAATACAATACCTCTTTAGCGCCTATTGCATCTATTCTTCTCCTTAATTCAACTCGTTGTTCCTTGGCCCAAAAACCTTCATCAATTATGACATCGATACCTTTCTCAACAAGTTGGAATGCAACATCTCTTGACAGCCCGCAGATTTTACTATCGTACTCCTCAAACCCATCGATTGTAGGATCATTTCCAATTAAACGGATTAGCCACTCGTCTTTTGTGATTCTCACCGCGCCACTTTTCTCCTCTAGCTCCTTCGCAAAAGTGGTTTTACCTGCACCGATAAATCCACACATTGCATAAACAGTAGTCTGTGTGCTCATTGACGTATTTCCCCACTGAACAGGATGTCGTAGTTGCGAATTGAGTTGAAGGGCGGGTCTAGGTAGATGAGGTCTACCGATTCATCCGCGATGTGGTCACACAGGATATCGAGATTGTCCCCATAAAAAGTTGGTTTTTCACGTTTGCAGCTCCCTAGCGCGTGGTGGCTTGCCATCATCTTACCAAGAAGTCCTGAACTGCGGTCGGCCCTGCTTGGGGACATCAAGCAGAGGCGTTGATACCGTGCTCTGCTACACTAAGACGAGCTAGCAAGGTGTTGAATTGGCCGCTACCCTGACTGTTTTTGACAGTAAGTGTTTTGAATACAAAGCTCGAAGGCATAGGGTTTTCGCGGTGTGGGTGTCATAAGATCGGGCTAGCGCCTTAGGAGCTGGTGCCCGCGAGGGCGTGGAGGTTCGAGTCCTCTATTCGGCACCAACACGGACAATCAGGCGATACCAAGGATGTACAACGACGTATGTCCACAGGCTCGCGATTTGCGCCCTTTGAGGCTCGAGTCTTGTGCCCGAGCGCTTCTGCTGATCCCCCTACCCGGATGGGCCACAATGGTGGATACTCAGGGAAACAGTCAACAAGGATGTTGCGTTTAACTGAATATGCTTGAGGCTGCGGCTCACAGGCAGTGATCGAACAAGCGAACTGGCGTGGCGTATCGTTTCGGAGGCTCAGGGATGGGCTGTCCGTATCGTTTCCAGGGGTGGAGTACGATGAGAGATTCCTTGGGGTCGCGCAGGCGATCCATGTTGCTTTCCTGGCTCAGTATTCTTGTCCTGCTCACCAGCGCCTTCGCGTGGCTTCCCGCTGCGGCGCAGGACTCCACACCAGCGGCTGATCCCGCCAGCGAGCAGATCACCGATCCGTTCCAGACAACCCAGAGTGAGCTGCCAGACGACGAATCCGACGCCGAACATTTGACGGTGGACGAAAACGCCGACGACGGCACGATGAC
>JACCVC010000033.1 GCA_013698305.1 Chloroflexia bacterium
TCGTGTTTGGCCTGCTTCGGGGTAGCGGCACGGCCATTCAATTGACCGACTTCAACGTGCAGACCGAGTTCCTCGAGATATTGCCGTATGCAGGTGTGCTGGTTCTGGTGGTGCTGATGGGGAGGCAGGTACGGCTGCCGCGGGCGCTGGGAATACCGTATGAACGCGAGTCCCGGAATGCGTGATACTTCAGGTGATTCGAGCTGGGCGGGCAGACACAGGGTCTGCCTCTATTTTCGGGAGCCAAAATAATGAACACGATGTCGCGGCACAGATTGATGCTCACCGTTGGCGTGTTTTTTTCAGGATTGGCAGTTCCCCTGGCGGCGACGCCCGGCGTGGAGGGCCAGACCGAAGTTGAGCGGGTAGCGATCGTGACGCCCGCAAGCCGCACCAACCAGGGTTGGGATCAGCAGGCGATCGACACGCTGGAGGCGATCGGCGAGGAGCGCGGGATCGAGGTCGAAGTGGTCGAAGAGGCTGGCTACGATCCGGTCACGCCGATCCTGCGCGATCTCGCCGCCGATGACGTAGATCTGATCATCTGCCACGCCTCCGGATACCAGGCGGAGTGTCCCGAGTTCGCGAACGCCGAAGGAATACCGGTGGTCGTCACCGAGAATCCCGAAGCGGTGATGGAGGGCCTGGTCTCAGACATCGAAACGCAGGCGCAGGAGGTCGCTTACCTCGCCGGCGTGATGGCGGCGGCGGAAACCGAAACGGGCACGGTGGCGGTGGTGGTTTCGGGCGAGCCCCCGACGTGGAACTACATGACTGCCGGGTTCGCCCAGGGCGTGCATGACACCGATCCTGAGGTGGAGATCATCTACTCGGTGATCGGCGAGGCGGCCTACGACGACGCCCCCAACGCGCGGCGGGTGACGGAGACGGTGATTGCCGCCGATGCGGATATCGTCTTCGGCATGGGAAACGGCTCGTCGTTCGGCATCATCCAGGCGATCCGGGACCACAACGCGGATGTGGATGATCCGGACAGCGTGCGCTTTATCGACGTGATCGGCGACAAGTCGGATTCGGAGGCGGGCGAGTTCCTGATGACATCGGTGCTGTTCGACTACACCGATGTGTACACCCAGTTCATCGACGATCTTGAAGCCGGAACATTCGGCTCGATCTACACCATGAGCCTTGAGAATGAGGGCGTGCGGCTGCTGGAGCCGCCAATCGAGATCGCTTCAGAGACGATGGAACTCGTGGAGGAGGCGGAAGGGGGGATATTGGATGGCTCCATTACCGTGCCAGCGATCTCCGACGCGGGCGAGCTTGGAACGATTCTCGATGACCTGGCTGAGGGAGACGAATGACTCGACCCCACTCCTGGCCGCGACTGACGCTTGCATCGGGACCGGTCGACGTGCCGACCGAGACGTTGCGGGCGATGCTGCAGCCGATGGTCTACCACTACGATCCGGTGTTCCTCGATACCTTTCGCCGGGTGGAAGCTCTGGCGAAGCAGGTGTTTCAGACCGACTACGACGTGATCGTGATGCAGGGTGAGGCGGTGTTGGCGTTGGAGGCGGCGGCGGCTTCATTGATCCGACCGGGCGATACTGTGCTCAACCTCGTGTCAGGTGTGTTTGGAGCAGGGTACGCCGGTTGGATCGAGCGGTATGGGGGCGAGGTGATCGAACTTCGCTCGGAGTACAACGACGCTATCGATCCAGAGCGGGTGAGAGACAAGTTGGCGAAACACCCGGAGGTCGGTTTTCTCACGGTCGTGCATTGCGAGACGCCGTCCGGAACGATGAACCCTGTTCGCGACATCTGCCTGATCGCCAAAGAGTTCGGCGTGGTGACGATTGTGGATACGGTGTCGGGGCTCGGAGCAGAGGACATATCCCCCGAGGATGCCGGAATCGACGTGGCGATAACGGGGCCGCAGAAGTGCCTGGGAGGCGTTCCGGGCTTATCGATGGTGTCGGTGAGCCCGGCGGCGTGGGAGCGAATGTCATCGCGATCCAATCCGTTGACCGGCAGCTATCTGTCGCTGCTGGACTGGAAGCACGCGTGGATCGAGCAGGGGAGGTTCCCATTCACGCCGTCGGTTGCAGATGTGTATGCGTTGGAGGCGACGCTTCGTCAGGCGGTGGACGAAGGCATTCCCGCT
>JACCVC010000038.1 GCA_013698305.1 Chloroflexia bacterium
TGGTGCGCGCCCCCGACATTTCCTTCGTTGCGTGGGAGCGCGTTCCGGAACCGGGGCTCCCGGAACGAGGGTTCTGGGAAGGGCCACCGACGCTTGCGGTCGAGGTCGTCTCGCCGGATGACCGGGCAACCGACGTCCATGCCAAAGTCCAGCACTTCCTCGAGGCAGGAACCAGGCAGGTTTGGGTGCTTTGGCCTTCGCAGCGCTCGGTGACAGTGTACGACCCAAACGGCGACGCGCGGGAGCTCGGTCCGGAGACGCAACTGGATGGCGGCGACGTGCTGCCTGGCTTCACAGTCCGCGTGGATGACCTGTTCGAGGTCGGCCAGCGCCGATAGCGGTTCACGCAAATGGGTGGCTCTCAGTTCCCCGTTCATAACTATGGTGATGCAAAGATCAGAAATAGTTGACGGTGATGCCGCCGTCGACCACGAACTGCGAGCCCGTCATCCACGCCGACTCGTCCGAGGCGAGGAAGACTCCCGCCCAGACGATGTCCTCGGCACGACCGAACCGCCCGAGCGGAATCCGGTCGAGCCGCTTCATCTTCTCTTCCTCGCTGGCGAACAGGGTTTCCATCAGTGGCGTCAGGATCGGGCCAGGGCAGATCGCGTTGGCCCGAACCCCGTGCCTGCCATACTGGACCGCCAGCGAGCGGGTCAGCGACAACACGCCGCCCTTGCTGGCGGTGTAGGCATCCTGCGGCACAGTACACCCGATCAACGCCACGAACGAGGCAATGTTGATAACGGAACCGCCGCCCGCCTCGATCAGGTGGGGAATGCCATGCTTGCAGACCAGGTAGATGCTCTTGAGGTTGACGTCGAGTACGCGCTCCCAGGTGGCCTCGTCGGTCTCGACGACCGAGGTGTCCTCGTCCGGCATGATGCCGGCGTTGTTGTACAGCACGTTCAGCTTGCCGAAGCGGTCCATGCCCGCATCGATCATCCGCGCGACGTCATCGGCGACGGCGACGTTGCCGGTGACGGGCAAGATGGCCTCGGCATGGGCGGCGCCGACCTCATTGACCGCATCATGCAGGGATCGCTCGTCGATGTCCGCGGCGATCACGTTGGCGCCCTGCTCGGCGAACATGCAGATCGCGACCCGTCCCATGCCGCTCGCCGCCCCGGTCACCAGCACCACCTTGCCCGCCAGTCGCATGTTTGCCACACCGTCCTCCGTTTGAAGCACCGAAGAGCTTTTCAATAGAAGGGCATCGTAGCATTTCGATGGCGTTGTCACCGGCATCCTGACACCCGGCGCTGTCCACAGTCGCCCCGGTTGTGTCGCCCCCTACAGAATGATGATTGTGGTTTCGTTGGGTGTTTCCTCGTGACGTGGTTGCTGGCGAGATTGAGATACCGCTTCGCTGCCTCGACTGCGCTCGGAATGACAAGACCTGGGTGGATGGCGTTGACATCGCCCCGGTTCGATCCCACAATCAGCGCATCGACCGACAGGAGACACGGGTGGTTTCGGCACAGGAGGGATCATCGTGCGAGGTGGCAAGCTGACGTTGGAGGAATTGTCGACGGCGATCCGGTCGGGCGAGATCGACACCGTGATCACCGCGCTGTGCGACATGCAGGGGCGGCTGGTCGGCAAGCGGGTGACCGCGCAGTTCTTCCTCGATCACTGCCTGGAGCACGGCACCCACTTCTGCACCTATCTGCTGGCCACCGACATGGAGATGAACACGCCGGCCGGCTACACCAACGTGGACTGGGAAAGTGGGTACGGCGATTACCTCGCCCGGCCCGACTGGAACACGCTGCGGGTCATCCCCTGGCTCGAACGCACCGCGCTGGTACTGTGCGACGCGGTCGATGAGGCGACAGGCACCGTGATCGAGATCGCGCCTCGGAGCATCCTGCGGCAACAGGTCGAACGGGCGGCAGGGATGGGGTTCGTGCCGAAGATGGCAACCGAGCTGGAGTTCTACCTGCTCAAGGAATCATATGAAGAGGCGCACGCGAAAGGGTATGCGGACCTGACGCCATTCGGACCGTTCAACGAGGATTACCAGCTCTTCCAGGGGACGAAGGCCGAGCCGCTCTATCGCCGGTTCCGCAACCTGATGACCGAGGCGGGCATCCCGATTGAGTTCTCGAAGGGCGAGGCCGCGCCCGGCCAGCACGAGGTCAACATCCACTACGACGACGCGCTGGAATCGGCGGACCGGGCGGCGTTGTTCAAGCATGGGGCCAAAGAGATCGCCTGGCAGCAGGGGTCGGCAATCACCTTCATGTCGAAGCCGCA
>JACCVC010000044.1 GCA_013698305.1 Chloroflexia bacterium
TTAGCTACAAGCAGTGTAGGTCAGGATTGACATGATGAGAGGAACTCACCGTTGAGCGACAGCGTTCCGATCACGATTATCCCGATCACGGGGTTGCCGGAGATCACGCCCGGCGATCCGATCGGCACGATGATCGCCGAACAAATCGACCGCCAGGCGGAAGGTTTGCAAGCCGGCGACATCGTCGTGGTCACCCACAAGATCGTCAGCAAGGCCGAAGGGCAGCTGGTAGAACTGGAGACGGTATCGCCATCGCCGCTCGCCGCAGCCTTCGCCAGCCGCCACGGCAAGGATGCCCGGCAAGTGGAGGTGGTGCTGCGCGAGTCGCGCCGGATCGTGCGAATGGACCGGGGACACATCATCTCGGAAACCCGGCAGAGGTTCATCTGCGCCAACGCCGGGGTTGACGCATCCAATGTCGAGAGCGGTATCGTCACCCTTTTGCCACGCGACCCGGACGCTTCCGCTCGGCGGATTCGCGAGGCGCTCGCCGACGGGCGAGAGGATTTCGGCGTGATCATCACCGATTCGTTTGGGCGACCGTGGCGCAACGGCATCGTCAACGTCGCGATCGGCGTCAGTGGCATCGCGCCACTTGCCGACTACCGGGGACAGCACGATCCCAGCGGGCACGAGTTGCGATCGACCGTGCTGGCTGTCGCGGATGAGCTCGCGTCGGCGGCGGAACTGGTGATGCACAAGCTTCAGGCGGTGCCCGTGGCCGTGATTCGTGGCTATCAATGGCAGGTGACGTGCGAGCCAGGTACCGGGCAGGATCTCGTGATGCCTGCCGACCGGGATCTGTTCCGATAGACGGGCGCGTTGGTCGATGTTCCTCGTGTGGTCTGCTACATACCACGTCACCAGAAATATGTCATTCTGAGCCGAGGACTAACGCCCTCGGCTCAGAATGACAATAGGGTTGCGGCTGAGTGCGCAGCCTGACCGACGATTTATGACAGTAAAGGACATTTAACCAATGGCGCAGGGAATCACAGGCTACGCGGCATCGTTCGAGCAGTTTCACCCTACCGACCTGCTGACCTACAGCAAGCGAGCCGAGCAAGCCGGATTCGGCGCAGTGATGGCGTCGGATCATTTCCACCCTTGGACCCCCAGCCAGGGGCAGTCGGCATTCGTCTGGTCGTGGATGGGCGCGTTGGGCGTTTCGACGCAGATGAAATTTGGCACTGGCGTGACGCCGCCCGGATACCGCTACCACCCGGCGGTGCTGGCGCAGGCGGGTGCGACGCTGGAGGCAATGTTCCCCGGTCGGTTCTTTCTCGGCCTGGGGGCGGGCGAGGCGCTCAATGAGCATATCGTCGGCGAATACTGGCCGGAAGCGCCGGTGCGGCTGGAACGCCTGATGGAGTCGATCGAGATCATCCAGCGCCTGTTCGAGGGCAAGGTCGTCAAGCATCGCGGCAAGCACTTCAACGTCGAGAGCGCCCGGCTTTACACGCTGCCGGACAAGGCGCCTCCCGTCTATGTCGCGACCTCTGGTCCGATCATGGCCAAGCGGACGGGCAAGCACACCGACGGCATCATCACCGTCGGCGCGGCGGACGAGAAGCTGAAGATGCTGATGGATCGGTTCGAGAAGGGCGCGAAGGAAGCGGGCAAGGACCCTGCCTCGATGCCGAGGATGCTTCAGGTCAAGGTCTCGGTCGCCGAGACCGACGATGAAGCGGTCGAGGGTGCGGTTCGGGACTGGCCCAACGGCGGCATGAACTTTCCCAAGGCAGACATCCGCAACCCGGAGGACTTCGAGGCGATGGCGAAGCTGGTCCGGCCAGAGAACTTCAAAAACCGGGTGCTGATGACCAGCAACCTCGACGAGCACGTGGGTTACCTGCAGCACTTCATCGACCTGGGCTTTGGCGAGATCTACGTCCACAACGTCAACCGCAACCAGGAGGCGTTCATCGAGGCCTATGGCAAGCATGTGATCCCGAACCTGACCTGGTCGTGATGACGACGTAGCCGGCCATGGGAGAAGAAACGAACCGAGCAATACAGAGGCGGCGTTACGGGTTTCCCGTTCGTTCCAGCAGCGCCTCGCCCTCGGCGACAGCGGTCTCCGTATCCATCTGCGACAGAATCACCGACCGGACGATTCCATCGGCGTCAATGAAGACGTGGGTAGGAAAGTTGCGGATCTCCCACGTCTCCGCAGTTTCGAACAGGTCGGGGAACGCCTCGGGGTCGGCGACCGCCGCCAGGAAGTTCGGGTCCACCGCGATCGGGAAGGTCGCGCCAACCCGATCCGCGTAGGCCACCGATTCCCGCGGATCCTCCTTTAACGAGACGCCGATCATCTTCACGCCCTGCGGCTCGAGAATCTGCCAGGCCGCCTGCAATTCTGGCATCTCGGCACGGCACGGCGCGCACCACGCCCCCCAGAAGTTAAGCCAGACCGGTTGCCCTTTCAGTTCTGACAGCCGCATGATCTCACCGTCGGCGTAGAGCGTCATGAACTCCGGCGCTGGCTCACCCACGCTCGGCAGCAACGCGCTGTTGACGCCGCCCTGCCCAAGCTGTCCAGCGCCCTGGTCCCGCGCGATCCAGATTGCGCCGAAGATGATCACCAACGCCACGGCTCCGACGATGCCTGCTTGTTGAAGCCGGGAGGGACCGGAAGCGGGCTCGGCGGTCACTGCATTGTCATGGGTCAGGTCAGTCACCGAGGATTCCAGACGTAAGTGTTCGGGTTTAAAGGAGCGGATTGTACGAACCTGGACGGCGTAGGGGCGGACCTCCGCAGGAGTCGTCCGCCCGGCGTGCGCGAACGCGCGCGCAATGGTCTCGAATCACACTATTCCCTCGCCTAACCGATATCGTCACATGCGCGCCATTTCGGCCTGTCCGCCGAAAGCGGCGAACCGGGTCGATATCCTTCGGAATTGACCCCTATGGATGTCGACCAATACTGCGGGTCAGACGCCACCGTACGAATGCAGCCCGCCGAAAAAGTAGTTGCCGTAGTAGGTGAAGATCACGGCGGCGAACCCGATCAGCAGGATGATCGCGCTGCGGTTTCCGCGCCAGCCACGAAGGGTACGGGTGTGCAGGTACACGGCGTAGACGAGCCACGTAAACAGCGCCGCCGTCTCCTTGGGATCCCACGACCAGTAGACTCCCCAGGCATCGTGGGCCCAGACCGAGCCCAGGATCAGCACCAGCGACAGCAGCGGAAAGCCGATGGTCACGGCGCGAAAGGCGACGTCGTCGAGCATCTCCAGGCTTGGCAGCCAGCGGATGTTGCGCTTGCTCTTGACGAGATAGAGAATCGCGGCGGCGAACGACACGGCGAACGTCGCGTAGGCGAAGATCGCCGAGGAGACGTGCGCGGTCATGATCGGGCCGGCCTGGAGGGCCGGAATCAGCGGCGTGATCTCGCGCAGGTCGGCGGGCAGCGACCAGATGTACAGCGTCATGCCGAAGCCGATGGTGGCCACGATCGCGCCAAGGTGCCGGATGCCGTAAATGCGCTCGAAGATCAGGTACATGATGCTGATCGCCAGCACGAACATGAGCGAGAACTCATACATGTTGGAGAGCGGCAACCGCTCAGCCGCGATGGTGCGGAACAGGACCGCGAGGAAGGCGAAGACCCCGCCGAACCATGTCAGCAACGTGCCGAACTGTCCCGCCCCGATGTTGCCGGGCAGAAAGTCGGCGGTGCTGCTGGTGACCGTCGTGCCCGTCGATGTGGTCATCGTCGCGCGGCGAACTCGCACGCGCCCGACCGCGTAGAGCATGTAGCTCAGTGACGCCACGCCGAGGGCGAGCGACGAGGCGGCAAAACTGTAAAACGACATTTGGACCAGGGTTTCCATAGGCTTGCTCTTCTCGCAATGTGCATGGAACGACGAAGCCGAGAGGTGACATTCTCCGGGACGATACATCCCCTTCGCTATGCATAGCGTCAGCACAGGCTCCAGGTCGTCCACTACCTGCCGATGTCGTCACTCAACCGGCGGCAGGTGTGTGAAGACCATTCTACCGGGTTTCCTCGTCGTCGGACTCCTGGCTCGCGTCGTCGTGCCAGTTTCCCTCGTGGTCCGGACGCTTGATGGTGGGCGTGGTATGGAAGCGCTCGCCTGCACGTTCCGCCATGCTGAAGAACTCCTTCTTGCCGCCCCAGTCCCGCTTGGCGAGTGGCGTCATCGTGAGTGTGTTGCCCCCCGCTCCATGGTGAATGATGCCGCGAACGCGCCGCAGCGGGAAGTAGAACGTCGCTGCCAGCCCCCCGACCAGCAGCACTGACGCGATGAAGAAGATGGGGATACCCGGATTGTAGGCAACCTGAAGCACCGTAAACCGGGACTCGCGCTCGAACAGCAGCGTCAGATCACCAACCTCCAGCGGCGTTCCCTGATCGAGGACGGCAGTGACGGGTTCGATGTCGGGATCACTCGTCGAAAGTGGGGCCACCTGCACCCACACTTGACCGCTCTGGAGTTGCAGGGTGTCGAGGTCGGGGCGATTTGCTCGGTCGGTGTCCGGCGCCACGACCGCGACCTGCACGCCCTCGCTCGGCAGTCGAATCAGTCCCGCAGGAGCGTCGGGATTGCCCCGGAAGTTGAAAAAGCCCATTTCCAGGCTCTCGTCATAGAGCGTGCGGCCCGATGCGCCGTCGATCAGCAGGTCGACCGAGATTCCGAACCCACCCTGATAGAACGTCGCGACCCCATGATTGAGCGGACCGTTGACGGAGATCGACCCCTCCTCGACCGGCTGGCCGTTGTCATAGATCACCACCTCACTCTCGTAATTGCTGGCAATTCCCTCTTGTGTGTAGTCGTCGGTGAACCGCACCAGCTCGACGCTAAGATCGGTGCCATGGCCGACGCTCTGGGTCTCCCCCTCCGCGACCGCGAAGTTGGTGTCCCGGAAGCCGTACACCGAGGCGACGATCCCGCCGACGAGGAGCAGGATCAGGGCGAGATGGAATGGGAAGGTGCCGAGCTTGGCCCAGCGGTTCTTGTCGGCGTAAAAATGCAGGTCATTCCCGACCTGCTCGGTGAAGAATCGGTAGCGCCGCGACGTGAAGATCGACTCCATGCCCTGCCGCAGCTCGTCGAGCGTGCCGGCATGAGTGAAGCTGGCCTTGACCTCTGCCCGCTCGATGTAGCCCTTCGACGTCCGGATGCGGGGCGCGCTGATCGTGCCCCAGATCGCCGGCAGTCGGTTGACCGTGCAGACCGCGATGGCGACCGCGATGACGGCGAGCAGGATCGCAAAAATCGGGCTGCCGAACACGTCCCATGCGTACCAGCTGTCGACCAGCGGTTGCAGGGCGGGCGCGGCGTTGGCCATCCACTGCGGCGCATCACTGCCTCGAAGCGTCCCCAGCAGCACCATCAGCGCCAGCAACGTGATCTCAAGCACGGCCACGCGCACGGACGTGAAGAATCGCCAGATCCGGTCGATCATGATCTCGACCGGCGACCGGGATGGTGTTCCATTCGCGACGGTGACCTGCGCCATGTCCAGTGATTCCAGTGACGAGCGGGCATGATGGGCCCGGTGCGGATGTTGTGTGGTCGCTATAGTTCAGGCTCGAACGGTGTCCAGGGCGCGGCGCGGATGATCTCGGTGAAGATCTGCTCGTAGATGCCGAGCAGCATAATCACGCCGACGCCAATCATGACCGCCCCGCTGATCGTCGTTATCAGCCCAAGCCTGCTGTTGATGCGGCGGATGATGGTCGGCGCGCTGCCGAACGCCAGCGCCGCCAACATAAAGGGTACTCCCAACCCGAGTGAGTAGGCAGTCAAAAGAAGCGTCGCCCGCTCGATGCTGCCCTGTCCGACCGCCATCGTCAGGATCGCCCCCAGAATTGGCCCCAGGCATGGTGACCACCCCGCGCCGAAGGTGACGCCGATCAGGAACGACGAGGTGACCGTGCCCGGATCGCCCGACGAGACATCGAGCCGGCGCGTGCGGTCCATCCACGGCACGGAAATCCAGCCAAGCTGGTAAAGGCCGAACAGGACCAGCAGCACGCCGCCCGCCCGGACCATCCAGAGCCGGTTCTGTTCGATGAAGTCAAGCGACTCCGTAAAGGCCCCCGCGCTTCCGACCGCCGCCCCGAGGGCGACAAAGACGAGCGAGAAGCCGATTACATAGGCGAGCGCGTTGCGCAGCACCACCGCGCGGACATGCGTACTCGACTCGCCCGCCGAGACACCCGCGATGTGCGCCAGGTAGATCGGAATCAGGGGGAGAACGCATGGCGACGAAATCGAGAAGATTCCGGCAATAAAGGCGGTGAGCAGCGACACTTCGACCATGCTGTGTACCCTACCACTTGACGAAATCGAGATACAATGGAAGAAACCCCGTCATGCGGTCCGATGGCCGCATCGCCGCCCGATACGCCTCCGGTTCTCCGCAACTCCACCCCCGAGTCCACCCGATGCCCGACTCCATCCGCAACCGGCTCTACTCTACCGAGGCGATCGTGCTCGCTCGCCGCAACCTCGGCGAGTCCGACCGTATCTACGACATCTACTCGGTGCGGTACGGCAAGTTCTCCGTGATCGCCAAACGGGCGCGGCGTCCGGACAATCGGGACGGGCGCTCGCTCGACCTGCTCAGCCGCGTATTGATTCACCTCTATCGCGGGCGAAATCTCGACATCGTCAAGAGCGTGGAGCCGGTCGCCACGCACGATGGACTCCGGGCAGACCTGGACGCATACGGTCATGCCTGCTACCTGGCGGAGCTGGTCCGGGCGATGACGGAGGACCGCCAGCCCAACGAGCAACTCTACGCGCTGCTGGCGCAGTGCCTGACATTGCTGTCGGAGGGGGTCGATCCCTGGCCGGTCACGCGCTATTTCGAGTACGCGCTGCTCGACGCCAGTGGGTTCCAGGCGCAGTTGTACGCCTGTGCCCATTGTCGTCTTCCGTTGTCCGCGCAGGTCAATGCCTTCTCGGTGCGGGAGAGCGGGATTCTCTGTCCGAAGTGCCAGCTACACGACCCTGGCGCCGCGCCGCTGTCTGTCAACGCGCAGAAGTACTTACGGGCGATGGATCGAGAGGGATTGCGGCGAACCATCGGACTCCAGCTGGACGAGGCCTCGCGCAACCAGGTGCAGCACATGCTCACCAACTACCTGCAACATCTGGCGGAGCGACCGCTGGCCAGCCTGGGCGTGCTGCGGTCGATGCGCGGGAAGGTGGGGACCGGCGTGCCAGCGCCATAGCGCGAACGCGTAGCGGCAGACCCTGTGTCTGCCAAAGGTGATGGAACGTCTGACCGGGCCGATACAGGATCGGCCACTACGTACCCACCTTTAGAGAACCACTCTAATCTGACTCGTCTTCCGACACGAGGTCCGGGCGCCAGTGTGCGGTGCGCTCGGCGCCCTGCTCCCGCCGCCATGCCTCGATGTTGGCGTGGTGCCCGCTGAGCAGGATATCGGGAACGCGCAAGCCGCGATATTCGACCGGTCGGGTGTAGTGCGGGTACTCGACGCCGGTGGCCGAATGGGACTCCTCGATGATGCTCTCCGCGTCGATCACCCCCGGCACCAGGCGCGAGACACTGTCGGCGATCACCATCGCGGGCAGCTCGCCGCCGGTCAGGACGTAATCGCCGATCGAGAGTTCATCGGCGTTGAGGATGTGCCCGACGCGGTCGTCGATCCCTTCGTAGTGACCGCAGATCAGCGCCAGCCGTGATTTGGCCGCGAACTCTCGCGCCAGCGTCTGCGTGAACCGCCGCCCTCCCGCCGACATGATGGCGATGTGCGTCGTCGAGATCGCGTCGCCGAGCACCGCCTCGACCGCCTCTACGATCGGCGGCGCCTTCATCACCATCCCCGCGCCGCCGCCATAGGGCGTGTCGTCGGCGGTGCGATGACGATCCTGGGTCCAGTCCCGGATGTCATGGATGCGGATGTCGAGCGTACCGGATGCCTGGCCGCGCTTGAGAATGCTCTCGCTCATCGGCCCGGTGAATATCGCCGGGAACAGCGAGAAGATGTCGATGCGAAATGGGTTAATCTCGTCGTGGCTCATGCGATTGCTCCAGCCTTCCGGCGTTCGAGCAGGTCGATCAGCGGCTCGTAGGCATCCTCAAATGTCTCCAGCACCAGGTCAGGCGCAAACTCGTGATCGACGGGCGTGGTTTGGCGTCCAGGCTCGTACAGCACCGCCGCCAGACCGGCGCGTTGGGCGGTGTCGATGTCCCAGCGAGGGGAATCACCGAGATGGACGCCCAGGGAGCGGTCCGCATCGACGAGCGCGTACGCGGCTTCGTAGATCGCCGTGAC
>JACCVC010000045.1 GCA_013698305.1 Chloroflexia bacterium
CTGGCATCCGGAAATTCGGCCCGCACGAATCGCTGAATGGCGTTCAATGGCTCCAGCAGAGAACCGTCATTCCGCAGCATCGCGATAGTGGCCAATGCCTCCTCGATCGAGTCGGAGAACTCGAGGACCGCGATGAGCAGCTTGTTGGCCTGATGTGTCGCAGGGGAGACTTTGGACCAGGCGGCGTTGATCGCCGTGATGGCAGCGATGGCGTCCTGAACCGATTTCGACCGGCGCACGGCCTCGCGAACCGCGGCGAGTGCCTGCGGGTTCGGCGGCGCGGGTTTGACCGGTCGTAGCCTTTGGCGAATTCGCTGAGTTGAGACTGGCTCTGGGCGGACAATCTGGACTGCCATCGGGTTCTCCTTCACGCCCCTTCATTATAAATGGCAACGCCTAATCAGCCGCGACCTCGCCGCCCCCGCGCCACTGCATGGTGTAGAGCCCGTGATACGCGCCGCGCTGCTCCATCAACTCGTCGTGGGTGCCCATCTCGATGATGCGGCCAAGGTCCATCACCACCACCTTGTCCGCCTCGCGGATCGTCGAGAGCCGGTGGGCGATCACGAACGAGGTGCGCCCGACAAGCAGCCGCTTGAGCGCGTCCTGGATCAGCTTCTCGGTCTGGGTGTCGATGCTGCTGGTCGCCTCATCCAGCACCAGGATCTTGGGGTCGGACACGAGCGCCCGCGCGAACGAAATCAGTTGTCGTTGTCCCACGGACAGGCTGACACCGCGCTCCTGGACGGCGGTGTCGTATCCGTCCGGCAGCCGTCGGATGAATTCATGGGCGCCAACCTCCCTGGCGGCCGCCTCGATCTCGCGTAGCGTCGCTTCCGGTCGGGCGTAGCTGATGTTCTCGCGGACGGTGCTGCCGAACAGGAACGTGTCCTGCAGCACCATGCCCAGCTGTGACCGCAACGATTGCTGCGTCACATCCCGGATGTCATGGCCATCGATGGTGATGCTGCCGCTCCAGACATCGACGAAGCGCATCAGCAGGTTGACCATCGAGCTCTTTCCGGCTCCGGTCTCGCCGACGAAGGCGACCGTCTCGCCCGGCTCGACGTGCAGGTTAATATCGTGGAGGATCTGCGTCTCGCCGAAGCCGAAGGTGACGTGGTTGTAGTCGACCTTGCCGGTGATCTGGGGCAGGACATAGGCGTCACGCTTGTCCTGCACCTCGGGCTCGACATCGAGCACCTCGAAGATGCGCTCGCCGGCGACCATCGCCGACTGCAAGACGCTGTATTGCTGGCTGAGATCCCGAATCGGGGCGAAGAAGCGGTCGATCAACGCGACGAACAGCACCAGCTCGCCGAGCGTCATCTGGTTGTCGAACACCTTGTTGCCGCCGAGGAACACCAGCATTGCCGTCGCTATCGCGGCCAGCAGCGTCACCACCGGGAAGAGCAGCGCCGACAACCTGGCGGCGTCCACTGCGGCGTCGAAGTTATTGCGATTGATGGTGCGAAAGAACCGGAAATTGAGTGGCTCGCGCGTGTACGATTGCACCACCCGCATCCCGGCGATGCTCTCGGCGAGGTTGGCGTTGACGGCGCTCAACGTACGGCGCGTCACCCGGTAGGCCGCCTTGGCGTACCGCTGCCAGTAGCGCATGACCAGCAGCATGACCGGGATCACCAGGTAGGTCAGCAGGGCGAGCTGCCAGTCGGTGATCAGCATGATAATGATGATGCCGACCAGCACCAGCACGTTGCTGAGCACGCCGAGGACGGTGTCCGAGAACATCTCCTGGATGACGCTGACGTCGTTCTGGATACGCGTCATGACAGTACCGACGCCGCGCTTGTCGATGTAGCCGATGCTGAGCGACTGCAAGTGCCGGAACATGCGATTGCGCATGTCGAAGACGACCCGGTTACCGAGCCACTGCGCGGTGCGGTACTGCTGCCACATACCGAAGAACCGGATCACGATCATCAGGACGAAGGCCGCACCGATGGCGTTGATCATCCAGAGGCGCCGATCGTTGTCGACCTCGTCGATCGCCCGGCTGAACAACCACGGCAGGCCGAGTTCTGCGCAGGTGACAATGATCACCATGCCGAGCGTGAGGCTGACTTTGGAACGATAGGGCTGCAGGAACTTGACCAGCCGCCGCACAATGCGGCTGTCGTAGGCCTTGCCCATTGTCTCTTCTGGAGCCTGGTAACGAATCTGACCCATGGTGGTTCTACGCTCCTTCGCCGCTGGCGCCGCCGCCGGGTTGCCCGACCGGAGTTCCCCGCATCGCAACCGCGTTCGGGTCAGCGTGCTCATCCTCGATCACAATGCCAGGCCGGACGGCATCCTCCTGGTCCCCTTGCTGCAAGTCGTAGAGCTCGTGATAGAAGCTTTCCCGCTCCAGCAACTCGTCATGCGTGCCGCGCTCGATGACGCGACCGTCCTCGAACACGAGGATCTGATCGGCGTCCTGCACCGTCGTGATCCGCTGGGCGATGACGAATGAGGTGCGGCCTTCCATTAGTACACGCAGCGCCTGCTGGATTTGATGCTCGGTCTCGCTGTCCACACTGGCAGTGGCGTCGTCGAGGATCAGGATGCGGGGATTCAGCAACAACGCCCGTGCGATCGCGAGCCGCTGCTTCTGCCCGCCGGAGAGCGTCACGCCGCGCTCGCCCACCAGCGAGTCGTAGCCCTCGTCGATCCGGCTGATGAACTCGTGCGCCTGGGCGGCCCTGGCGGCGGCGATGATCTCCTCCTCGGTGGCATCCGGTCGCCCGTAGGCGATGTTCTCCCTGATCGTCATCGAGAAGAGAAAGCTCTCCTGCATGACGACGCCGATATTGCGCCGCAGCGATTCCAGCGT
>JACCVC010000058.1 GCA_013698305.1 Chloroflexia bacterium
TCATCGAGGTGGCGCTCATCAGCCGGTTGTCGGTGTTCAGCGTCACCCGGAACCGCAACCGGGACAGCAGCGTGATCGGGTGGCCCGCGATGGTGCCCGCCGCGCCGGTCTGCAGGTTGCTGCTCGGGCACAGCTCCAGCGGGATCCGCCGGTCCCGGACGTATGCCGCCAGCCGGCCCAGCCGCACCCGGCCCACCTGCTCGTCGGTCCACTCGGCATACGGCATCTCGACCTCGGCGTCCGGACGGCCGTCCAGGGTCAGGTCGTCGACGATCCGCACCCCGTGGCCCAGCCGCTCGGCGCCGCACCACTGGATCGCCTCCCAGATGCTGGGCAGCCCGAACGCCTCCCCGGCGCATCTCCCGCGAGTTCGCGGCGTGCCGCATCGCCGTCAACAGCGCCACCGTCGTGACCGAGCGACCCGCCTCAGCCGCGAGCGCCTGCCACCTGTCGCACCGGGATCAACCTGCCCAGGTGCGAGGCTACGACCTGCTACTCGTCGGGACGAGGATCGCATTCAGAGCCCGGAAGCTCCCAACTGTGGCCTTCGACGAACCAGGCTTCGGGCTCCCCTGGTGCCCGAAGGACTGAGACGCTAGCGCTGACCTCGCCGGGCGGACTAGCATAAGTCGTCTGGTTCCCCGTCTCGTTACTCTGGGCAACTATGGTGCCCTCGTCAAAGGCACGACTCAGCACCTGTAGAGCAAGAAGTTCTGCCGCTCCGCTCAAAGCAGCCTCGTCACCTCGATCGGCGTCTTCCGTGCTCAGCGGTTCTCCAGCTACGACCCGGTCCAAGATCGCCTGCCCCTCCTCCAATCGCTCAACCATCGCTGGGTCGCTCGTCCGGAGTTCTAGGGTCTCGTCGACGAAAGCTGCTGCTGCGCTCTCGGCATCCGGGTAAAGGTCTTCCGTTTCCCTCAAGTTTTCCTCGCTGTAGGAACTGACGCTAGTCACTCCACACCCGGGCTCCCCCACTCCAAATCCTGAAGCCGAGGAGGGTGGGTCGCTCGACGACGAGGGAGGATCGCTCGGCGGTGAGGGGGATTGGCTGGACGTGGCCTGCTCACTGGGGGGGGCCTGAACCGATGTCCCGCAAGCGGCGGACAGTGCACAGAGCGCCAGGGCCAGGGTGGCCACCATGGAGATTCGATTCTTTGGCCGCATGTATAACTCCTTACGGGAACTGATCTCTCAGGGCACGGCCCAGATGCACCTCATCCCAGTAATGCAACTGGTATGCTCCAGCCTGCCGCTATCCGGATGTGCCATACCGAATGAATGGCCCAATTCGTGCGCAACCGTACTCTGGAGGTCAATGTCTTTCCTGCAGAGATAGTGACCTCCGGGATCGCGGCCGGGGCACGCCTCCCAGTCCGCCCGCTCATCGGCAGTGTACCAATGACTGTACGTGGGAATGTAGATCGCTGCTCTCGTCGTCCGACTGTCCGAACTAGCGTTCGTACCACAGTCGTCGTCTCCTCCCGGTCGCGGATACGCTCTCATTCGTCTTGTGGGGCTTGTTTGACCGGTGCCCGCGCCGGGTGGCTCGTCTACTGTCTTGCCAGGCGGATTGTAATAATACACAACGATCGTATGCCAGTACAGCCCGTCGGTGTAGTTGGCATCCCCATTGACATAATCGAGGCCACCAACCCCCGAATCAGTACCCTGTAGCGCCGAGTTCCACTGGAACACTGCGTTTCGGATGCGAGACTTGAAATTGTAGGCGCGACCATCCTGTGTCAAGGCGGGTGGTCAGTCGCGCGTAAGACCCATCCATATCGTTATCCGGAACCGGAGCGGAACCCGTTGCTATGTGGACGGTAACATTGTCGGTCCAGGCGCCACCGTCGTATTGCCAAGTGCAGTCCCACACCGTGCTATACGAGCTGGGAACCCTGTCGCGGTTGCTGGTGTCATAGTGCGCCGAGACGCTCGGTGCGGTGAAGGCCAGCGCAACGACCGCAGCCGCCGCGAACGTCGCTCCGCGCCTGTGGGTCCGCTTCCTGCGAGCCATGCTGCTAGTATCCCCCCGGTGGGTGGGTATCAAGCCTGGGGCCAGATTCCCGCTCCGTGCGCCCTGAACGCCAGGCGAGGCGTGGGTCCACCGGGAGGGCGGAGGCGATCCCTGAGTCGTATCGCTCAGCCCTCCCAGGCGGCATACCCGGGCACGATCACGTCCCGGATCAGCTGCCGTCGCAGGTCGTAGGGCAGGAACGCCGACTTCATCGCGTCCACGCTGACCCGGCGCAGGTCGTGGGCGCCCCAGCCGGCCTGCTCCACCAGCAGCGCCATCTCCCGG
>JACCVC010000073.1 GCA_013698305.1 Chloroflexia bacterium
GTTTGGCGACGACGTCGATGGCGCCTACCGGCGGTATCGCCGGGCCATCGGTCGCGCTATCCTGCTCGGGCTGGAGATCCTCATCGCCGGCGATATCATCCGGACGGTGGCGATCGATCCGACGTTCCAGTCCGTCGGGGTGCTGGCGGTGATCGTGGCGATTCGCACCTTCATCAGCCTGGAGCTCGAGATGGAGATCAACGGACGCTGGCCGTGGCAGCAGAAGGGTGATTCCTGATAGTCCGTCATGCGATGTCCGGGATGGTCGTGTTCAACCCGCCCGGACACCTCGGTCCGGGTCTACGAACCGTCGTCCGGGAAGTACAGCCAGGTGTCGATCGATCTCGGACCGATGCTCGTCCAATCCGGGTCCGGCTGAATCGGCGACAGCCCGGTCTCTACCTCATTGTCGGCGTCCTGCAGGTTTCGCGAGGTTTCTGGTCACTGACGATGCTTGAGGCGTGGCGAAGTCCCGCGCCGGAAGCGTTTCGGAATCGTTGGCGGGATCCGCCTGGTGGCCGAGAGGGAATATGCCCCCGACGATGACATCTTCGGCAATTACCTGCCAACCCGACTCGGCAGAGAGCGATATCGCCCAAGGGCTGCCAGAACCGCTGTACCTGTCGTTCATAAGGGCGTACAAGGTCGATCCATCCTGGCTCAGCCAGTACGTGCCCGCTTGGGAATCGTCTGGAGCGGTGATCTCCAGCCCGTTCGGGAACTCCGGCGAGAGCAGCCAGACGGCTCCCGGCGTGCCGTCGGATTCGCGGTCGATGTAGGTGTATTCGAGGGCGAAGATCACGGTGTCGCCGTACTTGTCCGTCCAACCCGGCCATCGTTCGGCCTCTCCGGTGTACTCGGCCCGGTTTGTCGGCGCCTGCATCTGCGAGACGATCTCGCCGGTGCGGGCGTCGACCAGCATCTGGCCGTCGCGCGTCAGGAAGGTGATCCAGCCGGAATCGGGCTTGGTGAAGTTGAATTCTCGCGGCGCCCAGCCGGTGGCGATCTCCCGCGTCTCGCCGGATGCCAGGTCGACCTGCAGGATCGTGTCGATCTGCCGGACGTAGACCATCCCCGCCGGCGCGTAGAGCAGCAGGTCGTCGATGGCCTCGAAGCCGTCCGCGACGACGGTGACCGGCGCCTCGGCGTTCACGTCGAGCGCGAGGAGGCTGCCGGATGCGCCGACGATCAGCTGGTCATCTTCGGTGAACCCTGCCAGGGACGGGTCGTCGCCGACCGCGTCGGAACCGAAGCGTGCAAGCTCATCGCTGGTCGCGGTGTCGAGGATGACAATGCGGCTGTCGTCATCCTGCGTCCCGTAGGCGAGGATGCTCCCGTCGCTGTTGACGGCCAGTGATGGTGGGCTGATCTGTGTCCTGCTGGAGGACAACTCGGGCAGCGGCACGGCGCGGTTCAGCGAACCGGCAATGACGAACCTGCCCACGTCGGTACTCGTGGGTGTGAGTTCGAGGTCGTCCATCACCACCTCCTGCACGCGGACCAGGCGTACGTCCCTGGTGCCTATCCGGTCGAGAGGGAGGACGCTGGTGTCGTCCGGCAGATCGATCACATCCGAGAGCAGGCGGGTATCGCCGGTAACGAGATCGATGAGCGTCCAGTCCGTGTAGGTGTCGTCCGTCGGGGTGAAGAGGTAGGAGCTGGAGCTTTGCTGGAACCTCGCGAAGACAGGCAGGTCGAAGATGATGTCGCCGGTAGCGAGGTTGATCACGGCGCGAGAGTTGTCCGAGCGGGTGATGACCGCCTGGCCCGGATCAGCGCCGCGATCGACCCGCACGACATCGGGGATGGTGACCGGGTCGCCGCTTGCGGTCGGCAGTGTGAGACCATCGTCGTCGAGCGTCCCGAATGCGGCTCCACCGGCATTGGCGGAGGGGATCTCGCCGTCACTGATGATGAACAGGTCGGTTGGACTGGTAGCGGATTGCGGTGTCGCGGCTGGCGTCGCGTCAGTATCTGGTGCTGGTGTTGCGAAGTCCTGGGCTGGGAGAGTTTCGATGTCGGATGCGTCGGGGACTTCCCACCAACCGATCAGCGGGGCATCGAGCTTCGTCCATTCGGCGTTGGGTTCCAGCGGGGCGATCCAGGTGCCGATATGTTCTGTGGGCGGACTTCCGACAACTTCAGATACGATGTAGAGAACGCATGAGCCGTCCGGCGACACATCCAGTGCCGCAAAGACCCTCGGTCTGGTGAGGTCGATATTTAGATCGGTTGGCGGGTCCAGGGTCCATGACGCTGATCGCGTTTCGTCGAACACGCTGTACGAGCCATCGTCACCACGCATGACAATGTGGCTATCCGTGGACGTTTCCACGCGCATCATGCGAGTCGTGATGGGCGGAGGGACGGATCGGCTCGTCTCAGC
>JACCVC010000095.1 GCA_013698305.1 Chloroflexia bacterium
TCACAGCACCCCGCGTCTCCGCAGGGCGAACGTCCCCTCCGCCAACCGTCTCCGGTCAACGCCGCTCCGGTTGTCACCCCGTCACGCCCGCAGGCTCCGCTCCTTCCGCAAACCGCCCCGCCTTCCAAGCGGCGCCAGACGAGTCTACTTCACTCGCCTCCTCCCGTCAAGCACCCGTTTCGGGACTTTTCCGGTTCGGCGTCGCCCAAAAGCAACGCGACCGTTATCTTACCCTACCGCTCTTTCCCTTTCAAGCTCTACGGAAACAAATCGGCTCATATGCGCCCGACTACCTCGTCGCTGGCGCGAAAGACTACCCACACCCACACTTGGCAAGCCGGGTTGGATTCTCTATGCTCCCTTAACAGACGTTTTGCGTTGTGGTCGAAAGCCTGTAATCAAGCGAGGTCCTCGGTGCGCAATCCCATCATTGGCATCACTCCAACCCCTTCGAATGACACTTTCGGGCACGGTGCCTTCTACCGCTTCTGCCTGTCAGACACCTACGTCCGATCCGTTCGCCAGGCAGGCGGTGTGCCGGTCATCCTGCCAGCATCTCGCGATGACCCCGCCGAAGCGCTGGATGCGCTGGATGGCCTCATCCTGAGTGGCGGCGGCGACATAGACCCGACGCTCTTCACCGGCGATCCGAGGCACAGAGCGACTGGTCTCGTCGACGAGTTGCGCGATATCTCCGAAATCGAACTCATGAAAGCCGCGTTGCAACGAGATCTGCCAGCGCTCGCCATTTGCCGCGGAATCCAGGTCATGAATGTCGCATTCGGCGGGACCCTTCACCAGCACGTCCCGGACAATGTTCCCAACGCAATTCAGCATCGACAACACAACGATGGATACTCCCAACACGATGTCTCGCACCGCGTCGAGTTCGAGTCCACTCCCAATCCGTTCACCCAGTTGCTGGGAGTCGATGAAATGATGGTGAACTCCTTTCACCATCAGGCGGTAGCTGATCCTGCGCCATCGCTCGCTGTCGCCGGCCGATCGTCGGATGGCGTAATTGAGGCGATGTACCATCCAGGCATGTCCTTCGGTCTTGGGGTGCAGTGGCATCCGGAGATGCTCGCTCAGAATTTCCCGCAACATGCGGCATTGTTCACCGCGCTCGTCACGGCGGCCCGCCACCCGGCCGTCGTCAAATAAAGCACTGCCAAGAACGCACGCTACAGAGCGGCGCCGGACGCAATGTCCGACGCCGCTCTGTTCACACGAACCTATTGTGACTCGCTGCGATGTCAGGCAACTCCCCGAGCCGCGAGTTGGGAAGATGGCACACTTTCCGCGTGACCGTCATTCGTCACTCGCTCGGAGAACCCCTCCGGCATCGCCGCCTTCAATACGTCATCCATGGTCTCGGCGAGTACGAAGGTGAGATCATTGTGAATCTCCTCCGGCAGCTCATCCAGGTCGACATCGTTCCGTTTCGGCAGGATGAATGTCGTGATTCCGGCTCGTTGCGCGGCTAACGCCTTCTGCTTGATGCCACCTACTGGCAGAACCTGGCCGCGCAACGTGATCTCGCCGGTCATGCCGACATCATCTCGCACCGGAACACCGGACAACAGCGAGATCAATGCAGTCGTCATCGCCGTCCCCGCTGACGGACCGTCCTTCGGCGTAGCCCCGGCGGGCACGTGCAGATGCACATCCGACTTCTCGTAGAAGTTCGGGTTCAGGCGAAGCTCCGACGCCCGCGACCGCACGTAGGCCATCGCCGCGGATGCGGACTCCTTCATCACATCCCCGAGTTGTCCGGTCACGGTCATTGAGCCCTTGCCCGGCATGCGGGTCGCCTCGATGAACATGATGTCGCCGCCTACTCCGGTCACGCCAACCCCAATCGAGACGCCAGGCATTGCCGTTCGCGCTGCTCGCTCTTCGTAGAAGTAGCGTGGTCGACCGAGATATTCGCGCACCTCATCGGTGCCGATGGTCGATGGAATCGGCTCATCCTGGGCGACCGCGGTTGCCAGCTTTCGAGCCACCGACCCGATCTCTCGCTCGAGGTTCCTGACTCCGGCCTCTCGCGTGTAGTGCTGAATGATGTTTAGCAGCGCCGCGTCGTCCCACTCGGCCGCCTCGACCTTCAGCCCGTTCGCCTTCATCTGCTTGGGAACGAGATATTTTCGGGCGATGTTGAGCTTGTCGTCGTCGGTGTAGCCGCTCAGCTCCAGAACCTCCATCCGGTCCCGCAGTGGCGCCGGGACCTGATCGAGGAAGTTGGCGGTAGCGATGAACATCACCTGTGAGAGATCGAAGGCCACATCAAGGTAGTGATCGCGGAAGCTGTCGTTCTGCTCCGGATCGAGCACTTCCAGCAGCGCCGACGACGGATCACCACGCCAGTCACTTCCGAGCTTGTCCACCTCGTCCAGCACGAAGACCGGATCCTTGGAGCCAGCCCGGCGAATCGCCTGGATGATCCTGCCCGGCATCGCGCCGACATAGGTGCGCCGATGCCCCCGTATCTCTGACTCGTCCCGAACACCGCCAAGCGACATGCGGGTGAGCTCCCGGTCGAGGGCCCGCGCGATCGACTGGGCGAGACTCGTTTTGCCAACGCCAGGCGCGCCGACGAGGCAGAGAATTGGTTCCCGATGAAGCAGTGGCTCCTCATCGGTTGCCGCATCCTGTTTCAGCTTGCGAACCGCAAGGTACTCAAGAATACGATCCTTGATTCTGTCGAGCCCGTAGTGATCCTCGTCCAGAATTTCCCGCGCCCGGCGAATATCGATCTGGCTCTCGGTCGTGACATTCCACGGCAGCGAGGTCAACCAGTCAAGATACGTCTTGATCACGCCGTACTCGGCGGCGGCTGGGGGCAGCTTGGAGAGCCGATCGAGCTCTCGCCGTGCCTCCTTCTCGGCTTCCTCTGGCATCCCCGACGAGTCGATTTTCTCACGGAGCTCGTTGACCTCCGTCTCGGTCTCAGTACTCTCGCCAAGTTCCTTCTGAATGGCCTTCATTTGCTCCCGCAGGAAATATTCCCGCTGGGACTTGGACATCTCATCCTGAACGTCGGTCTGGATCTTCCGGCCTAGCTCAAGTACGTCGAGTTCCTTGGTGACGAAGGCATTCAACTCCTTCAGCTTGTCGCCAACTGAATCGATCTCCAAAAGTTTTTGGCGCATCTCCGGATCCATCCGCAGGTTCGATGCGATCAGATACACCAGGTGCTTTGGATCGTGGTCGACATTCACCGCGGCCGTGACCAACTCATCCGGCAAGTGCGGCACCAGGCCCACCAGCCTTTGAAACAGGTCAATCGCGTTTCGCGACAGCGCCTCGATCTCGACGGTATCCTCCGTCGTCTCCGGCGCCTTGACGACCTTCGCCATCATGAACGGTTCTTCTTCGACGATCTCGACGATTCGCATCCGGTCGACGCCTTGTACCGCCAATCGCACTGTTCCATCGGGAACCCGCATCATCTGGTGGATAGTCGCGATGGTCCCGACTTCCATAATATCGTCCGGACCGGCGTTCTCGTTCTCCGCATCCTTTTGCAGCACCATCGCGACGGTGCGGTCACCGGACATGACCTGGTCGATCAACTTCAATGACCGAGGGAGCGCAGCGGCGAGCGGCACCAGCGTCTGAGGGAACACCACGGTTCCTCGTAGCGGGAGCAATGGCAATATCTGCTCGGCAGATTCTGCCTGCTCCTCGCCATCAGCCCCGTCATTGCTTTCTGCCGCGGACACGGACGCTGACTCCTCGGATTCCCTCTCTGCGGGGATGGAGCCTTCCTCCTGCCGCCCAATTGGGGATTCAGTGGTCGGTTCATCGCTCTCCGAGGTAGCCTGAACGTCTCGATTGTCTTCGGGGTCTTTCTCACGTGGTGACATTATCGATACTCACTCTCTTCCTCATCCGGAACCTCTGCCTGGCGCACCGTGACCGATCGTGCCGTTCGGCGCGGCAAAGACACCTTGAGGAGGCCGTTGCTGTAATCCGCGGTTGTGTTTTCCCAGTCGATCTCAAACGGAATCGCTACTTCCGCCAGAAATGGCCCAAAGGGGATGCGGGCTTCATAAAACGATCGGACATGCTCTGTCGCCGGTCGCTCTCGCGTTCCCCGGATCGAGAGAATATCTCCTTCCACCATCACGTCAATCTGGTCGCTGTTCATTCCGGCGAGCTCAGCGACTACCTCCAGCGACGCTTCAGTTGTAAAAACATCAAGCGCTGGCCGCCACTGCTGCCGAGAGCGGATACCGGCGCCACGCTGTCCCGAGACGAGACTGCGCACCACCTCATCTATGTCATTGGGTCTGAACGTCGAGGAACGCGCCCGACCTCTTCGTATTACGATCATGCGGTCTCCTGCATCTCTGTTTGGATCGGAGCAGTTCCTCCAGCGAAGGCAACGCTCAGTACCAGCATCTCACTATTATACTTCCTCGAACATCTAGATGCTACGCTCCATATCAAGTCTATTCACACAACCTGCATTCTTCACCCGAACCTCGTCACCAACACGACCACTGCGGCCCACGCAATCAGCGAGCCAAGCAACCATCGGTCCCGGTACAGTAGCGACTCCGGGCTACCGCCCAGATTTCTCCCGTAAATCAGGTACAGGTACCGGAAGATGGCAAACGCAACAAGAGGCACGGTCACGACCATGATGGCGCTACCGGGGACAGCGGGGACGTCTACCGTGTAGACAGCGTAGGCGACAAGAGCGCTCACAGCCGAGATCCTGACCAACTGATCGAGTAACGCCAGGGTGTAGCCATTGAGCGACGGCCGGTGTTCGGCAACGGCATGCTTCAGCAACATGAACTCGGCCCGCCGCTTTCCAAATCCGAGGAACAATGACAGGAGAAATGCGCAGAGCAGAAGCCACGGAGAGATGGGGACGCTTACCGCGACGGCGCCGCCCGCCGCCCGCAGCACGAAGCCCAAAGCGATGACGACCACATCCACGATGGGCAACTGCTTGAGCACCAGTGTATACAGGCCCGTGACAACGAGATACGTCACGATAGTCCCGGTAAATACCCATGAAACCGCCATGGACACGAGCAGCGACGCGATCAGGAGCGACACCCCATACCACACGGCAGTCGCAGATGATATGCGTCCCGACGCGATTGGTCTCGCCCGCTTGGTCGGATGGCGCCGGTCTGCGGCCGCATCGTGGAGATCGTTGAACACGTAGGTCGCCGCGCTCGCGAGGATGAATGCGACCACCGCGACCAGCGCCGCGGCTACGGATTGAGGCTGATCGGTTGCCTGGGCGAATACCAGCCCAGCCAGCACCACCGCGTTCTTGATCCACTGGTGCGGGCGCGCCAAACGCACCAGCGAGGAACCAGCGGTCCTTGACGAATTGGACCTGTCTCGCTGACTACGGTGCGCCACTTGTCCCTCACCTGTTCGATATCACTGACCCGCTGCCGCCAATCGCAGGGTATCTGTGCGCGGCACCGAACACGGCGATTTGTTTCGGATTGCGACCGGAGTGTAGCACAGCGTCAGACCGGTTTCCGCCAGTTTGACACCGCCAAACACTAGAACGGATAATCGTATCAAAGGTGCCATTTCTCGCCCGAAATACGGGTTGAGCCGCCGGGGCTGGGAGCAAGCGTGAGCGTTCAGACACCAAATGTATTCGAAGCCATGCAAGACGATCTGGACCTCGTTCGCGATCGTGTTGCGGTCGCGGCTCACGTTGATTTCCCCATCGTCTCTGAACTCGTAGAGGGAATCGTGCAGGCAGGTGGAAAGAAACTCAGGCCGCTCCTGCTCCTGCTTGCGGGCCGCGCGTTTTCCTACGACCGTCCACGCCTGGTCACGGCCGCCGCGGGCGTCGAACTGCTGCACACCGCGTCCCTGGTACATGATGACAGCATCGATAGAGCGTCGATCCGAAGAGGACAGCCCACGCTTAATTCGCGGCTGAGTTCCGGATCGGTGATTCTGATCGGCGACTTCCTGTTTGCCCAAAGCGCTATTCTCGCCGCCGCAACCGAGAGTACACGCGTGGTCGCCATCTTCGCGAACACCCTCGCCAGCATCTGCGATGGCCAACTGCGAGAGATGCTGGGCGCTCACAATCTTCAACAAGACAGGCAGGAGTATCTGGACCGGATTTTCGGCAAGACGGCGTCGCTATTCGCTGGCGCGGCAGAAATGGGCGCGGTTCTGGGAGGAGCCGCAGAACCGCAAATCCAGCAGTTCCGCGCTTTCGGGAAGGATCTCGGCATGGCGTTCCAGATCGTTGACGATGTCCTCGATCTGCGTGAAATGAGCAGAGACCTGGGCAAACCTGCCGGCAATGACCTTCGACAGGGGGTGGTGACGCTCCCGACGATGATCTACGTTTCTCGGCTCGAGGCTGGCTCCCCTGAAACGGACGTTTTGGCGCGCGTCATCGCCGGTGAAGAAGAGAGCGATGACGAAATCCTCGAGGTGGTGTTGGCGATTCGACGGTCCGGTGCCCTTGATGAAGCCAGTGACATCGCTCACGGGTATCTTGACAGTGCTCGCGCCTCCCTCAGTGTGGTTGAAGAACCCGAAACGCGGGAGTGGCTGGAGGAGCTCCTCGACCTCGCCATTCGGCGATCCGCCTGACCACGCCTACTCAACCGAGGCCGGGCCGACATCCGTCCGCCTGGAGTTGATTCCCATCCGCCGCGCAAATTCCGCCTCGAACCGCTCCGCGTCGACGGAGGTGGCGATGCTCACTCCTCTGCCTTGGGCAGGAGTCGTCTTGCCTCTGCGCTCGTGAACATCGACTGAAATCGAGTGCGGCTCTTTCTCGACCAGCTCCGGGTGAATCGCCACCGCCAGCGCCAGCGGATCATGGAGATAGAACCCGTCGAGCTTGCGCTCGTTGAACGTGCGCCCAGTGATCCGCTTGAGCAACCCGGCTGCGCCAGGAGCATCGTCCGGCGTTGCCTCCCATTGCTCCCTGGAAATGATGGTCTGGTGGGTGACATCCAGACCGACCACGATGATCTCGTTCCACTCGGCTTGCAACACCTGACCGCAGGCATGAGGATCGGCAAAGGCATTGAACTCGGCGTGTGGCGTCACGTTCCCCGGCACGAAGTACGCCCCGCCCATAATCACCAGTGTCCTGATTTGGCGCGCCAACGCCGGACGCAGGCTCAGCGCGATTGCCACATTCGTCAACGGTCCGAGAGCCACGAGCACCAACTCGCCGTCGTGCTGGGCCGCATTCGCCAACAGCGCGTCAACACCGCCGTTCGACGATTCCGACGCTCCGCTGACTGGAAGCTCAGCGCCCCCCAACCCGTTTCCGCCATGGACATGGGCGGCATCCTGATAGTCCACCACCAAGGGTCGGCTCGCACCTCGATGGACCGGGACCGATTCCGCGCCCATCCAGGACAGCACCCGCAAACTGTTTTCGGTGGCCAGGTCAATTGACACGTTGCCAGCAACGGTCGAAACGCCGACCAGATTGGCGTGGGACCGAATCGCCAGCGCGATCGCCAGCGCGTCGTCAACCCCGGTATCGACATCGAGCATCAGTGGTGGACTGTCGAGTACCTTGTGATCGCTCAAGATGCACCCTCCTTGCGTGCCTGCGCGCCAGTCGCTCGCTCCCACGAGGCGACCGGAGGCGTCTCCGTCAACTGCGCTTCGGTCGGCACGTTGATGAATGTGGGCCGACCCGATTCGAGCGCAGACCGCAGAGACGGTGCGAATGCGTCTGGAGAGTCAACTTCTACCGCATCCAGGCCAAAACCCTTGGCGATGTCCGCATAGGCCACGCCATTGAAATCTACCGAATAGTAGCGCTGGTCGTGATACAGGTGTTGCAACTCCTTGATCCAGCCAAACGTCTGATTCGCGCACTGGATCAGCACCACCGGCAGCCCGAGCCGCGAGATCGTTTCGAGCTCGCCCACTGACATGCCGAAACTGCCATCGCCCATCATGCCAATCACTTGCCTGTTCCCGGCGGCATACGCGGCGCCGACAACTCCCGGTAACGCGTATCCCAACCCCCCGTGCGCGCGAGGGATGACCGTGGTCCGACCAGCCCTTCGCAATAGGTACTGTGCCGAAAGATACGGCGTCGGTGTACCAGGGTCAGCCACGATCACGACCTTGTCGCCGAGAATCTGGCGCATCTCCGCGACGACCCGCTGTGGCTTCATCGGCCACGCCTTCGATCTCGACCACGTATCGACCTGATCGAGATACTGCATGCGCTGCGCTTCCAGCTTTCGCAGCCGGTCTTCATTTCGCTTCCGGATGTTCGCCGCGTCTCCGTTTAGCGCCGTCGTCAGGTCATCTATTGTGGCCCGTGCGTCTCCCTGGAGGAACGCGGCATTTGGGTAGGTGTTCCCTATTTCTCGTTCTGCGACATCGATATGGATCGTGGTCGGTGGCGCCGTCCGGCTCGGCAACGTCCAGCCGTCGGTCGTGGTCGAATCAGTGCGCGTACCGATGAAGATGACCAGATCCGCATCTCTCACCCAGGCGTTGGCATAGGTGCGTGCGCCATTTCCACCCACGACACCGATGCTCACGGGTGAGGTCTCCGCGATCGCTCCCTTGCCATTGATGCTCGTGCCAGTCGGGATGCCAAGCGACTCCGCGAGGTTGGTGAGCGATTCCCACGCCTGGGACAACAGCACCCCGCCACCGGCTACGATTACCGGGCGCTCTGCCTGGGCGATGAGCCGCGCCGCCAACTCGATCTCCTGAGCGCCGGCGTGAGGTCGCGACCGGGGAGCCCGGTCGGTGAGCGCATCATGGCTACCGCGATCCGCGAGTGTCGCTACCGGTGCTTCCAGCGAATCGGCTGGGAGTGACACATGCGCCGCGCCGGGACGACCCGCCAGTGCCATGCGTATCGATCGCCGAATTGCATCGCCCATCGCGTCGGGTGTGAGGACTCGCTCGCTCCAACCCGTGACCGGCCGGAACAACGCCACCTGGTCGAGTTCCGTCAGCACGTTCCAGTGCTGCTGCGACACCGGCGTGTCGGAGGTCAGGCACAGCAACGGTATCGCCGAACCGTGCGCCTCCGCGACACCGGGGACGATGTAGGTCGCGCCTCCGCCGCTCGGACCCTCACAAACGCCGAGACGACCAGCCACTCGCGCGTAGACATCCGCCATGAACGACGCCGAGCGCTCATCTCGAGTCATGATGTGCGTGATCGACGGATCGTGATAGAGCGCATCGTAGAAGGCCATGCCGGTGTCGCCAGGCAGCCCGAAGATATGCTCGACGCCATGCGCCTTGAGTGTCGATACGAGCAATTCAGCGCCGTTCATCACATCCTCCGTCAGGATCTGGTCACTGTCTCGCTATCGTCGAACAGCAATGTAGACATCGTTTACGTTAGTTCCAGTCGGGCCCGGCGAGAACAACGCCCCAATTGCCTGCAATGCTGTGGCGCTGTCGTTCGCCGCCAATGATGCGCCAATATCGGCTTCCTGGTCGCGCAGTTCCATGGCAGACCACTCGTCGACAATCGCTCCTGCCGCATCAGCGCTACCATCCTGCCCGTCGGACGCCAAACTGGCAACCGTGATCGCTCTTCCAGATGATGCGAGATGAGGCACAGCAGCGAGCGCGAACTCGGTGTTCCGTCCGCCGACGCCATCGCCTCGCACGGTGACGGTAAGCTCTCCGCCACCGATCACGGCATCGGTATCAGCATCAATGGCCGCTTTGACCCAGTCACCTGCGCACCCACGCGCTTCACCCTCCCGATCCGACCAGATTCGACCAACCGAAAGCCCCTGCCCCTCAAGATACGATCCGACGGCGGCAACGAACTGCGGGTTGTCGCCAATGATCTCGAACACATCGTCGCTGGCATCAAGGATTGCGATTGGATTCGACGCAGAAGCGGCACCCCTCAAAAACGCGGCCACATTCGCCGGCACTCGATCCCTCAGCGAATAGTCCTGAAGCAGCTGGATGCCACGCTCAGGATCCGGTTTCCGCACGATCGTCGGTCCACTCGCGATTACCTCGGGATCGTTGCCCAGCACGTCCGACAGTATCAGCGAGACCACCCGCGCCTGCCCGATCGTGCGCCGCAGCCCACCGCCCTTAACCTCGCTCAGCTCCGACCGAACCGCGTTGAGATGCTGGATAGGCGCGCCCGCCCGCAGGAGCAAATCCGTGACCTCCTGGATGTCCGCCAACGTCAACCCGGCCCTGGGAGATTCCAGCAAAGCAGAGCCGCCTCCTGAAATCAGGGCCAGTACCACATCGTCGCCCGATAGGTTTCCAACCGTCTCGAGAATCGTCCGAGTGGCCTCGATTCCTCGCTGATCAGGAATGGGATGCGCCGCTTCGAACGTCACAAACGATTCTGGAGCGTTGGCAAGGTGGCCGTCCTTGGTCAAGACGAAACCCTCATCTACTGTTTCCCCAAGGTGCGCAACTACCGCTGCGGCCATGGTGGCTGCGGCCTTGCCCACCGAGACCACAACCAGGCGCCCAGCAATTTCAACATTCAGGCCATTGACCGAAAGACCTCGCTCCCTCGCCGTCAATACCCGGCGCACGGCGTGATCCGGCTGCATTTCGGCGACAGCATGAGCGTACGCTTGTTCGATCAAGTACCGCCTCTGTTCGCGGGATCGTGGCGCCCGGCTCATGTTACGTCCCTTCTGACCGGAGCCGAGCCAGCACGCGCTCGATATCCGCCGGGAGGGGCGCCTGAAACTCCATCGGCTCACCGGATCCAGGGACGACGAACCCGAGTGTTGCGGCGTGCAGCATCTGGCGTCTGGCGTTCAGCTCTTTCGCCAACCGCGCGCTGGTGGCGCCACCATATACGTTGTCCCCGATGATGGAGTGCCTGATATAGGCCATATGAACCCTGATCTGGTGTGTGCGACCGGTCCTCAGGTCAATGTCGAGCAACGTCGTGTCGGCAAATCGCTCGGTCACGGAGAGCTGCGTCACCGCGGCCTTGCCGTCGCGATCGACGCCCATCCGCTTGCGGTCAGTCCGATGACGGGCGATGGGGACATCCACGATCGCCTCCTCCTCGGCTACCACCCCCGCGACAATCGCCACGTATCGTTTGCGAACCTTGCCCTGCGACCACTGCTCGACCAACGACTGGCTGGCGTGGTCGGTCTTCGCGACGACCATCACGCCGGAGGTGTCCTTGTCCAGCCGATGCACGATCCCGGGCCGCGTGCTTCCCGCCACCGAGATTTCGGGCGCATGATGGAGCAGCGCGTTGACGAGCGTCCCGCCTGGGTGGCCCGGCGCCGGGTGTACCACCATTCCCGCAGGCTTGTTGAGGACGATGATTCCGTCATCTTCGTACAGCACTTCAAGCGGAATTGCCTCCGGTTGAAGCTCCATCGACTCGGTCTCGGGAATTTCGACCGAGATCGATTCGCCCGCCGAAATCTTGAAGGACGAACGCCTGTCCATGCCGTCGACCGTCACCATGCCGTCGTCGATAAGCGTTTGCGCGTAGGACCGGCTGAGGTCCGGCACCGACTTCGTCACGAACTGGTCGAGCCGCATACCTACGTGATCTTCCAACGCGGACAATTCATGTCGATGCGCAATCTGGAACGATTGCTCTTCATCCATTTTCATTGGGCCGCTCCGAACATGTTGCCTCGCGATGCATTCACGCTTCATGGGTTGACGATTGGCCATCATCGCCAGTCTCCGTCCTTGTCTGGAAGACGACGGTGACGATGAAGAGCAGGACCGCCACCGAGATGGCGCTGTCCGCCACGTTGAAGCGCGGCCATGGACCAACAGCAATAAAGTCTGTCACATACGACTGCCGAAAGCGCTCAACCAGATTGCCAACCGCTCCGCCGAGGAGCATTCCCGCGCTCAGAACCCTCGCGACGACTCCATCTACTTCATGGAAGATCAGCCAGCAAAACCCGATAGCGACAAGAACCGAAATCGCCGCCAAAAGCTCGGCGTTTCCCTGGAACAATCCGAAGGCGGCGCCGCTGTTGCGGCCATAGTCAAACCCAAGTTGTCCGTCAACGATCCACCACTCGCGATCCTTGGCGGATGGCCCCAGCCATCTCGTGACAGTCCACTTCGTGATCAGGTCGATAATCGCGACCAACACCGCAACAGCGCCGGCGGCAACCAGGCTTCCTCGGCTTCGTTGTGCCTCCGACCCCTTGACCATCAACGTCCTCCGTATCGGAAGCGTAGCACGGCCCATGCCGCAATGAGCCGGTATACTCCTGACCAGCAGGGCTACTGTGCTGTCTCGCCTCAGGAGCATTGATGACTGACGCTGTTTCAATCCATCCAGATGCACCGATGCGCCTGGTCATCGCCGGTGGCGGCACCGGAGGGCACGTTCTCCCCGCGGTCGCTGTGGTCGAGGAAATACGTCGCCGAAAACTCCCTGTCGAGCTGCTCTGGATTGGCGGACACCCAGGGGTCGAGTCAGAAATCGCGCGTGCCCATGACATTCCCTTCACCGCCATCCAGACAGGAAAGCTGCGCCGATACCTCTCCATCAGGACATTCTCCGATGCCACTCGCATTCCCGTCGGTGCTATCCAGGCGTGGAGAGCCCTGCGTGCTTTTCGGCCCGACGTGATCTACGGCACGGGCGGCGCGATCAGCTTTCCCACCATCCTCGCGGGGGCACGCATTGCCCCGATCCTGACACACGAGCAGACGGCGCAAATCGGAATTGCCAACAAGCTGGCCATGCGCTTCGCCGACACTTTCGCCGCCAGCTTCGAGCAGACCGCGGAACTCGCCTGCACGCGCCATCGGCACGTCATCGTCACTGGCAATCCGGTAAGGACGTCGATCCTGCACGGTTCGAAAGAGGCGGGATTACGGCGTTACGGATTTACCGCAGAACTGCCCGTCGTCTACATCACCGGTGGCGTTCGTGGCGCGAGCCCTCTCAACATCAGAATTGAAGCCCTGCTGCCGGACGTGCTGGGCGTCGTTCAGATCCTGCACCAGACCGGTCCGGCGACAGCGAACCCGGACGTCAAAAGGCTCAGGTCGGTGCGCCAATCATGGCCCCAGCGCCTCCAACAGCGCTACCACGTCGAGGAGTTCATCGGCAACGAGATCGCCGATGCCTACGCGATGGCGGACCTGGCGATCGCGAGGTCGGGTGCAGGAACGGTCGCCGAGTTCGCCCACGTCGGCTTGCCTTCGATCCTGATTCCGCTACCAGGCACATGGGGCGACGAGCAGCGGAAGAACGCCGCCGTCCTGTCCGACCTCGACGCGGCGATTGTTCTTGAGCAGAGCGACGCCACTCCGGAACGGCTCGAACGCGAGATACGAGTGTTGATCGACAACCCCGACCGGCTCGTCAGGATGCGCGCCGCCGCGTCGACTGCCGTTCGGCCAGATGCCGCCTCCCACCTTCTCGACGAAATCCTGAAGCTGGCCGGTCGCTAGTTGTCCGACTGAGGCTCTGCGTCCCTCGCAACGTCTCTCGACAGATCGAGCGCCTCGCGCAATGTCCTCACCGCGATCACGTCTATCCCGGAAACATCGGCCTGCTTCGCTCGCTTCCAGCGCTCTGGCACGACCGCCCGCGTGAACCCGAGGCGTGCCGCCTCCTGCATTCGCCGGTCGACGCGCTGGACCATCCGCAGATCACCGGATAATCCGACCTCGCCGATATAGACCGTGTCTGCCGGCAATGGTTGATCTCGCAATCCCGACGCGATCGCCATCGCCGCCGCGAAGTCAGCCGCTGGCTCGTTGACCCGGAAGCCGCCGATCACGTTGAGATAGACGTCGTGGCTTCCGAGTCCCATCCCCACCCGCCGCTGCAACACTGCTACCAGTAGGTGCAGGCGATTGGTGTCGAATCCGGTCGCGCTGCGCCGCGGCAATCCGAACGACGTTGGCGCGGCCAACGCCTGGATTTCCAGCAAAATCGGTCGCGACCCTTCCATCGTCACCGCGACAGCCGAGCCCGGTGTTGTCGAGTTGCGCTCCTCCAAGAACACCTCGGATGGATTCCGAATCTCGGTCAGGCCGGAATCCGCCATGTCGAAGACGCCGATCTCATTGGTCGAGCCGAACCGGTTTTTCGCCGCCCGCAACATCCGGTACTGGTGAAACCGATCACCTTCCAGGTACAGCACCGCGTCGACCATGTGCTCCAGCACCCGCGGACCCGCGACCGTACCCTCCTTGGTCACATGTCCGATCAGGAAGACCGGGATGTTCCTGGGTTTCGCCCAGTGAGTCAGCTTCCCTGCGCACGCCCGAACCTGCGACACTGTCCCCGGCGCCGAATCCAGATCCCCTGACTGAAGTGTCTGAATCGAGTCGATGATCACGAGATTGGGGCTGACCGAATCAGCCGCGCTCAGGATCGCTTCAAGATCGATCTCCGGGTGGATAAGCAACGTATCGCCGCTCACGCCCATTCGGTCAGCGCGGACGCGCACCTGCTGCGCCGACTCCTCTGCCGAAACATACAGCACGGTCAGTCCGCGCTTGCTAATTTCACCGGCAGCCTGCAGAATCAGCGTCGACTTGCCGACACCCGGATCGCCGCCGATCAGGATCACCGAGCCGGGCACGACGCCACCGCCTAGCACACGGTCGAATTCGTCTATGCCGAGCGATATGCGACCGCTCGTAGACACATCCACCTGGCTGATCGGTATCGGTCTGGCGGCTGAGGCAGCTGAGCCGCTCTGGGCTCGTCCACTCCTTGCGGCCGGCTGATCGACCTGCTCGAACATCGAGTGCCATTCACCGCAGCCTGGACATTTGCCCAGATAGGCTGGACTCGATGTGCCGCATTCCTGGCATACCCAGGACGTATGTCGCTTCGGCACGCACCTTCTCCTTCCAAAACGCCGTGAACGCAGCGGGGCGACATCAAACGCCCCGCTGCGTTCTCTTGTTCAACGTATTGTCCTCACTACAGCGTATCTCATGAAGATTGGTGAGTAGTGGCCGATCCTGTATCGGCCTGATCTGGCATTTCATCACCTTGGGCAGACACAGGGTCTGCCGCTACGTGTTTGTGGTAATTGGAACGCCATTCCATCAACCGGCAAACCACCGTAGATTAGACCGGAGCAAGCTCTTCCACTGCCTCCAGCTTGAGCGTCTCGGCATCCTCATCTTCAGGCACATCGACACGAATCGTGTGGCCCGCCATGAATCGGCCTGTGAGCACGCCTTCCGCCAGCTCATCCTCGATCAGCGTCTGGATCACGCGCCGCAGTGGCCGCGCACCGTAGTGGTGATCGTAGCCACGGTCGCCGATCAGATCCATCGCCGCGGAGGTGATGTCCAGCGTGATCTCCTGCTCAGTCAGTTGCTGCCGCACCCGGGCCAATTCGACCTCGACCACCTGCCGGATCTGCTCCTTGGTCAGGGAGTGGAACACGATGGTGGCGTCGAGCCGGTTCAGGAACTCTGGCCTGAACGTCTGCTTAAGCCGCGCCATCACCTTGTCGCGCATCGTGTCATGCTCACGGTTCCGGCTGCGCTCATCGTCCTCGTGCATCGCGAACCCGAGCGTCAGGTCGCGGGAAATCTCCTCGGCGCCGACGTTCGAGGTCATGATGATGACGGTGTTGCGGAAGTCGACCTTACGCCCCTTGGCATCAGCCAGCGAGCCGTCTTCCATGATCTGCAACAGCATGTTGAACGCTTCCGGATGCGCCTTTTCGATCTCGTCCAGCAGGATCACCGAATACGACTTGCGGCGCACCGCTTCCGTCAGCTGGCCACCCTCTTCATATCCTACGTAGCCCGGAGGCGCTCCCACAAGACGGGCCACGGAGTGTCGCTCCATGAACTCCGACATGTCGATCTTGATCAGGTGATCCTCTGAGCCGAACATGAACTCGGCCAGCGCCTTGGCCAACAGCGATTTGCCGATACCGGTTGGGCCAAGGAAGATGAACGATCCGATTGGACGCCGTGGATCCTTGATCCCGGCCCGCGCCCGGCGCACTGCCTTGGAGATCGTGCTGATCGCCTCTTCCTGGCCCACGATTCGTTCGTGCAGCGCGTCTTCCATGTGCAGGAGACGTTCCGATTCCTCACCCGCAATCCGGACCAGGGGGATTCCGGTCCACATCGACACGACCTGGGCGACATCCTCCTCCGTCACATAGTCCTCATTCGAAGCCTTGGTGTCGGTGAGTTCCTGCTCCTGGGCGTCGATCCGGTCCCGGAGCTTTCGCTCTCGATCCCGCAGCTCGGCGGCAAGCTCGAAGTCCCGACCGTCTACCGCCGCGCCGAGCTCGTTCTGGAGCGCTTGCAGCCCCGCCTTGGCCTCCTTGAGACTCGGCGGAGCGGCAGAACGCTGCATGCGCACCCGTGAAGCGGCTTCGTCGATCAGGTCGATAGCCTTGTCCGGCATAAACCTGTCGGTCACGTACCGAGCCGCGAGGTTCGCCGCCGCGTCGAGCGCATCGTCGCTGATCTTGAGGGCATGATGCTCCTCGTACAGCGACCGCACGCCCCGAAGAATCCGAATACTTTCCTCGATAGTCGGCTCGTTGACCTGGACTGGCTGAAAGCGCCGCTCCAGCGCCGCGTCCCGCTCGATATACTTTCGATATTCATCCAGCGTCGTTGCGCCGATTGTCTGGAGCTCACCTCGAGATAGCGCGGGCTTGAGAATGTTCGCCGCGTCAACAGCGCCCTCCGCTGCCCCCGCTCCAACAAGAGTGTGCAACTCATCGATGAAGAGGATACTGCTGGTGTCCTTGACTTCATTGACGATCTTCTTCAAACGCTCTTCGAACTCACCGCGGTACTTCGTGCCCGCCACCAGCGCGCCGATATCGAGCGCCACCAACCGCTTGTTCTGCAGCTGCTCCGGCACGTCACCATCGACGATGCGTTTCGCCAGACCCTCGACGATGGCGGTCTTGCCGACGCCCGGCTCCCCGATCAACGCCGGATTGTTCTTGGTACGCCGGGATAGGATCTGCATCACCCGGTCGATCTCGGTAGAACGACCAACGAGCGGGCCGAGCCGATTGGAACGCGCCGCCTCGGTCAGATCAAAACCAAGCGCGTCCATATACGGTGTTTTGGTCTGTTGCTTCGATCCCTGTGACTGGTTGGATGAAGAACCGCTCTGGCTTACCACTTGCATCACCTCGGTTCGAACCTTTTCCAGGTTGACGCCAAGACTCTCGAGAACTCCCGCCGCGATACCTTCACCTTCTCGTACCAGGCCGAGCAGGAGGTGCTCGGTACCGATATAGTGATGGTTCAGCCGCCGCGCCTCGTCGACAGAAAGCTCGATCACCTTCTTGGCGCGGGGAGTCAGTCCGATCTCCCCCATGATCATGCCTTCCCCGCGACCGATGATGAATTCGACCGCTGAGCGAACCTTGGGAAGCTGGACGCCCATATTGTTCAGCACCTTGGCGGCAACTCCATCACCTTCCCGGACAAGTCCGAGCAACAGGTGTTCGGTGCCAATGTAGTTGTGATTGAACCGCTGCGCTTCTTCTTGCGCAAGCGTCAGAACCTTGCGGGCACGATCCGTAAACTTGTCAAACTTCTCTGCCATGCGGATCACTCCCGTCTCTCGTCAGAAATTTATCGAGCGTCATCACCCGAACGAGTGAATCGGCTGCCGGCACGCATGCGGAAGACAAGAAACCCATTTCCTGGTCGGTCACCAGTTTCCGCATATGGCCAATAACGGCAGACGCACGTTTCGCGCCTGCCGTTATCATTGTTTCTATCATGGATTCAGAGGTGAATCATCCTGCCCGTTTGGCTAGGATTGTGACTCCGGCTCCTCTTCCGCCTCCGCGGCGGGCTGAGGATCTTCGGTCTCTTCCGTCACGTCGTCGGCAACGGCATTGCCGGTTTCGTCATCAGCAATGACCTTCAGCTCTTCGGGACCGCTGTCGGTGATGTGCTCGTCCGGCTCGATCTCAAGGGTGACGGGAGTGTCGCCGGCAAGCTCTTGTGCGGTGGTGTCCGCGAGCGCCTCGTGCACATCCGCGTCGCTGGCGGAACTCTCCGGCTCCGTCGAGGTGGCTTCCTCAGCGACTGCTTCCGTGTCGTCATCAGTGGGCACGTCGGCGTCCGTTTCTTCGGCGCCAACGGAATCGCTAGTGAACTCAGACGCCGCGGATTCCGAGTCATCGGTCGCATCCGTGTCTTCGCCAGTGTCTGCGGAGTTTTCAGCCGGTTCAGCCGCTGACGCTTCCGAATCGTCGTTCTCAACCACTTCCTCAGTCGGAGCTTCGGCCGTGGCTTCAGCGTCAGACGACGCTTCCGCAACATCCGCCGATGGCTCACTCGAAGCCACGGTCTCGGCCGAATCATCAGCGGCGCTCTCCTCAGCCTGCTGCGTTGCCTTCTGATTCCGGCGTGGCTTGGAGGTCTCGGCCTTGTCTTCACTGATCAGGTCGTCAGCGCCAGCCATCGCGAACGCCATTGCCATCGCCGACATGTCGTCGCCACCAACACTCGAGCCGCTAGAGCTCTGGCGCTGTCGGCGCTCGTCCTGTCGCCGTTGACGCTGCTGTTCGGAATCCTCGGCGCGTCGGCGTCGTTCCTCGAACGCCGCCACCTGCGCTTCGCCAGCCGCCTGGGAGGCAGCCTCGGGGTCCAGTTGCTGCGCACTGGTAGTTTCTTCACCATCCGCCACCCGCTGTTCCGGTGTTGGCTCCTGAATTTGGCCCGTGAGCCCCTCTGCGTCGAGCTTGGCCCGGATCTTCTGGGCGAGCGTATCCCGCTCTTCAAGAATATCGTCGCCAAACACTTCGGTGAGCTCCGAATCCGGCGTATCCAACGCACGACGCAGGCTCAACCCCATGCGGCGTCGTTGCGGATCGATGCGGATGATGCGAAGAATCAGGTCTTCACTCTCCTCGACGACCTGCTTCGGATGCTGGATGCGCTCCTCGGCAAGCTCGGACACGTGGATCAGGCCCTCAATGCCGTCCTCGATCCGGGCAAACGCGCCGAAGTTCGCGAGTTGCGTTACCGTGCCCTTGACCAGTTGCCCGACCTCGTAGCTGGTCGCCACGCGACTCCACGGCTCTGGCTGGGTACGCTTGATTGACAGCGCGATCTTCTTCTCTTCAGCGTTAATGCCGAGCACATAGACTTCGACCTCGTCGCCGACCTTGAGCACTTCGCTCGGGTGGCGGACGCGACTCCAGGAAAGCTCGGAAAGGTGAACGAGTCCGTCGGCGCCACCGATGTCGACGAACGCGCCGAAGTCGCAGATCGAGGAAACGCGGCCCTTGCGGACTTCGCTCTCGGTCAACTCCTCGATCAGCTTTTCCTTCATCGCGTCACGGCGCTCCTGAACCGCCTGGCGCTCCGAAAGAATCAACCGGTTTCGATGCCGGTTGATCTCGATGACTTTCAACGGAAGCGACGAGCCGATCAGGCGGGCCATGTCAGCCTGTTTGCTGGCCTCGTCGCCACCCCGGATCTCGCTCACCTGCGATGCCGGAACGAAGCCGCGAACACCATCGAGATTGACCAATAGACCACCCTTGTTGTAATTGGTGACCTCTGCCTCGATAACGTCGTTCGCCTCGTGTCGCTCCTGCAAGCGGCGCCAGCTCTTCTCCTGTCGCGCGCGGTCGATACTGACGACGGGATGGCCCTCAGGGTTCTCGGGCTGCACCACGAATACAAGGATGGAATCGCCGACCTCGAGCTGATCCTTCTCTTCATCAGAAAGGCTCGAGTACTCCTTGGCGGGCACGATGCCCTCGGCCTTGGAGCCGATGTCGACCAGCAGCTCCTCCCGATCCTTGTGCATCACGAGCCCCTCCATGACATCCCCATATTTTAGGGTCTTGTAGTCATGGCTGGGATCACTCAGGAATTGCTCCATCAGCGAGGCGCCATCGAGCTCCTGCTCGCCGTTTTCGGTCGATTCGTTGGACGCCTGTTGCGTCTCTTCCGTCTCGCCGTCCACGCTGCCTTGCTCACGAACGTCAGTACCGTCCATATACCATCCTTAAAAAGCGAATACACACGCGAAGCCTCGCCACGTGGTGACACCCTGAGATGCTCAACCCGTGGGAGGAATGACCTCTGGAGTATACCCCTTCGCCCCAGTTGCCCGCAACGACGCAACAACGGACCGAATCAGCGTGCGATCACACGCTCGATCGATTCGATCGTCGCATCGAGCTCCGGCATCCCGACCCAACCCATGTGGCCGATCCTGACAACCGTATCGGTCTCCACACTCTGGCCAATCGCGACTTCGATTCCACTATCCTCACGTACTGCGTCGCGAAGTTGCGAGGCGGTTGTGCCCAAAGGGGGCCGAAACGCCGTGAGCGACGACGAGGCGAACGCCGGATCAGCGTAGGGCTCCAGGCCGAGATCGCCAATCGACCGGCGCACCGCGTCGCCAAGACACCGCTGCCGCTCCCACATTGCTTCGACGCCCTCCTCCAGCATCATGTCCAGCGCCACATCAAGCGCGAGCAGGAGTGAGATCGGCGGCGTGGTTGGAGTCTGCCCCCTGGCAAAACCCTTGGCCATCCGGGTCACGTCCCAGAACGACCGATGCGTTTCCAGAGTTGCGGCCCTTTCGAGCGCCCGGCCGCTGACCGACGCCAGCATCAGTCCCGGCGGGCACATCCAGGCCTTTTGCGACCCGGAGATCACCCAATCCAGATCCCATGTATCCGCCTCCAGCGGCATCGCCGCCGCCGAGCTGACCGCGTCCACCAGAACCAGGGCTCCCGCCACCCGCGCGACGGCCGCGATCTCGGCAAGCGGGTTGGTCACTCCGGTCGACGTTTCATTGTGAGTTACCAGCACCGCCCGAACATTGCCTGTACTGGCGATCGCTTCCTCAACCTGATCCGCGGAAACGGCCTGCCCCCACGGGGCCTCGATCCGGTGTACACGGAGACCGAACCGCTGCGCCATGTCGGCAAAGCGTCTTCCGAAATCACCACACACCGTCGCCACGACGTGATCGCCCACCCGGCAACTGTTCTGAATCGCCGCTTCCCAACCGGCAGAGCCACTGCCTGGCCAGACCATCACCGCGCCTTCAGTGCGCATCACCGCCTGCAGCTTCTCCCGCAATGCCAGGGTACGGGCTTTCATCTCGGGCCCGCGATGGGGAATCATCGGTTCCGACATCGCCGCCAGCACGCGTGGCGGCACCGGCGTCGG
>JACCVC010000101.1 GCA_013698305.1 Chloroflexia bacterium
ATCTTCGCGCACGCTGATCTCCGTTGCGACGATGACCGGTGCCGTCAGCAAGGCAATCGCGAGCGCCACGGCAGCGCCACGAGCGAATGGGTAAGACTTCATCAACGTCTCCTTTCGGGACACAGGCACCGCTCTGCGCGTTGCGTCACGGCGGCCCTCGGGTTGATATGCTCTTGAACGCACCGGCGACAGAAAGGGTTACCCCTTGATGCCCGACATCCGCACGCCCTGGACGATGTACCGCTGCAACAGCAGGAACACGATCACCAGCGGCGCCGCTCCGACCGCCGCGCCCGCGAACAATGCCGGCAGGTTGATCGTCTGCGCCGTCAGGAACGACGACAGCACCACCTGCACCGTCTGCGTGTCGTTGGACTGGCCGACGATCACCGGCCACAGGAAGGCGTTCCAGCTGTTGATGAAGCTCAGCACGCCCAGCGCCGCCATGATCCCCAGTGAATTTGGGAGAATCAGCCGCCAGTAAACGCCCGCGTAGCCGTTGCCGTCGAGCCTTCCCGCCTCCTCGATCTCGGTCGGGAAGTCGAGGTAGAACTGCCGGAACAGAAAGGTCGCGAAGGCGCTGAACAGCCCGGGCACGACGATGCCCCAGAGGGTGTTGATGCCGCCGAGGTTGGCAACGACGACGTAGGTCGGCACGAAGGTTACGGCGCTCGGCACCATCAGCGTCAGCAGGATGATGGAGAAGAAGATGCTCTTGCCCCGGAACGGGATTCTCGCCAGCGCATATCCGGCCATTGAGGCGAACAGCGTCTGCAACACCAGGTTGACGATGGCGATGATCGCGGATACCCGCAACCCCGTCGCCATGTCGACATCATCGAACAGGTTCGCGAAATTACTCCATTGCGCCTCCGCGGGCCACCACACCCAGTCGAACCCGGTGATCTCCGGCTGCGTCATCAGCGAGTTCCGGATAATCAGGTAGAACGGAAACATGAAGACAACGGTGAGCGCGATAAGCACCGTGTATCGGATCGCCAGCAAGACCCATTTGGTGGCCTCCGACCCGACGGCCGTGGGCCGCTGAAGCTCTCCCCATTTCTCGTCGTGAACCTTTCGCACAGTCGTGCTCATCTTGCGACCCTCGTTGCGTCTGTCGAATTCTTAAATGACGTTTCATTCACGCGAACACGTGGCGGCAGACACAGGGTCTGCCATTGGGGCAATTCGATCGAACCGGGCCGATACAGGATCGGCCACTACGCGGGACCGTCGTTGAAAAAAGCCTCAATTCCTGCGACCAAACCCGAAGATGCGTCCCTGCACCACGGTCACGGTGATGATGATCGCGGTCAGGATCAGCGCTCCAGCGGAACCGCGACCGTAATCCTGATTGCCGATCGCGACCTGGTAGAGATAGACCAGCGGAGGTCGCGCCAGGCTGAGATTCCCGGCGGAGCCAACGCCGCCGAGGATGTTGATGAACTCGTCGAATGCCTGGAACGCGGCGATGAAGTTGAGCAGCAGCACGGCGATGGAGGTGTTGCGCAGCAGTGGGAAGGTGATCGTCCAGAAGGTGCGCCATCCCGGCTTTGCGCCATCGACATAGGCAGCCTCGTACAACGATCGGTCGATCTCCTGCAACCCGGCCAGGAAGATGATCATGTAGAAACCGACTTGCAGCCACAGGCGGCAGGTGACCAGCACCAGCCAGTAGTAGGGTGGGCTGGTCTCGCCGATCCAGGCGATGATCTCATTGCTGCCGAACCAGTAGAGCACCATGTTGGCGAAGCCGTAGGGCAGGCCGTTGAAGATGCCCATCTTCCAGACGATCGACGCGACGACGTAGGAAATCGCGGTGGGAATAAAAAAGGCGGACCGGAAGAAGGACCGGCCAAAGCCGACGCTGTTGACCAGCAGGGCAATGCCGAGCGAGAGGAAGAAGGTCAGCGGCACGATGAACGCGGCGAACACGACGATCGTGAGCAGCGAGTCGCGGAACTCCCGGTTGCCGAGGATATCGATGTAGTTGTTGAACCCGACCCAGTTGCCGATATCGAGGGTGTTCCGCGCTTCCGAGAAGCTGATCAGCGTGCCCCAGATAATCGGCAGGAAGGTGAAGATCGCCAGGCCGATGATCATCGGCGCGATGAAGAGCAGGAAGGCGATCGACGCTTCCCATTTCGTCTGCCGCCACCATGGCACCGTCGCGACATAGATGTTGGAGCGGTCGTCTGCTTCTGCTTGCAAGGAACCCACCTCCCCCGGTACTACCAATCAGTCATCCTGAGCGAAGCGAAGGACCCCCGCGCGAAGCACTCGGCAGCTTGCTGCCGCAATGTTCTGCAAGCCCTGTATTCTGAGCTGCGCGCAGCGGCTTCGCCGGGAGTTCCTTCCCCTTCGTGCCGCTCAGGGTCAGGATAACGGTCTGTTATGGGCTTGTGTTGAGCTTGGCGAAACCTGCGTGTTGCTTAGAAGAGTGAGTGAGATGCCTGACTTCCAGGCATCCCACCCATGTGTTGCTGACTTACCCAGCCAACAGGCGATCCAGCTCTTCCTGCACCCTGGTTGCGGCGATATCAAGTTCTTCGCTTGCGTCAGCGCCCTCCCTGGCAATGTTCGTAACGGCGTCGAGCAGGGCCGTTCCCATCACGCCAGTCCAGAGCGGAGAGGTGACGTTGCCGTAGTCATTCAGGAATTCGACCACTTCTGACGCGGGTGGCTCCTGAAGCACTTCGGCGGATTCGGCGGCGTCGGTGCGCGGCGGCACATGGAACCCGTAGGCGAGGTTCCAGTCTTGCTGGATTTCGGTGTTTTCGATCCACATCCACCGGACCAGCTCCTTGGCCGCGTCCAGGTTCTCGCTCT
>JACCVC010000121.1 GCA_013698305.1 Chloroflexia bacterium
ATGATGCCAGGCGTCGACGAGATGAAATCGTATGGTTCCGTAAGGTCGATCTGATCTGAGAAGCGGTTCGACAACGCGAGGATCAGCAGAGGAATCCAGGCGTTGAGTCCCGCGGGCAGTGAAAGCCCCAACGTTGTGAGCAGTACAGTCAACACAGTAAACGTCTCCTGGAAGATGACCACGAGGATGAGGTAATCGGCGGAACTGAAAGAGCCTCACGCTGTTGTGCGTGAGGCTCTCCAAGCGTTGACCTGATTATCGCCTATCAGTTGACGGATCGCACAACGCTGACCAGTTTGCCCTGCACGCGCACGTTGTCGGCGGGCGAATAGATGGGGTCCATGGTCACGTTCTGTGGCTGGAGCCGGACCTGATCCCCTTCAAGGTAGAATTTCTTGAGCGTGGTCTCTTCCTCAGCTTCCAGCCAGACGGCGACGGTTTCGCCGTTCTCGCACGTCTCCTGGCGCTTCAGAATGACGATGTCGCCGTCGCCGATCAGCGCGTCTACCATTGAGTGACCTCGCACTCTCAGGCCGAACAGGTTCGCGCCACCGTCCGGTGCGAGCTCACGGCTAAGCTCGATAACTTCGGCCTGCTCTGAGCCTTCAAGCTGGCCAGGGAATGGGATCGGTTGACCGGCGGCAATCGAGCCGATGACCTGAATCTCGACGGTCGCGCCACGAGATGCGTTGCGACCAACGATCTCGATGCCTCGGGAGATATTGCGGTTACGCCGGATGCAGAGCCGTTCTTCGAGAACCTTAAGGTTGTAGTCCACCACGCTCGTCGATGAAATACCCAGCTCATGCTGAATATCCCGGATCGTTGGTGGATAATCATTATCGTCGAGAAATGAGCTGATATAGTCGAGAATCGCCTGTTGACGCTCAGACAGCTTGCGCATGTGCCATCCTTCGGGTGTGCTGGGCTGGAGCGGGTTTGGAAATCGGCCAGACCCGACGTATTTCTCCGAGTATAATGCGAACATGTGTTCGTGTCAATCTCGTCATTATCGTCCTGGCCATCGTTTCCCCGGAACTACAAAAAGGTCCGGATGGATTCCGGAGAAGGAACCCGGTTACATGATTAACCAACAGGTGCTCGACAAGCTCGAATTTCCCGAAGTGCGGCGCCGATTGTCGGTGCATTGCCAATACAGCGTGGCGTCCGATCTCGCCAGGCACCTGACGCCGACTCCGGATCGCCGGGTCGCCGAGACGTGGATCGCGACGACAGCCGAAGCGCGATATCTGCTGGACTCGTTCCCCGAGTTCAGCGTCGGTGGCGCGAGGGACATCCGTGAGCTGTTGACCAAGGTGGAGAAAGGCGCACGTCTGCAACCTTCGGAGCTCCTGATGATCATGGATACGCTGGCGGCGGCCCGACGGCTTAAGCGGATGTTCATCAAGCTTCCTGATTACGAGGAGCGGTTTCCGAACCTGCTCGACATCATCGACGGAATCGAGAACGTGCATCGGCTGGAGTCGCCGCTGGAGCAATCGATTGGCCCTAGGGGTGATGTGCTCGACTCGGCCAGCGTGGAGTTGGCCCGATTGCGGAAGGCGGTGCGGGTCGCGCACTCCCGGCTGACGGAGCGGTTGAACAATCTTCGGTCGAGCAGCCGGGTGGGTTCGGCAATGCAGGAGAATATCGTCACGGTGCGGGAGGGTCGGTATGTGATACCGATCCGCGCTGACGCGCGAAACGTCGTGCGCGGCATCGTCCATGGGACGTCAGCGTCGGGTCAGACGCTGTTCATCGAGCCGTTCGATGTCGTCGAGCTCAACAACAGCTGGCGTGAGCGCCAGGCTGACGAGCAGCAGGAGGTCACCAGGATTCTGGATGACCTCAGCGAGAAGGTCGCGGATCATTCGGATGCGCTTCGCCGGATGGTTGACGCGGTCGCGGAAGTCGATCTGGCGCTGGCGAAGGCGCGATATTCGCGAGCGATCGATGCCACTCGACCGGTGTTTCATGACACGACAACCGCCGCTCAACGTGTGCGGCCCGAGGATGTCGCCCATACGTCGCATATCGTGAGTCTCAAGGAAGCGCGCCACCCGCTGCTCAATCCCGGGACCGTCGTGCCTTTGAGCCTGGATATAGGCGCCGACTTTCGCGTATTGCTGATTACCGGTCCCAACACCGGCGGCAAGACGGTGGCGCTCAAGACGGTCGGCCTGTTGACCTTGATGGCGCAGAGCGGGATGTTCATCCCCGCCGCTGCGCATTCCGAGCTCAGCGTCTTTCCGGAGGTCTTCGTCGATATCGGCGACGAGCAGAGCATCGAGCAGAGCCTGTCGACGTTTTCGTCCCATGTGACCAACATCGT
>JACCVC010000202.1 GCA_013698305.1 Chloroflexia bacterium
GTGTCGGAGAGTTCGTGCAGAAACAGGTCCCGTGGTGTCTTGAGTGGCATTGTTCGTATCTCCCTCATGTGTCGTTGCTGTCGGCGGGCGAGCGCCCGAGACGAGCCATGATTGCGTCGGACGAGAGCGTCCAGACTCTGTACGTACACGCAAGAGGTGTGCCAGCGAGGAGAGGCAGACGCGCGGGCGCAAGGAGGATTTGGAGAAAAGGGGGTATGGTCAGACGGGGGAAGTCGCCGGATCGGGCATCATGCCAATCGGCTCTGCCGCAATCTCCGGTTGAGCCGCCGAACTGTTCGGAGCGACGATCCAACCGGCGAACAGGAGGGCGAAACAGGCGAAGGCGATGATGAGCAACATGTCCATGTCGATGGTTCCTTTTCTCGTTTGGGGTGTCAAGGGCGGACGCCGTTGTCCGCCCGATAGATCAAGGTGACCGTTACAGTTGATAGGCAAGCTCGCCGTGCTGGCTGGAGTCGAGGCCGAGCGCCTCTTCGTCCTCCGGCACTCGCAGCGCGGTGACCAGACTGATCGCCTTGAGGATGATCATCGTCATCACCGCTGCGAAGGCGGCGACGGAGACGACGGCGACCGTCTGAATCCAGAGCTGCTCGGCGTTGCCGAAGAACAGGCCGTTGGTGCCGCCGATCGCTTCCTCGGCGAAGAGCCCGGTGGCCAGCGCGCCCCACATGCCACCGACACCGTGAACCGCAAAAACATCCAGCGCATCATCGGTCTTGGCGACCTTCTTGAGCAGATCGACCGCGAAGAAGCACAACAGGCCTGCGCCAAAGCCGATGATGATGGCCGACGACGCGCTGACGAACCCCGCCGCCGGGGTGATCCCGACCAGCCCGGCGACCGCGCCGACCGCCGCGCCCAGCACGCTTGGCCGACCGTGCCGAATCCACGACACCGTCATCCAGGTCATCGCGCCCATCGCGGCGGCGGTGTTGGTGACCACGAAGGCGTGCGCGGCGAGACCATTCGCGGCCAGCGCGCTGCCGGCGTTGAACCCGAACCAGCCGAACCAGAGCAGGCCCGCGCCCAGCACCGTCATGGTGAGATCATGCGGATCGGCGTGCTTCGAGCCGAAGCCGACCCGCGGGCCGAGCATCCGGGCGGCCACAATCGCCGCGATACCGGAGGTGACGTGGATGACGGTGCCGCCGGCGAAGTCCAGCGCGCCGAACTCGAACAGCCAACCTCCGCCCCAGACCCAGTGGGCGACCGGCGCGTAGACCAGTGTTGACCACGCCAGACTGAAGATCACGAACGCCTTGAACCGCTTGCGCTCGGCGAAGGCCCCGGTGATCAGCGCCGGGGTGATGACCGCAAACATCATCTGGAAGCCGACGAAGGCCATCACCGGGATCTCATAGCCCGCCAGGATGTCGTCCGGCGCGATGTTGCGCAGACCGACGAAATCGAGCCCGCCGATAATGCCGCCCTTGTCGGGCCCGAAGGCGAGGCTGTAGCCCCACAGCACCCACATCACGCTGATCAGCGCCAGCGTGAAGAAACTGTGCATGATGGTGGACAAGACGTTCTTGCGATTGACCAGGCCACCGTAGAAAAAGCCGAGCGCTGGCGTCATCAGCATGACCAGCGACGAGGCGATCAAGATCCACGCGGTATCTCCAGAGTTCATGGACTCCCTCCCCTGCCCGCGCTCCGGCGGGACCGGCTCGACCTATAGCAACGCATCGCGACGCATCGCCACGTATCGGTCGTCACACTTGTGCGACGTGCATATCTCTGCACGAATCAACCGGTCTCCATTGACCTGCTCACAGTGTGCTACCGGTGTCATGCCGTGTGGAGGGGCATCTGACACAAATCACGAGCCATTTTTTGTGCAGATTGCCCCACTCACGTCGGGGGTGCGAGGATTGCGGAGGTGGCCGGAGACGCTATTTGCCGTTTGGGGAGAGACGCAAGGGCCGAAAAGGTCGTGCAGTCAGGCAACATCTCACGTAGGCTATCCACATGGACATGACGTGGATAGACTGGAATGAAGGAGAATCGACATGGAACCGCAGGGCAACAGGATCTACGGGATATTCCACCTTCCGACCGAGACGGACAGGTTCCCGCCCGATCCGGACACCGAGGCGCGGCACCGGGCTGTGACGCTGGTCAAGACCGATACCATCCGGGTGGTGCTGGTGACGATGGTGTCGGGCGGGTACATGCACGAGCATGACGCGCCAGGTCCAGTCACCCTCCAAGTGTTGAGCGGGACGATGTCGTTGTCGGTCGACGGTGGCGAGAAGCGGCTCAGCGGTGGCGATCTGCTCTCGGTCGAGCCGGGCGTGCGCCTCGAAGTCACCTGTGAGGACGACGGCGCGTTCCTGCTGACCATTGCCCACCTGTCGAGGACGCCGGATCGGGGTGGGCGGGACGTGGACGAGTCATGACTCCTGAGCAGCCATACAGCGGCGTCTTCCCGATCGCGCCGACGCCGTTCCATCGCGACGAAACTATCGATGAGGACGGGCAGCGCCGCGCGCTTGATTTCCTGATCGACGCCGGCGTCGATGGTATCTGCATCCTCGCCAACTACTCGGAGCAGTTCTCGCTGACCGACGCCGAGCGGGACCGGTTGCAGGCGATCTGTCTGGAGCAGGTCGATGGCCGCGTGCCGGTGATCGTCACGACCAGCCACTACAGCGCCAGGATCGCCGCCGAGCGGAGCCGCGCCGCCCAGGACGCCGGCGCGGCGATGGTGATGCTGATGCCGCCCTATCACGGCGCCACACTCCGGGTCGAGTTGGACGGACTTCGAAGGTTTTTCACCACGGTCGCTGAGGCGAGCGACATCCCGATCATGATCCAGGACGCGCCGATGAGCGGCACGTCTATGCCCGCTGACTTCCTGGCGCAGTTGGCGATCGAGATCCCGAACGTCCAGTACCTCAAGGTCGAATCACACCAGGCGGCGTCCAAGCTCGAACGGGTGATCGACCTGGCGGGCGAGGACTGTCCCAGCCCGTTTGACGGCGAGGAGGGGATCACGCTGATCCCCGACCTGGAGGCGGGCGCGACCGGGACCATGCCGAGCGCGATGATCCCGGACGTGATCGGCGAAATCGTGCATGGCTGGCTGGACGGCGACGAGGAGAGGGCCCGCACGATCTGGGAAGCGTGGCTGCCAATGATCCACTACGAGAATCGGCAATGCGGCCTGCGGGCGACCAAGGTGCTGATGGCCGAGGGCGGCATCATCGCCAGCGAGACCACGCGAGCGCCATTTAGCCCGCTTCCTGCCACCATTCGGGAAGGGCTGCTGAATCTTACCCGGCGCCGCGATCCGCTGGTGTTGCGATGGGCTGGTGAGAGATAGAGATGGCCCTGGGCCATCTCTCGGGCAGACACAGGGGTCTGCCCCTACGTGACTATCGTGATCCTGGAGGACAAATGGCCATAGAACGATCCGATGATGCGCCGACGCTCGATATCGGTGAGGCAACGCCGCTGGTGGATGAACCGTGCGAGACCGCCGAAGGCCCGCTCTGGCATGAGGACGAGCGGGTGCTCTACTGGCTCGACATCCCTACCGGTCGGCTGTTTCGCTGTGATCCCAGCAGCAAGACCAACGAGGTCGCGTTCCAGCACGATGCGCCGATCGGCGGGTACACGATCCAGGCCGACGGCTCGCTGCTGCTGTTTTGCGGCGCGGGGGCGATCCTCCACTGGCGCGATGGCGCGGCAGCGACCGTCATCGACGGCATCGACCGGGAGAAGGACGGTCGCTTCAACGACGTGATCGCTGACCCCGCCGGTCGCGTGTACTGCGGCACGATGCCGACCGCCGACGGCTTGTCGCGGCTGTACCGGCTCGACCTGGACGGATCCCTGACCATGCTGTTCGACGACATCGGCTTGTCCAACGGCATGGGATTCACCGCTGACCACGAGACCATGTTCCACACCGACACGGGGTTCCGGACGATCTACCGGCTGGACTACGACGAGGCGTCTGGCGAGGTGTCGAACCGAGCCCCGCTGGTGAGGACGCCGAAGGATGGAGGCGCGCCGGACGGCATGTGCGTCGATACGACAGACACGCTCTGGTCGGCTCGGTCTGGCGGCGGCGGGATATTCCGCTACACCGCGCAGGGCGAACTGACCGGTTTCGCGCCGATGCCGGTACGGAAGGTCACCAGTCTCACCCTGGGCGGCGAGAACTATGGGACCGCCTTCGTCACCACCGCTGGCGGCAACGAGCGCGGCGATGAGAACGGCGCATTGGCTGGATCACTTTTCTCTATCGACCTTGGCGTTCAGGGGAAAGCGACTTTTCGCTCGCGAATCAGCGTGTGAGTGACCCGAGGGGCAAGAACGTTTAGTTCCAACGAGGGCATTGAGAGTCGAAAATCTCCATCGACAACGGAAATGCGGTGGACCTGAGTGCCGCCGATGCCCTCGACATTCTGGTAGTCGCTCCCACAATGATGTGCTTAGAATCGCCACCTATGTAGACTCGGGTCGCAGCCTGTGCTGACGCTGAGCGCAGCGAAGGGGAAGTATCTTCCCGAGTTGTCACCGACCAGTCCGCCCACGGAGAGGCGGGCTTACCAATCGGTCTCGGGTCTACAGATCAAACGCCTTGCGGAGCCGCTCGATGCCGTCGGGGATGCCCTCGTCAGGATGCCCCTTGCCCTCGAACTCGATCGAGATGAAGCCGGTGTAGCCGATCTCGGTCAGCATGGAGGCGATCCGGTCGTAGT